>NZ_CP120678.1:1638251-1985168 GCF_030273445.1 Selenobaculum gibii
TTACGCAAATTACTCGTTGCCCACAAAATAATGCCTACGCTCTCAGGATAATGCCCCTCCTCATTGATAAAACGTTCGATTACATAATCCGCCATCGTTTTACCGATTTCCCAAGCCGCCTCTGTCGGTAGAGTTTTGGGATCAACGCTATAAAAATTTCTCCCTGTCGGTAACAAATCCGCACCACCACTCGTTGGAGCTCCAGATGCACTTGGCTCAATATAAGCACCATTCAATGCTCGCAGGGTATTTTCAATCTCCAAAGTCGTCAAAAGTAAACTTGGTGCAATATGTTGACAAATATATCTAGCTACTTTTAAAAATTCTGTACGCTCTTGCTCAGTTAATTTTTCCGTCCAGGATAAATGGAAGATTCGTTCTGCTTGTTCTATCTCAAACTGCTGTTGATACAAGAGCACAATAACTTCACGACACTTTTGCCGAATTTCATCTAATAAAATGCCATAAGTCTTGCTTCCATCGGGAAGTAAAGTACCGCTATTTTCTAACAAGACGTAATAATCATATCCATAAATCATAGTCGCAATTGTTTTTGTCAGCGAGGGAATCTCACCATTTTCTAACCGTGTCAATTCTAACAAATACTCAATTAGTTCATCCCCTTCTGGAGGGCAACCCAAAATATGCAATCCATTATGAATCTGCATATTTTTTATATCCGTAATAAAAACGTGCAATTTCCCAAGATAATCATTAAAATCGCCATAATCAACGATTTCTTCAATCCTGCACTCAGCTGCTTTTTGCCTAATTAAATCTTCCAATATCGTTTTATTCTGCTCGGCAGCGATATCTTTTTGGAAATGAACATATTCTTCTAAAAGTTTTTCTAGCTCTTCTAATTCTTCATACACTCCGGCAACGGTCATCGGTGCAGATAAATAACTAATTAAACATGCAGCACTACGTCTTTTTGCCTGAATTCCTTCGCCAACACAGGTAATCCAATAATGATAAATATTCGGCATATTTCCCGTAGCAATGTCAGGATAGCAAGCGTTTGACATCGCTACGCCTTTTCCTGGAAGCCATTCCAAATTTCCATGCGTTCCTACATGAATCATCGCATCTGCTTGCCAAATCTCTTGTATCCAATGGTAAAAGGCTAAATAATGATGTGTTGGAGCACAATCCGGCGAATGATAAATTTTGGCCGGATCCTCGCCAAATCCACGTGGAGGCTGTACTGTAATATAAACATTTCCATTTTTCATTCCCGGAATCAGCAAAGTATCCTCATAACAAAATACTTCGCCTGGCACTCCTCCCCAATCATGGATCAACTGTTTTTTTGTCTCTTGTGGCAGAGTCTCAAAATAAGCTTGATATTGTTCTTTTGTTAATTTCCCATCAGCTTCTAAAATTTGTTTTTCTGAAATAAACCGCCGATCATTGGTGGCATGACTTGTTAGATCCGCAATAAATTCTTCGCGACTTACAGGCAAATGATCTACCTGATAGCCATCCTCTTTTAACCTTTTTAATAACAAGCGAATACTTTCAATAGAATCAAGGCTTGCTGCACTTCCGATGTTTGAATTTGTTGGCGGATAATTATGAAATATGATTGCAACTTTCTTTTCTTTATTCTGCTTTTTATTTAATTTAGCCCATTTTCCAGCCTTTTGTATTAACCGCTCAATTCGTTCTTCTAATATACATTTTGTATGTGCCCCCTCCTCTAATTCTTCTTGTGTTGCAACTGGTACACTATGAATAATTCCATCAAATTCAGGCAATGCAATCGCATAGGATAATTCATTCGCAGACATTCCTACAAAACTATTCTTCCACCATTGATACGTATTATATAAATGGTACGCTTGTAAGATTGGAACATTTAATTTTTTTAATGCTTCTAATGCAACAAATCCCGTAACCGTCAAAGAAAAAACAAAATTGTTAATTAACACGTCAATTATAGGGTGTCCATTTTGATAAAAAAACTTTTCTATATTGGTTTGTAAGTTAACCGCTCCTGTTTCTTCATTTGCCATTGTCGTAGTAAAAATCACAAGCGGAATAAATCCTTGCCTTTCAATTTCAGCAATTACTTGATTTGGATAAGATAAGTTCTGCCATAACCAATCTTCCCGCGAAAAAATCATACCAATGATCGGCTTATTGAGTGATTGCTTCTTTTCCAAATACTCCTCAATACTTAAGGTCTCATCCGGATAATTAGGATGATATACCCCAGCCCAGGGCATTTGTTTCGGTTCTTCTACTTGACAATTTTTTTTACAAAATGTTTTTGCAAGAAAAAGCCATAAATTTGAGAAATTCTCTAATCCTCCATAGCTAAAATATTTAAAAATTGTATTTTTTTCTTCGTGGGTTAAGCCTAAATCCAGTACATCGTCACCAGCATCCATGATGTGATAAAGATGACAAATCTCCTTTTGTCGCATATACATTGAGGACTTTTTTAGAAAATCACAACACAATCCCGTTCCCATCCATGAAATTAAAACAAAATCACACACTCGAATTTTCTCTTCCCAGCGTTTGTTCCAAATTTCACTATCATTTATATATTCTTGCACAAAAAAATTACTTAGCTGACTTTTTGCCTCTGCAAAAATTTGGGCTGATTTCATTCCAATATCATGATGTTCCATATTTGTAATAAATAATATCCTGCTCATATTCTTACTCCATTGCTCATTATATTAACAAAATAGGGCTGTTATCAGCCCTATTGCTTCTATCATCAAAATGCGAAAATGATTAAAATGAATATTGAACTCCAACTTGGAAGTTACGCCCTGGTGCTGAATACCAACTACCATCTGGATCCATATCATAACATTGATCTGTATAGAATTTATCAAAAATATTATTCACACGAATAAACGCTTTTGCATTGTCTTCGAATTGATAATTGATTGCTGCATCCCATATCCAAAAGGATGTAAATTCATCTGCAATATTTTTTCCCTTACGACCTTCTCGATCAATAATTCCTCTACCATTAAGCTGCATATCAAATTGATCCTTTTCATATTTCAACCCTAGATTCCAAGCACCACGCGGTAAATATCCATTCTGATTTGGATTTGAATATGCATTTTCCGGATCAATATATAAATGCGTATAACCTACATTTGCACTAAAATTATCATTCAATTGTTTTGTGAATTGGATATCCCAGCCACGGGCACTTTCTTCCCCAACATTGTAATATTTATAGGTATCCGAATTAAATCCGATCATATTTTCTGCTTTTCGCTTAAATATGTTGAAACTACCAGTGAAAGTTTTATCAAATTTGTGATTCACACCAAATTCTATTGTTTTTCCTGTTTCCGGTTCTAAATCTAAGCTGCCGTAAGAGGAATACAACTGATATTGATTTGGCGATACAAAGAATTCCTTATAACTCATATAGTAATTTGTATTGTCATTCGCTTCATAACCTAATACAACACTTGGCGTATTATGACGTCCATATACGGAATGATTGTCTGTACGAATCCCCGTCGTTAATGTCCATTCATCATTCATATGCCAAGCATCTTGCAAATAAAAGGCACGATTTGTAATCGTTCGATCTCGCCAAGCATCTGTATAACCATAACTTGTACTAGAATAATTCTTGATCTTATCTTGATAAAAATCAAAGCCGCCTACTAAAGTATGATTTTCTGTTGTATAGGTTACCTGGTCACTTACGCCTGAAGTCTCCAAGTCCATTAACCATACATTCATTGAGTCATTATAGTTATCATTGAGATAGTTCTTATTTTGATATAAGGAAATCTGATTTACTGCTCTTTCAGAAATGCGATTTGTGGATAAAATACTCAATCTTCTTTGGTCTTTTTCACCTTCACTAATTTGCGTTTCATGAAGGCCACCATTTTTGGGGCGTAAATAATCCGATTGATAAGATTCGTAAGTAAATATTAGCGAAGTATCTTCATCAAAATCTTTGCCGATTTTAAAATTAAAATCGTTTGCATTTACTTTATTTTGAATTGTATTGCCGCGCCCATCCTTAAAATCACCACTAATATCTTTTTGCGCGGCAAGCATCCAATAAACATTGTCATCCGTTCTTCCCGTATTCAAAAGACTATATTGTTCCTTGCCAAAACTGCCACCTGTAATTTCTAAGGAAGTTTTGTTATCACCTGCAGCGACTTTACGTGTAATGATATTGATTACACCACCTGAAGCATCTGAGCCATAAAGTGTTGAAGCTGACCCTTTTAATATTTCAATTCGTTCAATGCTATCCATATCTACTACTTCTGAAGCATTAAATTTTGAGAAAGTACTACCATTTGTATTTACTCTCATTCCATCAATAAGAACTACAATATTTTTTGTTCCATTAATATAAATACTGTTTGAAGTATAATTTCCGCCACCGTTTCCATAGTTTTGAATAGTAACACCTGGAACATCTCTAAGCACATCCGTTAAGTTTGTATAATGATTTTTTTCTAACATTTCACGCGTAACAACATTGATATTTGCAGGTGCTTTAAAAGCATTTTGTTCTATTTTAGATGCTGTAACAACAACATTGTCTAGCGTATATTCATCTAAGGTAGCGGCTTCTACACTTGGCAATGCTAACGAAACAAATGTAGTACAAGCAATCGTGGCTAAAACTGTTCTTTTTCGTAAAAAATCCCTTTTCATTGTAGATTCCTCCAAAAATAATTAATAGAAAAGAATAAAAAAACTCTGTTACGCGATTTGCGTACAGAGTTTTTCATGCAAAATAAACAGTATTCACTGTATATCTCCCATCCCTGTCGCTCGCAGGTCTAATGGTATGATCATGCAATGGCAGTTCTTCTGACTCAGATTCATCACTTCTCCAGCCTTCCCAAGATTTCTCTCAGTGACGTATTTGGAGTCGCTCCTCATTACAGCGGCGGGACCGTATCGGATTTACACCGATTTCCCTATTAAGCCTTTTGGCACCTATTGCGCGATTATGAAATTCGTTTTTCATCATAAACTATATAGTGGCTATATAGTCAAGCTTTTAAATGCATAAATTTATATTTTTCTCCAATTAACTACAATGAATTGCAGTCCGCTTCAAGCTACATTCCGAAAGATATGCCATTTTCTCTTTGCTGCCATACCATCTAGCAAAACACCCCCCGCCACACAACGAAAAATCCTTGCACTCTAAGCAAAAATGCAAACTATTTTTTATTACCTCTGCAACCTTGGCTTGTTTTTGTCTATCCACACCCGTTTTAATATTTCCAATATAAAAGTCAGGATTACCTACCAAAGAAGCACAAGCATAGATATCTCCAGTTGCATCAACATAAATTGCAGCACCATTCATCGCATGGCAATGAGCAAAAGTTGTTAAGCTGCCTTCCTTTAATTTTTCCACGCGTTCTAACTGCGCAAACAACATTTTACGTCCCGTTAATTTCTCAAGCTTTTGAGCTACGGTAAATGCTTCCTCTAATCCCGCTTTTACATCTTGAGGTTCCGCCGCTTTTATCTCTGCACCGCGTCCTTGTCCTCTTAGTAAATCAAACCCAATTCGCCTTACATTTCCAAGGTAATAGGCAAGCTCTACAATCCCTGTTAATTTATTTACATTTTGAGCTGTCACAACACAAGTCACACCGATTTGGATAGAATGATGTTTCAAAATTTCAATTCCATTTAAAATCGCCTGCATACATCCACTACCATTTGGAAAACATCTCTGCTTATCATTTTCCTGTGTTCTCCCATCTATGCTAACGCCAATTGCAACTTTTCCTTTTTTTAGGATTTTCGCGATTTTCTCAGTAATTAACGTTCCATTTGTTTGCACCTGCATTAATGCAGGAATTTTATTGTGCTGAACATATTCAATCACCGCTTGAATGACCGGAAAATTCAGCAGCGGTTCTCCACCACTAAATTGAAGGATAAACTTCTCTTTACTTCTTGCAGCAATATCTACTGCTTGAATCGCTGTCTCAACTGACATAAAATCAGCAGCATGTTCATTCGCATAGCAATACTTACATGATAAATTACAGGTACCGGTTAAACTAAGTAATAGCATCTTTGTCGATGTTTCAGATTGATTTAAAAACTCCATTTTTCTGCTCCATTAAATGCATAAATTCATTTGTTGTCATTACTTGTACTTGTGATTGCCGTATTAATGCATCGTATAAGTGTTTTGCTTCCCCATTTGTATAATCACGTTCTTCAATCGGTGTATCTTCCAAAATAATCAATTGTTTTGCAATAAATGCATCTTTTAAGTTCATTAAATTATTTATTCCATAGGCAATATTACAAAGTACTGTAAAGTTTGCATGACCAATTAACATGCGATTTTCCTCACTACTTGATTCATTGATAGGAGCAAAAGCTTCCTTATAAATCACCTTTGCTTTAAATGCAGACGCTACAATTGCGTCTCCATCTCCAGTTGATAATACCCCCGTACTAATCTTATAATGCTGTTCATATAACTTTCTTATTAAATCCGAAGCAATCCCTCCTCCACTAATAATGTGAATCCGTTGCTTGCTATCATTTCTATCCTCTTTATGATAAGTATAAATATCAAGCAGTCCCGATACATAATTATTAAACACTGCTGCATTCATCTGATACGCTTGATGTAAATTACCAGTAGTGATTACTTCTTCTGGTAATCCATCCGCTAAAACGTTACCTTTATTCAGTAAAATTAATCGAGAACAAAATTTTGCCGCCAAGCGAATGTCATGAACAACAATCAAAATAGTTTTTCCCTGACGACAAAGCTCTTTGCACTGACGAAAAATCTCTTCTTGATACGTTAAATCGAGACTAGCCGTAGGCTCATCAAGAAAGATCAAATCCGTTTCTTGGGTAAGAACCTTCGCTAATAATACACGCTGTTTTTCCCCACCTGACATATGATTAATATCCTTATCCGCTAAATGAGAGACACCTGTAAATTTCATATATTTTTCAGCAATTGCATAGTCCTCTTCACTTTCATTCTGCCACCATTCCAAATAAGGATATCGTCCTGCTAACACAACCTGTTTTGCTGAAAATCCAAATCCCGTATTAATTTCCTGCTGCATATAAGCAACTTTACGCGCAATCTGCTTTTCAGATAATGTATGTAGATTTTCCCCAAATATTTCGATAGTTCCTATTGCCGAATGAATTCCCCGTAAACTTTTTAGCAGCGTACTTTTACCTGCGCCATTGGGCCCGATAATACCAACAAACTCTCCTGGATTTACTGTAAAATTAATGTCCTGTAATATAGTATAATTGTCTATCGCTAATCCGACATTTTCTGCAATCAGTATAGGTTGTTTCATTATAGCTGCCCCTTCCGCTGCGCCCGTCTAAGTAAAAACAAAAAGTATGGTGCACCCATTAAAGCAGTCATTACACCCACGCGGATCTCCGCTGGCTGCGCAATCAATCTTCCCACCGTATCACACCCTAATAGAAAAGTCCCTCCAGCTAAGGCACAGGCTGGTAATAAAATCCGGTGTTCTGCTCCTAAGATAATCCTCATAATATGTGGCACCACTAACCCAACAAAGCTTATACTACCACTGACACATACTGCAGTAGCTGTTGTTAGTGAAGCAATGAATAATAAAAGCATTCTCAATTTGCCTACCGACATACCGACAGAGCGCGCTTCTTCCTCACCAAGAACAAGAATATTCAAATGTCTAGCTAATAAACATAAAATAATAATACCAAGCACAATTGGACCAACTGCCAAATACACATGTTCCCAGCGTCTATAGTCTAATCCGCCAACGGTCCAAAATAAAAATTCCCTCAATTTATATTCATTCATAAAAGTCAATATTCCTGAAGTTAATGCTCCTAAAAAAATACTAACAGCAACGCCGGCTAGTAATAATACCATGACGGGAATTTTCCCATTCCGCATAGCAAGAAAAATCGTTAATGCAACCGTTGCCAAAGATCCGATAAACGCAAAAAGAGGCATATAAAACATGCCTATAGCAGTCAATCCCGTAGAAATAGCTAATACAGCTCCCAGTGCAGCTCCACTTGATGCACCAATAATTCCCGGTTCTGCTAATGGATTACCAAAAACGCCCTGCATTACTGCACCCGTTACAGCTAACGCCGCCCCGACTAAAATGCCAACAAGCGTTCTAGGCATTCTAATATGCCAAATAACAGCGGTATCCTCAGCTGTTGGAACGGCATTCGTTAGTATTGGCAAATTTAATTGGTCAGTAAGAATATTTACGATAGATAAAAAAGGAATCTGAATTTGCCCAAAACTTAAGGACATTGCAAAAGTAAGCAAAAATAAAGCGACTAAAACAATTAAAATGATAATTTTTTTATTCAAAGCGTTCATAGCATATCCTTTTATTTAAAATTTTCTCAACGCACGTTGCTGTGTTCTTACTTTAGTTTGCCAATCCAAAGTTGATGTCTGCATAAATTCATGCACAAGATATTGAGGCTGTATCTTTTCCACAATTTTTTGCACCGTTTGTGTAGTAAACGGAAGATGTTCATCAATCTTTAGTACATGTTCCATAATATTGCCTATAGAATAATCACGAGTAATGTTTTCTTGTCTAATCTTTTTGACATACTCTCCCGATAATGAATAATGTAGATGAATTCCTTTTATATATCTGCTTTCTGCTCCCAAATTATTCAGAACTTGCAAAATATACTCTACACCATCTTCTTGCGTCACTAGGTTTTGATTTGTGTTCATCAAGTGTCCCGTATCCAGCATAATCCCTTTATTTTTATGCTGAATTCCAGCCATTAGTTTTTCTACGATATTTCTATCTAACAAAGTTAAGCCCGGCCACCATAAGTTCTCAAATAACAAAGTTACACCTTCTGGAATCACATCTGAAAGATCATTCACAAGTTCAATGATCGCTTCAATAACCATATTATCTTTATAATGAAACTTCCAATGATAAAGTTCCTCTTTTCTTGCCTGACTAACATGAAAAACAAGATATTTAGGATTCATTTTTATTGCTGCTGAAATATTCTCTTTATATAAAGCTAACCAATCATTTCGCGTCAAACCACCAAAGCAAGATTTAATCGCATCCGTATTTGGGAAACTTAATTTCAAGCCTTGTGAATTTCCTAGCCAAAAATCTAACCAATCACTCCAAAACCGTAAATGCACACCATAAATAAATTTTTCCGGATGCAAATTAGAATCCCACGGTTCCCAAAGCATCATCTCAATACCATCTAAGTTATTTTGCTTTAAAAATTTTCCAAGCTCTTTCGCATCATTTTTAATTAAATTATTATCCATGGAGTAATTTGATAAATTTACCAATTCAAGCAAGATTCAACTTCACCCTTTTCCTAATAACTTACCTAAAAAGTACATTTCATCCCGATTTGGATATTGCGTCCCATCATTGGATATGCACCCTGACTGCCAGCACATGGAGTTAATTCATAATCACGATTTGTAATATTATTAACTTTTAAATATGCTGTTAAATTATCTTCTACTGCATAGTTTATATTGGCATCCCATACCCAATATCCAGCAGAAGTAAAGTTATTTAAATTTCTCCCCGTAGCAGCAGTTCCAAATAAGTTTACATTCCAGCGATCAAGATTATAATGTATTCCAATGCGATATCCATTCGGTTGGCTATTATTTTTATCAGTAATATAATCCGCATTTGGCTGCTTATTCTCAACACTTAAATAAGAATATCCAACATCAATACTCCATATTTCACTTAATTTACTTTGTAAAGCTATTTCAAATCCTTTGCGTTTCTGCTCATCAATATTTTCAACTGTTGAAATATATGTGTTTGGATCATAATTCCAACGAATTGCATCTTTTACATTACTTCTAAATGCACTAGTAGATAGAGAAGTATTTTGAGATAACTGTTTATTAAACCCGATTGTAACTGTATCTCCTGTTTCCGGTTTTAAATTAGGATTTCCATACATCATCCAAGCTGGTTGATTCCAAAATAAATCATCCGCATTCGGCGCATTGAAAATTTTTCCCCATGAAATATATGCATTAGCCGATTCATCAAATTTATAATTAAAAGATGCTTTCGGCGTCGTTTTTCCACCAAACATATTGTGATGATCATAGCGTATCCCCGGTGTAAATGTCCAATGATCACTTAATGTAATTTCATCTTCCAAATAAATCGCTTTATTATTTATTTTTTCATCGTAATCACCAGCACCGTTGTTTATTACCCGTGTTTCTCGCCATTCAGCGCCGGCAATAACTTTATTATTTTCATTTAACCGCCACCCATCTTGCCAATCGAAGCCTTTTGCATGGTTGCTGTATTCCGCATATCCTGATCCACCATCAACATCATTAAATCCCTGTGAGGTATAGTTTGAATAATAACGAAAATATCCCGGAATATCTGTATCTTCTTTAAAATGATAGGTAATCGCCCAATTATTCATTAATTTATCCATCGTATCATTCTCATAATGGTTGGACACAAATCCACCCCAGCCCGAATAACCAAAGCCCGGAGCTTGATACCATTGACCGCTATGATCGCTCATATGTTCAACATTCAACGTTAACGAACTGCTATCATTAATCTCCTTATCCAAACGAAGCGTAAAATTATTTTTATCATAATTACTATTAGACATTTTTTTCGTATCACCGGTTTTAAAATCTTTATACTTCATATAATCCTGTTCAGATTTGCCAGCAGTTACGAACCAACTCCAATCCTTTTCACTGCCCTCAGTTGCAACTTCATAATTTTTCATTCCCCATGATCCCGAGCTTATATCAATCGTTGATTTATACTCTTTTGCACCTTTTTTCGTAATGATATTAATTACTCCACCAACGGCATCTGTCCCATAAAGAACGGATGCAGTTCCTTTAACAATTTCAATACGATCAATGTTCGCTAATGATGGAATTGTTTTTAAATCAATGCCGGCTCTATCCGTCGCCGTACCCTTATCCATATTCATTCTTCTTCCATCAACCATAACAATTACACGATCATCACCATTTAACCGAACAATATCTTGCCTACTCATAGATGCTTCCGTAACAGTAACACCATTAACACTTTTCAAAGCCTCCGCTAAATCACGAAAATGATTTTCTTCAATATCTTTTGCGGTAATAATACTCACATTTGCAGCTGTTTTTGATAATGGTGTCGCAACACGATTCGCTGTAACAACAACTGTATCAAGTAAATACTCATCCAATAACTCTTCTGGATTAGCATAAACTGAAGACATTGACAAAGACATCCCCATACAAACACTCAAAGTTAATAACATTTTCTTTTTATTTGTTCTACTCATTGTATTTTCAATCCCTTATTTTTAATTTATCATTACTCTATTTAAAAGAAAATTTTCACAATTATTAAATATAATCCGGTAATGGTCAATAACTATCCTTGCTTATCAAATTTAAGTAATTGTAAAGCTAAAGGTTCTATAAATATGACAACGAACTGCATCGCCATAGACGTTTTTTGCTGGTGAGAATGATAGGCGATACGCTGCTTTTACTGCCTCACTATCAAATGCATCATATCCAGAGGATGAAACTACCTCTACATTTTCCGCACTTCCATCTGTTCCAACAAGAACCTTTACCTTTACTGCCCCTTCAATCCCTTGCCGTTGCAATTTTTTCGGATAATTTGGCGCAGCATCAGCTATTAATTTAGGTGGTGTTTTAGGCTTTAATGCATCACCGTCTCCATTCCCATCGCCACTTCCATTTCCACTACCGCTTCCGTTTCCTGCTCCAGAATCACTTCCAGCGCCCTCTCCTTGTCCACTTCCTGAACCTTCACCTTTAGTCCCCTGCCCACTTCCAAGTGCAGAACCACTCGTGTTATTTCCATGATTCGTAGCAGTTTGATTAGGCGTACTTTTTTCAATGTGTTGTTTTCGTTCTTCTGTATACTGCTGCGTTACTGGTGGAATAGTTGTATCATTTTTTAATACAATATCTTCTACTGCTGGTTCTGTAACTTCTGGTGCAGCTCCATCATCACCACCGCCGTTATCACCACCACCAACATCTTCATAAACAGTCACATCAACCACCTTAGCCGTGCTACTATCCATGCGCATAAAAAGTCCAGTTGAAGCAACAAGAACAAATACAATAATATGTAAAAATAGCGATATTCCCAAGGACAAACGTTCTTCTTTGGATTGTTTATGCATGATTAACTCCTCCCAGATTCAGCAGCCAGACCAAATCGCGTTAATCCCGCACCTTTCAATTGATCCAAAAATACAATAACTTTTCCATAATCAATATCCTGATCAGCGCGTAGCACCACTGCAAATTTAGGATTTTTTTTATTTTCTGCCTTCGCTTGTGCAATCAATGTCTTTTCATCAATTTGTTGGTCTTCAAGCCATAAAGAACCATCTTTTTTCATCGTAACTAAATAATTCACATTTGTTTGCATTTCTGCGTTCTGCGCTTTTGGCATATTTACTGCTACAGTTTTTAAATCGACCATATATAATGTACTCAGCATAAAAAATACTAGTAAAAAGAACATAATATCGATCATTGGAATAATCATAACTTCTGGTTTTGCAAAAGAACGTCGATCACGCAGTCGCACGATGTATCACCTGCTCTTTATATGCCTCTACTACTGAAAAGCATTGCTCCATATCCGTTACAATATTTTCCAAGCGTTGTGCAAAATAAGAATGTACAGCTAAAGCAATAATTGCCACACATAACCCCATGGCTGTCGCAATCAAGGCTTCACCAACACCACCTGTAATTGCCATGGCTTGCCCAGATTCAAGGTTAAAAATACTAAATGCTGAAATCATCCCACTAATTGTACCCAACAATCCCAAAAGTGGTGCCATCGTAACAATTACATTTAAATAATATAAGCGTTTACGCATTTTAGACAACGCAACTCCAGATTGAATTTCTAAGTATGAACCTATTTTTTCATTATTTTTCGATTGTTTTATCATTGCCTGATATAAAATACCTGCTAAATCTCCATTGGTAGTATCCGCTAATTTTTTTGCTTCAGACGACTTCTCCTCTGCCATAAGTTCACAAAAATTTTCTGCAAACTTACGTCCTGAATCTGACCGTTTAAAATAAAAACCTCTCTCTACTCCAATTGCAACAACAAAAATAGAGCAAAGCAAAAGAATATACATAACAAATCCACCTTTGTGGAAAAACTCTACCCCTTGTACAAGAAAATCCATGTTAATCCTCCTCAACCTTTTTATAAAATATTAATTATTTTCCTTTACCTATTAAACACAAACTATGGTGATGCGAAAATCGCATCACCATTGATGGGAATTTAATAGTTATATAGATAACGCAAACCGACGTGTGTGCACCTAATAATGAGCAATCACTAAAAGAGAGTCAAATACTTATAAAGTAACTTTTAGGGTTGTGATATAGGAAGCCGGTTTGCGGATATCTCTTTTCTGCCACTTATTCTTCATAAGCGGCAAGCAGCCGCTGCATTGCCATAGTTGCTGAAATTTTACCTTCACCCACTTCTTCGTCAATGTGACTGCGGCATTCTCTTACCCGCTCATTTTGATAAAAGCGATTATGCAAATTTTCTTCAACCATTGAATATACCCATGCCAAAGTTTGTTTCTTACGACGAGAAGTAAAGACTCCACTTACGGTCACAGTTTCTTTAAACTTTTCGATAACATGCCACAAGTCATCAATACCTTCCCCCGTAAGCGAGGAACAAGTGTGTGCACGTGTTTGCCAACCTTCGGTAGCCTGTCGTAAATAATGAAGAATACGCTCATACTCCACTTTGACCATTTGGGCCTTTTGCTTATTATCGCCATCAGCCTTATTAATCAAAATTGCATCGGCAATTTCCATAACACCCTTTTTCATCCCCTGTAATTCATCTCCTGCTCCTGTTAAAACAACAAGCAAAAAGAAATCAACCATAGAGCGGACAGTAATTTCACTCTGTCCAACTCCAACGGTTTCTACCAAAATAATATCGTAGCCAGCGGCTTCACATAAAAGTAAAGTTTCTCTACTTTTTTTCGTAACTCCGCCTAATGTGCAACTCGACGGTGATGGTCTAATAAATGCATTTGGTTCCTTTGACAAATTCTCCATCCGCGTTTTATCACCTAAAATACTGCCCTTTGTAATACTGCTACTTGGGTCAACCGCCAATACTGCAACTTTATGTCCGCGCCCACACAATTTTGAACCAAGCGCTTCAATAAATGTACTCTTTCCCGCGCCAGGCACACCAGTAATCCCAACACGAATTGAGTTCCCTGTATGCGGTAATAATTTTTGCAATACTTGCTGCGCTAGCACCATATGCTTGGGCGAATTGCTTTCGATTAGAGTAATCGCCCTTGATAATAACATTCTGTCACCAGCTAAAACACCTTGCACATAATCATCGACTGTGAGCCTTGGACGTTTCACCCCACTTGCAGCTGTTTTTTCTAACGGGGCAGTCTTCTTTGTCATTCCGTCGTGCCCACCATCAACCCCAGTCATCACACGGCAGGCAAATTCACTGCCGGCACACTCAGGTTGCCAATCAGGTCGATAAGTTGAATTACTCATGATCCCAATTCAAGCGTTTTTTCAATTCTTCAAGGACTTTTCCGGCTGCAATCGGAATAATTGTCCCCGGTCCAAATATTGCTGCGGCACCATGTTCACGCAAGAAATCATAATCTTGGGCTGGAATAACACCGCCAATAACTACCATAATATCTTCACGTCCACGTTTTTTTAATTCCTCTATCAATTGTGGCAATAGAGTTTTATGCCCTGCGGCGAGCGAACTCATTCCCACAACATGGACATCGTTATCCACCGCATCTTGTGCAGTTTCCTCTGGTGTTTGGAATAACGGTCCGATATCAACATCAAATCCTAAATCCGCAAAGGCTGTTGCAATTACTTTTGCTCCACGGTCATGGCCATCTTGCCCCATTTTTGCAATCATGATTCTCGGACGACGACCTTCTGCATCTTCAAATTCATCTGTCATTTTGCGAACGCGTTTAATTTCATCTTCATCAGCAAATTCACTGCTATATACTCCAGAAATTGAACGAATAATGGCTTTATGCCGTCCAGAAACTTTTTCTACTGCATCGGAAATTTCACCAAGGCTCGCTCTTGCGCGGGCTGCATCTACTGCCAATGCTAATAAGTTTCCTTCCCCTGTTTCTACGGATTTTGTAATTGCTTCTAAACAAGATTGTACTTTATCATTATCACGATTTGATCGTAATTTTTCTAAACGACGAATTTGTGCCTGACGTACTGCTACATTATCAACATCAAGAATATCCAATGGATCTTCTTTATCTAAACGATATTTATTTACGCCAACAATCATTTCATCGCGCGAATCAATATGCGCCTGTCTACGTGCTGCCGCTTCTTCGATTCTCATTTTTGGCAAACCTGTATCAATTGCTTTTGCCATACCACCAAGTGCTTCAACTTCTTGAATATGTGCCCAAGCGCTTTTTACCAGTTCTTGTGTTAATGCCTCTACATAATAGGAACCGCCCCACGGATCCACAACTTTACAAATTTTTGTTTCATCTTGTAAATATAATTGTGTGTTACGAGCAATACGTGCCGAGAAATCTGTTGGTAAGGCAATTGCTTCATCAAGTGCATTCGTATGCAATGATTGTGTATGTCCAAGTGCTGCTGCCATCGCCTCAATACATGTCCGAACAACATTATTAAATGGATCTTGCTCAGTTAAGCTCCAACCAGAAGTTTGCGAATGTGTTCTAAGTGCCATGGATTTTGTTTTTTGCGGATTAAATTGTTTAATAATCTTTGCCCATAGCAAACGTCCAGCACGCATCTTAGCAACTTCCATAAAGTAATTTTTTCCCATTGCCCAAAAGAAGGATAATCGTGGTGCAAATGCATCTACACTTAATCCAGAATTTACCCCTGTTCTAATATATTCAAGCCCATCGGCAAGCGTATAACCAAGTTCAATATCCGCTGTCGCTCCAGCCTCCTGCATGTGATAACCCGAGATACTAATACTGTTAAACTTCGGCATAAATTGCGAAGTATAAGCAAAAATATCGCCGATAATCCGCATCGATGCTGCTGGCGGATAAATGTACGTATTACGCACCATGAATTCTTTTAATATATCATTTTGGATTGTACCAGCTAAAACTTCTTGTTTTACCCCTTGTTCTTCTGCTGCAACAATATAGAATGCTAGTACCGGAAGCACCGCTCCATTCATTGTCATTGATACTGACATTTTATCTAATGGAATTCCCGAAAATAAAATTTCCATGTCAAGGATTGAATCAACAGCAACCCCTGCTTTACCAACATCACCAACAACGCGTGGATGATCGGAATCATAGCCACGATGTGTTGCCAAGTCAAAAGCGATAGACAAACCTTTCTGCCCAGCTGCTAAGTTACGACGATAAAACGCATTACTTTCTTCCGCCGTAGAAAACCCTGCATATTGGCGAACTGTCCACGGACGAGTTACATACATTGTTGGATAAGGGCCACGCAGAAATGGTGGAATCCCTGCGACATAATGTAAATGATTCATCCCTGCTAAATCACTTCTCGTATATAGCGGTTTTAAATCAATTTGTTCCATCGTCCGTTGATACAATTCTTTAACACTACACCCTGTTTGTGCTTCTAATCTATCTTTCCATTCAGCAAAACTCTCTTGTTTTGCCTGTCCTTGAAAAGCCATTTTTGTAAAATCAGGTTGCATTATTTTATCCCTCCTTGTTGTTGTAGCCAAGTCAAGATATTATAGCAATTTGCCCGAACATGAATAAATTCCTCAACTCCTGCTTCACGATAAGATGCTTCATATTCTGGTGCTGGTGCGCCAGCAAGCATAACAATCATTTCTGGCTTTTCAGCTTTTATTTTTTTCGCAACTGGTGGAACAAGTTCCGGATACGTATCATCTGTTGAACAAATAATCGCGACTAAAGCGCCTGATTTTACTGCTGCTTCAGCTGCTTCATCGGTTGTCATAAATCCATCATTTTTAAGTACCTCAAAGCCACCTACTTCGAAGAACCCCGTACTAAAGTCAGCTCTAGGTTTATGTTGCGGTATTTTCCCCATATTCGCTAAAAAGATTTTTAATTTTTCGCCATGCTCTACTTCATAAGCTTTGGCTTTATCACGCAACTGTTCGAACTGTTCTGTAAAACGATGTTTTTCCACCATACAAGGAATATTTTCCCCTTCACTGGTTTCATATAAAACATTTCTTGCATCCTCTAATGTTGCACCTGCACTAAATACTGCTTCTAATACATTAATCAAATCATCTGATTTATTTTGAATACTTTGTCTTAACTGTAGTAATTTTTCATCACGAAATTTTTCATCAATGTCATCAACAAAATCATTAATTTGCTTTGTACGCATTTCTTTTATCGCTGCTACATCAAGTTCATTTTTCTCTAGCAATTCCTCTAGCGCATTCGCATACATATTTACACCAACGACACGATCTGCACGTTGTGCTAATTTTTTGAAGCGCTGCATCAATACATCTTTTACATCGCCTTGTACTTTTCCAGCCTTTAACGCTTCAATCATGCCGCCGTCAACTTCAACCTGTTGCATTACTTGCCATGACTTCTCAGCTACTTGTTTTGTTAAAGACTCAATATACCAGGATCCACCTGCTGGATCGACCGGTTGACATAAATTACATTCGTTTTGTAACATAATCTGCGTGTTTCTTGCAATACGTCTAGAAAACTCATCACCTAAACGAATCGCTGAATCAAAGGGTTGCACTTCTAAACTGTCAATACCACCAACAACCGCAGAAAAGGCTTCTGTTGTTGTTCTAAGCATATTTACATATGGATCATATACTGTTTTATTAAAGTTCGCAGTACATGCATGAATAATCATTTTTTGTGCTTCTTTATCACCGCCAAAACTTTCAACAACTTTAGACCATAACTGTCTTGCTGCTCTAAGTTTTGCAATTTCCATAAAGAACATTGCACCTAATGAAAAAGTAAATTGCATTTGTTTCGCAATTGTATTTATCTCTAGTCCACGTTTTTGTAATTCACGAATATAAGTAATCGCCGTAGCCAAAACATAACCTAATTCTTGAACAGCACTAGCTCCACCATCGCTATACACTTGCCCATCCAAGATAATCGTTCTTAACTCTGGCACATTTTTTTCTGTCCATTTCACTGTTTTTGCAAGTTCATCGAATAAATCATCTAACGATGCAGATAACTCCCCTTTTGCTACCAATACACCAATTGGATCAGCACCAATACAGCCATGTACATCAGTAAGTTTCTGAGAATTCGCTTTTAACATTGCACTGAGCATACTAATCATCAAGCTATTATTTGCACCACAATTGACATATAATTGATACTTTCTCAAATCCAATCCAGCAAAAACTTCGTACATATCTTGAATCGTACTGATTGATACACCACCCTTTTGAATTTGCTTGTCAATCTTATCACCATTTTGTCCTTGTTTTGTAAGTGCATCAAGTTTAATATTGATGGCAGTTGCACCTTTTTCCAACTCATGTTTAATTAATTTGTTTAATTCAGCTGGAATAACATCATCCATTTGTTGCGCAATAAGCCAAGGCTTTGTTATATAGCCCCCCTCATGTGTTCCCCGCATATAATTTTCCATGCCAGGCAAGTTTGATAATTCTTCTGGATTCGGTGCCATTTCCATAGTATACATTGGCTCTAAAGTAATGCCCTCATAGGTTTTCGTAAACAATTTTTTCTCGAAACTGCCACCTTTTAACGTAGCAATTGCTTCTTGTTTCCACTCCTCATAATCAGGAGCAACAAACTCATCAAAGCTAACCTTTGGAAGTTCAGCTTCTTGCAGCTCTTTTTCTTCTGTTTGTTTCATATTCCTAATCCTTTCTTGTAGCATACTGGTAACCTATTAAAGAGTTTTTATTAAAAAGGGAAGACAAGAGTGCCTCCCCCTTGTTTGAAAAAGGATGTCTCCGAGCGGAAACATCGGGCATACGCCCAGTACAATAAAAAATAAATATATGAGCAATGTTCTCCACCAAAGCTAAGAAGCGGAGAAAACTTTTTGACTAAAATAAAAAATCCTTCTTTGCCTACAATTGCAAAGAAGGATTTAAAGTTAATATATATTTACTAAATAAAAATCTCGACAAATATAAGTCGAGATAAATAGATTTAGAAATCTATAAATCTCCTTCCCATCGCTCGCAGGTCAAACGGTGATTGTTAATTAGGCAGTTCTCCTGGCTCTAGTTCATCGCTCGCTCAGTCTTCCCAGAATTTTTTCCAGTGACATTTGTTGAGTTCGCTCCCTAATACAGTGGCGGGACCGCGTTGGCATTTAACCAAACTTCCCTATTAAGTCCTTTCGGACACCTAATTCTATATATGAAATTTTATTTACTCTCATAAACAAGGCTTATCTTATCACTATGATTTATTTATGTCAATAGTGTTTGCGTATATTTTTTTACAAAAATTCTTATTTTACCAACAAATTTATGCAAACTAACATAAAGTTATTTAAAAATCTGAATTTGCCCGCACCACTTTTTCCATTCCAACGTCCCAGTAACAATAATATTAGGTGGCGTTCCAATCATCGTCATAATCCCACCAAACCCAGCAGCAAATGCTAGTGGCATCAACTGCCTAGATACAGGGATTTTCGCAACTGAACAAATGCCAATAATAACATCAGTCGTTCCTTTATTAGAACGAATAGAGGACAATATCGCGGCAACTAACATAATCGCAATCATTAGCTTATTTTCACTTTTTCCAGAGCCTTTTACGACGATATCGCCAATTTTCTGTGTGAATGAATCGAATCACATAGCCAAAAAAGCATAACACAAAAAATATAATGGACATGTTGACTGCTATATTTAAAAACGGATTTGTCGTCACTGGTTGCATATTACTTTCACCTCAATAATCATTTTAAAATTGCATAAAAAAACATATCTCTGCTAATCATTGAGATTGCCAAAAGCATCTATCCCATTATACAGTGGTGTGGATGATGGTGGAAAAGCATATGCTGTCAAAATGGAAAGGATCCATAGAGGTAACACACATAAAAAGTTGATGACGATTTTTTTATTTTTCTTTTCATAGTTTCCCCCTTTTCACTTTTTTGCAGATTTGCATTATCTTCTGCTCCGTTTTTGTATACAAATAAGTACTTCTTACAGAAATAAACTTCCTTATTATAATCTATGAAAAGAAGAATAAATTGGAAACAATCATTTTTAGGTTCTTCATCCTTTATCCGATGATTAACCTGCTCTAAGACTCCCATCTTCTACAAGCGGGAGTTATATCCATAGAGCACAGGCGAGCGACTAAATCCCTGGATAACGATTTCTAAAATTCAGATGGAGTTAAAACTCCATCTGAATTAAGAACTCTATTTATAAATATTGCTTTTATAGATGGTTATAACTATCTATAGGAGGTGATTTGATTGAGTCATATTGATATCAAAAAAACAATGGAGCAAACACTTTGTCAAAAGCAAGAGGAAATTAGAAACTACCAACGATTTTCACATGCATTTGATGACCCAGAAGCTGCAAAAATGTTTGCACATTTTGCAGAAGCAGAAATGTTGCATGCAACACAACTTATTGATATGCTAAAAAAATTCAATTAAAAAGCATAGTAAAATACGCCCAAGAGTTTATTCTCTTAGGGCGTATTTTTATCCGATCGATCATGTATCTCGGTAAGAGTTACAACTCCTACTGAGGCAGCTTTGTTTATCATTTGTCGTTTCAGTATGAACATGCTACAATGATATTCATCTACAAAGAAAAGAGGTTTAGCTGTGCAATTTATTAAAGAACTCCATCATTATCTACCAATAAACGAACAAGAAATCTCAGATAAAAAAGCGATGAGTCTAATGATTGAAAAATTTCCCGATACAATTTTATTACGTGACAACACACTTGCTCATATAGCTGTTTCTGGTTTTATTGTCAATCAAACTTATGATAAAACCTTGATGATTCATCATAATATCTATCAATCCTGGGGATGGACTGGTGGACACGCGGATGGGGATAGTAATTTATTGCAGGTTGCAATAAAAGAAGCAAAAGAAGAAACGGGAATCTCACAAGCTGCACCACTTACTAATTCACTTGCCGGAATTGATATTCTCCCTGTATTCAGTCATATGAAACAAGGGAAATTCGTCAATACACATTTACATCTTTGTTTTTCTTATCTGCTTCTTGCTGATGAGTCAGAAACATTACAATACAAACCTGATGAAAACAGCGGAGTAAAATGGCTACCCTTTAGTCAAATTTCTAACTATTGTTCAGAAGCTCATATGATCCCTGTATATGAAAAATTAATTCAAAAGGTAAAATACTATGCAAACAAATAGTACAACAATGATACTTAAAGAAATCGTTACACCCTTACTCCGTTGGTATCATAGCCATGCACGCATTTTACCTTGGCGTGAAAATCCTAATCCTTACTTCGTCTGGATATCCGAAATCATGCTCCAACAAACACGCGTCGAAGCAGTGAAACCATATTTCGATCGTTTTATTTCTGCCTTGCCAACCGTTGAGTCATTAGCTGAAGTTCCCGAAAATGAATTATTAAAACTTTGGGAAGGATTAGGATACTATAACCGTGCGCGAAATTTGCAGAAATCAGCACAAGAAATTGTTATAAATCATGATGGAAAGCTTCCTGCAAACTATAAAAAGCTTCTTTCCTTGCCTGGAATTGGGCCATATACGGCGGGAGCAATCGCTTCTATCGCTTATCAGATCCCCGTTCCAGCAGTTGATGGAAATGTTTTAAGAGTGATTACACGTTTACTAGCAAGTCGCGATGATATTATGAAAGAAAAAACTCGCAAAAAAATTGAATCGTACCTTGCGCAAGTTATCCCCGCAAATGAAGCGGGTAATTTTAATCAATCCTTAATGGAACTCGGTGCAACGGTTTGTTTACCAAAAGGAGCCGCAAAATGCTATAGCTGCCCGCTCAAGCAAATTTGTTTGAGTTTCGCTGAAGATTGCATAAGTGAAATCCCTGTCAAAACACCTAAAAAAACGAAACGCATCGAAAGTTATACAATGCTTCGCTTACAATATGAAAATAAAATTGCTTTGCAAAAAAGACCATCCACCGGCTTACTTGCAAGCCTATGGGAATTACCTCACCTAGATAATCACATGGGCCAAGCACAAATAATTCATTATCTCCAAGAAAAAAACTATAAAGTAAAAAATATTACTCCGCTTCCGCCTTCCAAACACATTTTCACCCATATTGAATGGCATATGATAGGATATTATATTGAGTTAGAACAAATCCCTGCCAAAAGCAATTATCATTGGATTTCACCACAAAACCTTATAGATGATTATGCCATACCAACGGCTTTTAAAGGTTATCTCTAAATTTTAAAAATAGATTTTCTATTAATAATGCTTTTATAAACTTTAAATATGTTTATAAAAGCATTATATTTCCCCTAATATATTTATTTTTGTCTAGTAAATCAATATTATGCCTTCATTATTTAGCTGACTTTACTTTGACAATAACACATCATTTCTACTATACTCTTATTTATGACATTTTAAGAATAATAGGAAAAGGTGTGATTTTTTTGAATCTATTCCGAACAAAAAGCATAGAAGATATGCGTGCCATGGCTAAAAATTCTGGCATGGTAAAAAACTTAGGAGCAATGGATTTAATTTTGCTCGGCATCGGCTGTGTTATCGGAACGGGAATTTTTGTGTTGACTGGCGTTGCTGCTGCAAAATATGCTGGTCCTGCAGTAATGATTTCTTTTATTATTTCTGGTTTAGCCTGTGCTTTTGCTGGCCTTGCCTATGCAGAATTTGCTTCTATCGTTCCTTCATCAGGTAGTGCCTATACATACACTTATGCATCCTTAGGTGAATTTATCGCGTTTCTCGTTGGTTGGAATCTAATTTTAGAGTACACTGTAACTTCTAGTGCCGTTGCTTCTGGCTGGTCGGGTTATGTTGTTGGATTACTAAAGTCGGCTGGGATAGAATTGCCACATGCATTCACTTTAGTTCCTGCTGATGGTGGCATTGTAAATATTCCAGCCATTTTAATTACAATGTTTTTAAGCTTATTGCTAATTCGTGGTACACAAGAAAGTGCCAAATTAAATAAAATTTTAGTATTTATTAAATTAGTAGCTGTATTTATCTTTCTTGCTCTTGCCGGTCCTAAAGTAAATCCTGTAAACTGGGAGCCATTTATGCCTTTCGGATTTTCTGGCATTGCGAGTGGTGCCGCTATTGTTTTCTTTGCTTACATTGGATTTGATGCTGTTGCGACCTCAGCAGAAGAATGTCGTAATCCATCTCGAGATTTACCAATTGGTATTATTGGGTCTTTACTGGTTTGTACAGTATTGTATGTTGTTGTTGCGGGAGTCTTAACAGGTGTTGTTCCTTATACTGAATTAAATAATCCCGAACCTGTAGCTTTTGCGCTGCGCTATATCGGGTACAATATCGGCTCTGCATTAGTTGCAGTAGGTGCAATTGCTGGTATTACTACAGTGTTACTCGTTCTTCTTTACGGACAAGCACGTATTTTCTTCGCGATGTCTCGTGACGGAATGGTTCCTGCAAAAGTATGTAAAATTCATTCCCGTTACAAAACACCATACCTTGTCACAATTCTTGGTGCAATTTTGGTATCGTTAATTGCAGGTTTTGCTCCTATCGGCTTGATTGCCGAAATGGCTAATATTGGTACATTAAGTGCATTTTTAATTGCTGCAATAGGTGTTTTGGTTCTGAGATTTACAAAGCCAGATTTACCGCGTAGCTTCAAGTGTCCTTTGATTTACCTTGTATCACCACTTGCTGTAATTTCATGTGGGTACCTCATGTATAATCTTCCCTTCGATACTTGGGTACGTTTCTTCGTTTGGTGCGCAATTGGCATATTCGTTTATTTTAGTTATAGCTACAAACACAGTGCAATCGCGGACCATGATGAAAATTAAAACAACTTTATAATTTATTAAAAAGCCCCTTAAATGTTTTCAAAACATTTAAGGGGCTTTTTAGTAGGATAGAAAATGAATATCTCAAGATTATATTAGTACTAAATACAATCTTTACTTTTATTGAAAAGTACCATTATAAATTAACCTTTGTCACTATCGACACATTATCCGCAGCAATAATTATTTTCGATACTAATTTTCTATTCAGTGAGAGTATTTCTCGTATGTATTAGTATTATTATCGCAATTATAGCAAATGAGCTACCATATAACCAAATCTCACCATACAAATTAGTATAGTAAAAATAATATTTTCTATTATCCTAAAAGATCATCTTTCACTTTTTCAATGCCAATTCGCTCAATCATACGACCAAACCGCTCATATTTTCTTGCATTTTCCTTATAATATTTTATTACTTTTTCAACTAAAGGCACTACTTCTTCTCTAGTAATATTTTCTGTCAATTTATCCGCTATTCTAGGTAAAACACCGGCACTACCGCCAATCACAATTGTATAACCTTTATTATTTCCCATAACCCCTAAATCTCTAACTGCATTTTCTGAACAGGAATTCGGGCAGCCCGATACGGCAATTTTAAATTTCGCTGGAAGCTCCATGCCGTGATACATTTTATCAATTTCTAATCCTAATGATACAGTGTCTTGTTGCGCCCGTTTACAAAAAGTTTGGGCAGGACAAATTCTAACACTACGTACACAGCTACCAATCGGACAACCTTTTTCCATTCCTAATTCGTTCCAAACAGCATCTAAATCATCTTCCTGAATACCTATAAGCGCTAATCGTTGCGAAGATGTAACTTTAATCGCAGCTGCGTTATATTTATCAAAAACATCTGCCATTTTCCGTAATATATTACTATCGGTAATAATGCCGCCCGGAATATGCGGAGCAACTGCATATGTTTTTTTATCTCGTTGAAGAATCGCACCTTGTTCTAAAATATCTTTTTTTATTTCCATAAAATATTTCTCCCCATAAAAAGTTATGTAAACTACATAATTAAAGAGGCAAGTATAATTTTCCTGCTTATTTTTTTAAATGAAGTAAGTGAAAAATCTAAAACTTGTTTATCTCTTCTGTTTACGTCGAAAATATAAAATACCAACAACTATTACCATCAATATAATAAAAACAATACTTACTTCATGTCCTATCGTTCGTAATACCTGCCAATTTTCACCTAATGCCATACCTATATAAAGAATTAACGCAGTCCATGGTAATGAACCTAAAATCGTATAAAATACAAATTTATATAGATTCACCCCTGCGAATCCAGCTGGCAATGAAATAAATGTACGAATAACAGGCAACATTCTACTAAAAAACACCGCACTAATTCCATACGTATCAAACCAATGCTGTGCACTATCTACATGCGATTTTTTCATTAAAAAATATTTTCCATACTGATCTACAAATGGTCGTCCACCATATTTCCCTACATAATAGGCAAAGAGCGAACCAACTAAACCACCAACCATTCCCCAAAACAAAGCTCCGCTAAAAGACATCTTTCCAATAAAAATTAAATACCCTCCAAACCCTAGAATTAGCTCACTAGGGATTGGAATACAAGCATTTTCCAATGCCATTAAAAAAGAGACTGCAAAATATCCCCATGAGTTAATAAACTCTAAAAAAACTTCCGTAAACTGTTCCATATAAATCTCCATTCCTGTCCTATTTATCAAATTATTTTATACTCTATTTTGAAAACAGACCATTATTATTATAAAACCAATAAAAATAATCGTCCAGTTATATCTCTATATTTTGCCTAGAGGCATAACAAATGTAAAAAGATTAATTAAACAATAATAACAACCACCCCGTAGAATTTTCAAGTTAAAGGTATTTTAAATCCTATTTGATTGAAAATATTTGGAATCCATTGTATAATTATTGTCATACATAGGAAATTATTATTTCTTTTTGTAAATTAATGCTGAAAAGGTGGGATTCTTATGGCAACGGTAAGAAATATCAATGGAACTTCTGACAGAAAGCCCGATGAATTTGATTCATGGAAAGATTTTTGGGAGTCTCGTACAGGGAAAAGTTTTGATAATTGCTCGTGCATCGGATGTTCAAACAAAGCCGAAATAGGTGGACATGTACAGAAGGAATCCGCTAACTCAAGAGATTTTTGGTATATAACTCCTTTATGCCAAAACTGTAATCACAAAACAGAACCATTCAGTGTCGTAGATTATAATTTAGAAAGAATAAATCCATACGATTAATAGAATTAACAAGCCCACTAAGAAATAAATCTTAGTGGGTTTTTTATTGTGTAAAAAACTTTTAGGTTTTCTTAAAAATATGAAAATCTAAAAAAATTCTATTATGAATGTCTTATTATAAAGATAAATCTAGCCATAAAATTTTTATAATTATTTAAATACTTTTTTATCTTCAATAACAATATGTTCAAATAACCACCTTTTTAAGAAGTCTCCAATTTCAACTAATACTTCATTAGGAGATTTTTTCAATTTATCATTATTAAAAGATAAAATAATATTTCTAAATTTTTTGTGTTTTTCTTGATGTTCTTTCAAATATTGAGGATCCATTTGTCTAATGAATAATTCTTCAAAATAAAAATGATATGTCGTATATTCTCTAAGTTTCGCTAAAACTTGGATGACCATTTCGCTAGTTATACCATAACATCTTATTAAAACCATCTGTTCGATATCTCGTGCTATTTTAAAAAGTTCCTTATGCTGCTCATCAATTTCCTCTACCCCAACACTGATAGACTCATCCCAATCAAATTTGAAATCAAACATTAAGACTCACCGCCTTTCACTTTCAATCATTTATCTCATAATGATTTTATACGGGTCTTAGCCTTTTGATTTTGGGTCCATCTGATCAAGAAGTTCTTGAATCTTTGGGGTGCAACGACGACCATGGCAAGACCCGGAACCCACCCCCGTGACTTTTTGCACTTCAGCTATCGTTCTTGCGCCATTGTCAATCGCTTTTTTTATACTAGTACGATTGATTCCTTTGCATAGACATACTTTTGTAAGTTTATCTAGAATGTTCTGAGGTAATGTCTCATTCTCCATGATTTGTCTCCTTTATGTTTCGGATATAATTAAATCTTGATATAGTATACTATATAATCTAGGAGTAAAATAAGTTATATAGTGCTGAACCACACAGCTTATTTTGTATTTTAAAAGCATTTTTTATGCAAACCCGTTTCGAAGTGCATTAACTGTTAATATAAAACTCTACTCTTTCTTAATTTGTTGAGCACAAAATAAATTATAGATCAACGGATTTTTTATAGATATTTCCTCCATCTAAACTTATAAAAAAAGTCATAATTTATATTTCCACACGTAAATATCCTATTAATTTTTAGAAAATCTTTGTTAAAAATAATTGCAAATGCAAAAGTAGAAAGAAAGAAATTTCACGGTGTCCGTCATAATTATTCAATACCAAGCCATAATGAAACAATTGTAAATGCTATAAAATATCTATATGAAAATCGAAATGGTATCAACAACACTTTATTTAAAAGCATTGTCGATACCATTTCGTTACCGTGATATACGGCTCATATTGTTACCAACCTTCCGACTGGTTATATTCACTGGTGCGCCTGGCACGATTCGAACGTGCGACACACGGCTTAGAAGTTTTTCAGCTATGATTTTATTGAAACTAATAGACCTTAATATAGCAAAACTACGTTAGTTTAAATAGTTTTCTTCCATATAATAGTGTTCTATCCATTTCATATTATCTTGTATTGGTGGACACAATCTGATATCCGTCCTTAAAGTTCCAACCAATTTTGTAACCTATCCATCCTTTATTTTAGCACCATCTTCGCTTTCTCTTCCGCATGACGAAATTGTGCATTTGCAAGTTTCAAAGGTGAAACCGTCTCTATTCGTTACCAGACGGTTCTGCGTATCGGGTATAACAACGAAACAAGGCCGTTAAAACCGTAGCAGTTCATCCCCTCTTTGAATTTCAAACTCTATTTTCTCCGCTATTCAAAATAGAGACACGTAAAAATAGTCCATTTTGTCACGATAATATCGCTAAAAAGAGTATCTCTGACTTTATTATTTTACACTTAATAGGTTTCATGTATCAACCTAAAGTTTCTACCACTCTATCAACGTTTGGGCGTTCATTAGGATTTTCCGACAACATTTCTAAAAATATATATTTAATATCATCATTAATACTACAATCATCAATTACGTCAATGTAATTATTTGATTTATTAACTAGTCTTCCATTTAATATAAACAAGCACGTCTGAGCCAAAGCATAAATATCCGCTTTGGCCCAATCAACATTAATTCCAACATTAGCGGCAATTACTTCAGGAGCAAAATACATATTACTCTTTTCGTTTAATATTTTCTTTTCAAGATTATTAAATACCGTATATAAAGCATACTCCGAAGTATCCTTCGTGCAATCAAAACGAGCTAACAAAGCCTTATATTTATCCTTTACCTTAAATATATAGAAAGCATCCGGACAAATATTTCTATGATAAAAGGGTGGTTCATACTCATGCATCGACATAATTCCACGACATATCCCTTTTATGATATCGATTTTTTCTTTTAGCGATAAATTTTTAAGTAATTCAAAATTTATTTTTAAAGGCCTTCCAGGTAATGAATATACTTGATATTTATAATCACCATTACTACTACAAATATTTTCAGTCGTACGTATTATATTGGATGGATCTTCAAAATTCTCGTCCCATAGCTTATTAACGGTTTCAATATCCCTTTTCTGGCTTAACGATATATTTTCAACATCAGAAGAAAATATATTATATAAAACTCTTCCATTCTTCTCATTTACAAATACTTTTTTTCCAGCTTCAAGATACAATCCCATATTTTCACATACTTTTTTAGGAACAGCTATATAGTCTCTAACAGGAATCATAGTGCTATCAAATTTGTGTTTTGCAGAATAATATATAGTCAAGAAATCATGAAATGAAACTAACATTTTCATACAATTTTCTTTATTGGGAATAAATTGATCTTTGATTTTCTTGTTAACATGTGAACTCTTACTTCCAAAATCATAAATATACTTTATAAATATTTTAATTGCTCTCCTATTATCTCTGTCATTTTTATTTCTATACTGATATTTTAATAACATAGGCTCAAAATCATTCACCCTATGTTTACATAATCCTATTATAATATTTTTGTAATTAATAATAGAAGCTGGTGTCGTAATTTCTGTTATGATTTCCTCCTCAATATCTTCATCTGTCTTTTCTGCATATTCCAATAACTGCTTTCTTCTTTTGCATTCTTCAAAGATTGCAAAATATTCATATGCCACACGCATTTTATGTGAAAAATCTATGTAATTAATTTTAAATACTTTCTCTGCTTCAAAAAATTTATTGAATAGCTCTATATCCTTTGTTACATGATAAACAAATGTAAAATTTCCCTTACCTATTATTTCTCCATTCTCTAATTTAATATATACCATTTAAATCACCCACCTCTTTTACAATTCAATATTTAATCTTTGTGAGTGAGACAGATTTTTTTTCATCTCCGCTATACATTGCGCAGATTCCGTATAATAACCTGTTTCCTGTCGAAATCCTCTTTGAGGATCCCCTTTGAATGAAAGCCAATTAAAGCTTGTAATTACCATAAATTCACTATCCATTATAAGCACTTTCTCGTGAGTATTATTTAATGCAATAAGTTCAAGGTTTTTACCATATTTCCTACTTTTTATATCATTAAGCTTATCAATAATCCATCTATCAGAATCTTCTTTCTTACTAATTCCATAGCCAATAATAACTCTCGTATTTCTTTTAGTAGCTTGATCAATTAAATCTAATACTTCATTATCAAGCCCCCCAGATTTAATCCAAGGGGAAATAATAAGCACTGAACTTTTAGCCTCTTTCAAGGCTTGAATAAGTAAGGGTCTATGGTCATAAGTAAATAAAATTCTATCGGCACCTTTACGCTCATTCTCCATTTCTTTAATTTTCTTTTCTAAAAAACGAATCTGTTGCGTTGCTGTTTCTTCATCTTCTTCAAAACCATCTTCTGTCTGCTCTTTAATAATAGTTAACTGCGTCTGCAATTGTGTGATTTGCTTTTCAAATTCTTTAGACTTCTGAGTAAATTCTTTAGCCCCTTGAATTACCTCATTGGGCAATAAATTAAGTAATGGACAATCCTCAATTTCATCAAAATTATTCTTTCTATCAAACTCAAATATTCTAGTATCATTATTGTACATATGTAATAGAATATTTTCATATTCCTGGCATCGTGTATGTTTATCAAATATCCTTAACTCAATGTCTTCTGTCCTTTTATTCATATATACTAAGACCGAGACCTTGTTGTATTCTACATAAACTTTTTCCATTTCAGGTATTGAAATTAAATCGCCTTCTAATTTATCTTTTGCAAAAACATTATCATTTTTAAATCTATTGATAGCTATCTTGACATTTTCAAAAGATAAATCGGTAAGTTCAGGTCTTTCTATATTGGGAATTATAGAAACTAAATCAAAATCTTTAATTTCTTTTTTTCTATATTTTCTCTTTGAGTCAAGATATACTTTTCCTGTAAACCCATCCATATATACTTTATATTCAACATCTTCCGGTATAATAAGAGCCGCCTCTTTTAATGCCTCTTTCCCTTTGTCATTCATCTTAACTTTTGAATTAAATATATCTACTGTTACAAGTTCTGTAGCCTGTAAATCTGCAATAGCAGAATGCACAGTACTCTTATTTACTCCTAAAAATTTACTAATAATGTCAATACTTTCCATGTCTTCATTTACGAATTTTAAAATAAATTCTTGTAATACAGATAAATTCTTTTTTTTCTGCATAGTGAGAATAAGTTCCATGCAAAATTGAGGAATCGCAGCTTCATAATATTTTACTATCTGAGCATTTGGAATTGCATGTGCATTCTTCTTTGCAAGTTCTTCTATTATCATTTACTTCACCTCTTCTACGAGACAATCTTCTCTATTCGAATATATATATTGCATAATTCCAACGAATGGATTATCTTGTCCATCTAATATAATCTTTCTCGTAACTGCCTGGTGATTACCAACAACTATTAAAAGCTCTCTAGCCCTTGAAAATGCGACATTCAAGCGTCTTGCATCTTTTAAAAAGCCTAAATTACCTTCTTCATTACTTCTTACCACACTATAAAATACAATATCCGTTTCTCTACCTTGGAATGCATCAACTGTATTAATTTCTATAGTAATATTATTAAATCTTGCTGAATACTTACTTTCGTAAATACTTGTAAGTAGATCTCTTTGTGCTCTATATCCGGCAATAATAGCTACTTCCTTTTTTAGCTTTAACTCTTCTAATTCATCATTAATAAGCAATAAATATTCAAAAATTACTGCAGCCTCACATCTATTCCTGTAAGTATAATATTGTCCAGATCTAATAATTTCTTCTTTATTATCGTTTCTACATGCTGTCGAAAGCCAAACTAATGAATTATTATCAAAAACCTTTAATGGAATTGATTTTTTATCTTTTGATGTCCTTGAAATAAGTTTTCCATCATAAAACATCTGACTAATGAGTTCTCCAATAATAGGATTCATTCTGTACTGCTCATCAAGAATACTCTTACACTTATCATTTAAATGTTCTTCTAAATACTCAAATAGACTTGTCTCCAAATCTTTTTTTGTAATATTATAATTGTTACCCTGTGGTTGTTTTATAAGATTTTCGTCTATAACTGGTGGAAGTTGCTTATGATCACCGACTAATACTATCTTCTTACCAAGAGCTATTGGTACTAGAATTTCAGGCGGTGTTGCCTTACCTGCTTCGTCGACAATAACCCAATCAAATTTCAAATCAACAGTAGCACCTAAACCTGCAATTCCAAGGCATGTCGCTCCAACAACTGTTGCATCTGCCACACTTTCCTGTAATAATCCATCTCCCTGCTCAACACGAGTAATCCACGCTTTGCATAATCCTTCTATTTTTGAAAACTGATTATACTTAATCTGATTTTCTTTTAATGAATTTTTTATAGTTACCTTTAGATTATCGTATTCTTCTCCTGATGATACACATAAAAAATCTTTCCAACACTCAATATCTTTTTCTTTTGATTCAATATCCACATTAATTTTCTCATATTTACGTTCAAATTCATCTTTCTGCTCTGAAAGATGAATAGATTCTTCTAAAACTTCTTCTAGTCTATTATTTAAAGCCATAATATCCTCTGTAAAAGTATCTACAATATTTGCAAGCTCTTCTCCTAAAATACAATTTGCTTTAATATGAACTAATTTTTTCATGGAAATTATCTTTTCATTGATAAATTTCCATTTATCATTTAATATATCAATTTTATTTTTTTCTTCTTCAATAACAGAAAGTTCCTCAGTTAGTTGTTCAATAGATTTAGATAATTGTTCGATTTCCAGAATTATATTGTTTTTTTCTTGTAAGGATTCATCAATACCTATTTCAGCTTTATAGCTTTCCACTGCTTCCTGACATTTTGCAATAACAGACGCTGTCCACTCTTGACAAAAAGCATCCAATGTATAATTAATAACACTTTCGGAGAATTTTTCCTTAATGCCAATACGAATCATTTTAATTTCAGACATTAATTCTTTAATTTTAGTAAGAGAATGATCTACCGCTACATGTGACTGTGAAGCTATAAGAATCTGATTCTGAGGATTTCTTTTTAAAATCTGATATACTAATTCACTAATAAATGTTGTTTTACCCGTACCAGGAGGGCCTTGCAACAAAAATAAATCATCAGCTGATAGTGCCATCTCCAAACTTAATAACTTAGATTTGTCTATAAAAGATGATTTACAATCTTTAGCACTAATTAATTCATTTTCTCTGGAAGTCGCTTTCTCTGGATTAAAAATAATATCACTAATTGTAGGATTAACAATCTCTTTAAATCTTACATTTTTCAAAGCCCTTGTTTGTCTATTTAATGCACTTTCAAACATTTTATTACTTATCGAAATCTCACCTGAATCAGCCACATTTTCTATATTAATATTTCTAGCCAAGTCAATAATCATCTTTGAATTTTTACATTCACGCATAAAACCTACCTCGTACACTTTGAAAATGCTGTTTCGCATAGTCATTGTAAGCATATTATCAGGTGAAAATTCTATTTCAAGTACATCTTTTTCAAGTTCAACCTCTATCGAATTCTCTTTTTCGTTAATAGTAAAACTCCTATAACGAATAGTACATTTTTCTTTTTCCATCTTGTTTCTTTGAAGTTTAAGAATTTCGCTCCATTTACTTGCAATATCCTTTACATGTAAATTATCAGCTTTAATCTGATTTTTCACTTTTTCATATTCCATAATTTCTTCAATAAGTTTATTTATATCTATTTCTCCTGTTGATACAATTCTATTACCTGAAGCAGATATTTTCACTTTGTATGGAACTTCATATGCATTTTCTTTTCTATCCATTAATTCAGCACCATTCAAAAATCTAATACTGATGATAGTAAAACGCTTGCTATTTCTATTATCAATTTTACAAATACAAATATACTGTTTTCCCATAAGATCATAAGATATTTCATTCATATCTGATCGCTTTGTCCTAATATAATGCTTTCCTGATAAGTCCTTTTCAATAGCCGCAGCTGCTAAAGGAAGTTCATCTTTATCTATATAGCCATACTGAAATAAAAGAGTAGAAGCTTTTTTAGTTAACCCTAAGCTAAGAAATTTATCCTGACTAAGTTGAGACTTAGTATATACTATATCACGCTTAATTTCTGATATTTTGGCATATCTTAAATTAGTTTCTTTATTAAGCATCTTAGAAATAATATCTTTTATTTCTTCTGGCAAGTCGCTAATATCTAAATTATCTTTATCTTTTATCTTTTCCCCTTTAAAAATTTCATAGAAAATAAGGCCAAGTGAATAAATATCACTTTGACCTGTTATTGTTTTCCCCTCTGCTTGCTCTGGTGAACGATATTGGGGTGTAGAATAATTACAAACAGTATAATCACTATAGAATGTATCTATGAATTTACTAATACCAAAATCAATAATTTTAACAACATTATCTTGGTTGAACATTATATTCGATGGCTTTAAATCTCTGTGTACAATATCTTTCTTATGTAAGTATTCTACTGCTCCAAGAACCTGCTCCATTAGCTCAAGCTTTGGATAATAATCATTAATACATAAATCTTCAAAAGCTTCTTCAAAATTCTTACCGTTAACATATTCCAAAACAATATAGAATTTTTCAAGAGCGTCATCAAATCCTTTATCGATGATTTCAACAATGTTAGTGTGTTGTACTTTTTCTAGAGATTCTACTTCGCGCTGAAATATTTTTTCTTGAAGGTCGTCATTCTTTCCACAAGAACATTTATCAAACAACTTAACGACAATAGGTGTACCATATTGATCTTCACATAAATACAGTGTAGACATATTTCCACCAGGGATTTTTCGTATAATACGATATTGGTCATCTACCCATTTGCTAGCCATGTCCATTTCTCCTTTAGTACTTAAAATAATTTAAGTTATAATAATTGTAGGGACGATTCTTTTGAAATAAATAAAAAATTTTAAAAATATATCCAAATTAGCGCACCAACGGTGCAAAAGTGAATATATTACATTGCCAAAAATAGCAAAGCTGACAGAGCTAACTCAAAGTATAATCGCTAAAACAAAACTATGTAGAATCTCCCCTTCGATTTTTTCTCCACATTTTTCTTTGATTATTAGCTCAAATTCTCGTATTCTATCTAATCATCCGTACTAAGCACAATAAATCTTGTAGCGACGTATATATGCCATTCTGTCATTATTCAACTTGATATGTCTGTTGCTGGCCCAATTTTACCTATTATAAGCTACAAATTTTTTCAATTTCCATTCTTCTAATGACTATAACATCTAAATTTGCTATAAAACAACAAAAATCCTGCCAAAATAACAAAAATTTGACAGCTATTCTAATTTTTATTGCCATTACCAATGATATGTTTCACCTAGATTAGTTTTATAAACGCTGTAAACAAATAAAAGGTCTATTAATGAAACCACTCATTGCCTCCCTAGACCCAAAAAAGGTTCTAGCAAAATGCTAGAACCCTTGATTTCATACGGTGCGCCTAGGGCGATCCCAAAGCTCGACACACGGTTTAGAATTTTTTCAGCTATACTCTTATTAGTTATAATAGGTTTTAATATAGCAAGAATGCACTAATTAAATAGTTTTATTCATCTCATGCTATGGGTTATTAGTGGGCAAAAAATGCTCATAGTACTAGAAAACAGATTTTTCCTATTCTTTTCACTTTTAGGGTAAGCCTACGTACCGTACTCCCCTGCTCATATATTGGTAAATATCCCCTGTAGTTTACAGAATAATTAAGTTATACTGTCACTTATAATGTATAAATCTGGAGGTAAGTATCATGACATATAACCCTAAACAAAATTCTGAGCTACAGGATATTAGAAATAAAATAAAAAATCTTAATGAAAAGCTTAGCCAACTTGAAGCAAAGTATGACAATGAAGAAAAACTTAATGAAGAAAATGAGAAAAGTAAGAAAGAGTTAAAAAAGCATCCATTTTTAGCTACTATGATTCCTCTTAATCTTATAGTTATTATATATGGTGTGTATTGTACGATATTAATCATTGCTCATGATTGTATGAAAGCATGGAACTTTGAGCCAAACACAATTGAATTTATTGGCACAGGTGCTAGCCTTATAGTTCCAATAGCGCTTTTACTAGGTTTGCAGAGATTTTTGAAACATCAGCAGTTAATTCAATATGAACCTTATTTTAAATTTGGGAATAGTATTTTGACTATTTTAGCATCAATTATTTCACTCTACCTTCCAGAATCGATTGTATTTTCGAGCAAGGGAGTTTTTGGAGTTGTGTACATTGCGTCATTAGTAAATTGTGCTATCAGTTACTATGGTTCGAAAAAGTAGGTTTTCTCTTTATTGACCCCACGCTTAACGGAGGCTGCTGAAAAATTCCTTTGTTTTAAATAAATGTATAATCGCATAGAAAAAGACCGTTAGAACGCATTCATTGCGCTTCAACGATCTTTCTTTTTAATTGCACTTTGGAGAATACAGACTTTTTTAGCAGCCTTCGCTTAACTGTATAAAATCAAGTCATATTCTCATGATGCGTTGACTGGTCAATTACCAACGCATCACACTTATAGCATTTACCTTAAAAGAGTTACTAACCTAACCTCATTCAACCGAAAACGTTCTCTTAATTAAGGTACTTTTAATATTATAAACTTGTCTTATAAGTCTTGTAAATAGGATAATATCCTCTTCAACGAGTCTCAAACGAATCGTAAAATTGTTTGAGCTTATTATTATTCTACTCAATACAAGCCGTATGGTGTTATATGTAACCACTCATTTCTTGAATTAATACGAAAATCAACACGAATATAGTTCCACTTCTGGAGAACAGCTATAAATTCAATCGTACTATCATTCACTCTTAGAAATTCAGTTTTAAAATTATTAAATATCTTCTTCTCTTCTTCATTTAACCTGTTATAGCCTTTAATCATGGGTAACACTCCTAGTTATGCTCCCGTGGGAACGTTTTTTGATGGCTATAGCTCACGTTAGGAGCGGAGTGAAGTCAAGTGATCATGGAATAGCGGAGCGTAGTGAGCATATGCCGTGAAAGCACTTGACGTAATGAGCACCGACAGTATAATTTTCATCACAAAAAACATTATTTCTAGTGCTTTTTTAAATCGTAAAATTGTTTGAGCTTATTAAGGGCTGTTTTTTCTAGATTGTCAAGAATACATAAATTGAATCTTGATATACCAATTCTCTTACCAATTGCAGTCCTGGTATAATCCGCATTGCAACCAATGCCAAACTTCATACAAATGACAATACGTTCTTCTTTAGATAGAATCTTTAATGCTTCTGGGAGTTTATCTATTTTCTTTTGCTGTTCTATTTTAGTTTCATTTTCTAATATTAACTCTTCAGGTGTTGGATCCCAAGATGCAAATAAAACTGTCTTAGTTCCAGCTTCATCAGCTTTTATTAGTCCATCTATATCAATAATTGACTCAGACATATTAGCAGCCGAAACAGTCTTGCTCATAAATTTTAGAGTGCAGTTTAATTCTATTGCTAATTCATTAATCTTAGGTGCTCGTCCTAAGATTTTTTCTAATTTGTTTCTCGCTGCATTATATTCCATAATTCGCCGAGTCATATATGGTCCGCAAATCGCTGAATAATTGTCTGTTATGTATTGATATATATGTTTTCTTATATTAGGAACAGCATATGTACTAAACCGACATTTTTTCTCTAAAGAAAAGCGTTCTATAGCATCATGTAATCCTTTATAACCTTCTTGAATTAAATCTTCTAATTGGATTAAGCATGATGACCTATATATATAATTTTTTGCAGTAGAATTGTATATTCTTTTCGCTACCATAATAACTAAAGCTCTATTACATATAAATAGTTTGGATCTTGCTGAATCGTCTTTATTCGTACACCATCTATGGAGCAAGTCGTATTCTTCTTCTTTATTTAGAGTACGATATAAAGGTTCTATTAATATCTGCTCTTTTTCATCTTCAAGATTAAAAAATCCTTTCAAAATTTTCACTCCTTTTTAGTAGGTGGGAGAAATCTTTCTGAATTAAAATTTTGGGTATCCTGGCTTGATGTGAAATTAGGTTTTCCATTTCTTCCTTCGTTTATTTTTTTATCATCACTCTTAATAAAACTTGATGGTTTTTCGGAGATTGAATGGTTGTCACCACTAAGATTATTATACTTTTCCGCTGAACCTACTCCCATGAAATTGCTTTTTACTTGACTATTAGAATCATCTGTAGGAGAACTAAAACCTCCACCACTTGAAGTATTATCTGATGCAGTAAAGCCACCTGTATCTTGCATTGTACTTCCACTGTCATTGGCGCCTGCAGTTGCAATTCTTAAGCCATTTGAAGCACCTCTTACTGTATTTGCCAAACCTCTTGCCGTACTTGAAGCAGCTTGAGAGATTTTAGTTGTTGCAAAACTTGCAGCCATCCCAGCCCCTAAAGCTGATCCTGCTGTCAATGATGGTGCTCCTCCCATAAATCCAGCAGCCATATTAGGAGCTTTCCATGCTAATAAGGCAACTGAAAATACCCCACTAATTAATCGTAAACAATCAACATTTGTTGGATTTTCAGGGCATGTCCACGTTTGCATTAATGGTAATGCTGCAGAAATAATAAATGTTAAAAACATCATTTTCACACCAAATGCAAAAGCCATTCCAATAGCCCTTGTAGCAATAAAAGACGTATATTGAAATGATGCAAAAGGTATTAATATTGGTAATAATGCAGCTGAAATTTTAAATTCTAATAAAGTCATGAATATTTGCCATGCGATAATATAAAAGCCAATAATTAAAACAATACTACTTCCAAAGAAAAATAAATTAGGAAATAATTTTGCTATGGTTAATTCTCCATTTAAGGTTGCAGCAATTATTTTAATTGTACTCCCAATAAAACTTCCATCTGGATTTTGGGCAGCTGTAAATGAATATACATTTTCACTTAAGTTATATCCAATCTCAATTATTTTTGATGGATTTGTTAACTCATCAATTGTAATCCCTCCACCTGCTGCCACGGATCCAGCCATAATTAAACTTTCCATTATGGCATTCATTAAAGTTGAGTAAGATTCTAGGAAAAAGGCGAACGTGCCATACTTTAATATTTTTGTTATTAAAAACGTATGTATTTCTACTTGTTCTAATTGTAATAATAGCGAAAAGAAAAAATCTAACGTAACAATAAGAATAAGTAAACTTTGAGCATGAGGCATAAGCAAAATTACCCCATTGTCACATATAGTTTGAAAATTAGCTAGTAAGCTAGTAAGCAAGCCCATTTTTATTTTCCTCCTATTTTGCCTATGCCAGCACCTTGATCATATTTTTCCCCCTCAACATGCTGTCTTTTTTCTACTGGAGTTTGTTTTTTATCTTCGTTATTAGCACTACTACCACAGCCGGCAATAAAGCTCATAGTGAAAATTAAAACTACTGAAAAAGCTACAATTTTTAAACTTCTAACTTTCATGATTTTCCTCCTAAAACGCGAATTATGCCTATCATATTTCCTAAAAGTAAAACGCCCCAAGCAACTAATAATAAAAGTCTAGTATTAGTAAAAATTTTTTGTTTGGGATTATATTGATAAGCACACCAAATCAAACACGGAAAAATGATAAGTAAAACAAAACTTAATATTTTGCTTGCAGTGGGGAATAAATTAATAGGAATCATTGGAACACCCCAAATAAATATTGAATAAATAATAAGGCTGCTTACTAGCTCTTTTTTATGAATTACACGACCCGTTTTGACTTCCATAATAAATAAAGCGATAAAAAAAACTACAAGTACGACTGTAAGAAAAACTTGTATATTTTGCACCCATTTCACATCCCTTTAATTTCTTTTTTTCGATACTTTTCTAAGTCTTCTTCCTGTATTTTCCCTACTGGTTTTGAGGTATATTTTTGATTAAGACTTTGTTGGCTTCTATCAAATTTTATAAAATTTGTTATATCATCTTTAAAAATATACACGTCAAATTTTTCATTATATTTGCTTAAATCATGAATTTTATGGGCTAAATTTTTATCCCGAACAAAATAGTTTACTTTTTTAACCGAATCATTAAAAATATATTGATTCAATATTTTTTTGAGCCTATCTCTATTCTTTTCGCTTATTTCAACTTCAATTGCTTGATCGCGAATAAGTAAATCTGGAATTCTCATCTTCCTTTCATTCAGATCACAATAACCTAAATCTCTTCTTGTTTCTCTGTCAGTTTCGATTTCGCCATCATCTTCTAAATTTTTCAAAAGGCTAAAATATAAATCAATAACGAGCATGTCATGCTCCAAGAAACAACGTTTCACATTTGTTGTTTTACAATTTAAATATTCAGCTCCATTTTCAGCAATTGTTATAATCGCTGGTTCATTTATTTGCAGTTTTGTTCTCATTAAATATTTTGCTTCTACCAAACGTTTCAAAACTCTATTTTGAATGATTTGATAACTTTTTTTATCAATAGGCATGTCCAATAACTGAATTAAATGTTTCTCATTACACCAACCAAACCGACCAATAAAATCTAAAACTTTGAAATCTCTTGGTACTAATAAAATTCTTTTCTCTTTCATGCTATACACTCCATTTTCAATTTTTTCGTTCCCCGTTCTAGGGAGGGTTGTAAGGGAGGGTTGTAAGGGAGGGTTGTAAGGGAGGGAACGGACCTTACGGAGGTAGTTTGAAGGAGGAAATCCTTCAAGGTCTTCATCTCTCTTTTCTTAATTTTTATCTTACTTTTTCTATTTTGTTTTTATTTACAAAACTAATTTATTGCTAATTTCTAAGCCAGTCGCCCCGCCATTTTTCTATGATTCTCTATTTTTCCAGACCTCACCCTAACATAAAGTATGTTGTTGGGGTGAGGTCTGGAAAAATAGAGAACGTAGCCGACAGGCGGAGAATAGAAGAATGGCGGGGCGACTGGCTGGCGTATGCATAGAAAAACCGTTGAACCCAAACTAGATTTTTCTATGCTTTTTTTATGACTTTTCAACAGATTATTGTTCAAAAACACCAGTTTTATTGTTGTATTTCGCCAATTTCACATTCTTTTTCATTACTTTTTTTTACATGAAAATTAATCGTTTTTTCAAGTGATTTTATAGCTTCTCCCTGTAAATTGGGCAGTAAATGAGAGTACGTATTTAAAGTCATTGCAACGGTTGCGTGACCCATTCTTTCTTGCACGATTTTTGGATTCACACCCGACATCAATAATTGAGACGCGTGCGTATGACGAAGGTCATGCGCCCTAAAACTTTCACTAATTCCTACCTTTTTTAAAAGAGGTTTAAAAATTCTTCTTGTGAAGTTACTTGGATGTAGTACATTACCAAAAATATTAGTAATTACTAAATCATTTTCATGATATTTATCTCCTAACTTTTCTTTATGAGCATTTTGCCAAGCTCTATATATTTTTAATGCTCTAATGGTAGATTCCATCAATGAAATTTGTCGCCTTGATTTTGCAGTTTTAGTATCTTGAAAATTTAAACTTGGCTTACTCGTATTGATTGTCCTTTTCACATAGATCAATCCATTTTCCAAATCGACGCAATCCCATTTCAATCCTATTAGCTCACCAAACCTCATCCCAGTTTCTAATGCTAAAACAATAAATATAAATGGTACTTGTCCATACTCTAATTTAAAATTTTTTGAGACTCGAATTAATTCATTCGACTGCTCAAAAGTTAAAATGTTAATTTCACTTTTTACATTTTTAAGTGCAACAGTCCCTTCCACTACATTCTTTTTAACGACACCATCTTTTTGTGCTTGATCAAGTGCTGCACGCAGATATTTTCTTGTAGCGTTTATCGTACTTGTTGAAATTCCAATTTCACCTTTACCGCCTTTTTCCAGAAGTTCATTTAGAACATGTTGTACCTGTACCCCTGTTAATTTTCGTATTTGCATATTACCAAGGCTGGGCTTGATATAACATCTTAGACATGACTCATATTTAGCAAATGTTTTTTCTCTAACTTTATTTTTCGCATAATTATCAAGCCAAAACTTTAGCCACTCCCAAAGAGTAATTTTTTCAAAATTGGGTAAAAGTCCATTTTCCACTTCTTTTTTCCATTGTTTACCTCTAGAAACTGCTTCACGTGCGGTTAGTGCTGAAAAACTTTTTCGCTTTGTTTTTCCTGTTTTAGGATCAAGATAGGAAAACCGTGCTTCGTAATTATTTCTTTTGGGGTTAAAAGATACTGTTCCCTCACCATGAAATCGTTTATTTGCCAAAATATCATCTACTTCCATTACTTTAAAATTGATTTAAATTCATTTCAAATCACTTCTATTGCATTTTATTTAATCTACCCAGACTGTTATTGTACTTTTTAAATTTATCTTGCCAGAATGAATTTTGAAAACTCGCATCACTTAAAACCGTATCATCGTCCAATTGTTGGTTTACCTGAATTCTCTTTTCTTTCATTTTTTCTCTTTCGCGTTTTTCAGTTTCATTAAATTGCCTATTTTTTCTAATAGAAGAAACAACCCATCCACTTAAATTACATATGCCAGATTTATTTGCTTCTGCATATTCAATGTTTTCTAGAATTTGTGTTGCATCATAATCTGAACAAAGTTCCTGTATGGTATTTTTTTCTATCTTATATTTTTCCAACAACATAATAATTTCTCTGTTGTTGTTGTTGTTGTTGTTATTAATATCTGTATTAGTACAATCATTATTATTATGTATTGGATTATCCGTCGCCGGATAATCGGTCTTCGGATAGTCCGGCGACGGTTTTTCCGTTTCTGGTGCAGTTTCAAAGATCACGTAATCATACCCAGCATATTTACCTTTTTCATTTCTTGCTTTAGTTCGAATTATATATCCGTTCTCTTCCAAGTTTCTCAATGCTGTTCGAATCGAATCACGTTTGTCATTTGACGATCGATTAACTAAATCTTCTACTCTGACTATCCAATTATCAGGCTTTGACATTAAATAAGCCCATACTCCTTTTGCTTTCCACGTCAGTCTGTTATCTTCAAGTGTTTTTTTATAAAGCTGAACAAAAGGATTTTCTTTATTTTTCTTTACGGTTACTTTTGACATAAAATTTATCACCTCTTAATTCTCTGTCAAATGACTTTTTTTCTAGTACGTGATATAATTTGTACAACAAATGTTTTACAATTGATTTACAAATTTAAATATTCCGTGAAGTCAAAAGTTCTTCAACGAACCAAGCTGGAATAAATGGCTTTCTTCCTATTTTGACAGCTTTAATTTCGCCGGTCTTGATTTTTGCATAAACTGTACTTTTAGATATTTTGTTGTTAAGTACTTCCCTGCGAAATTCGTCTACATCATAAAGCTTTTTTGTTGGTGTTGGCATTAGCTCTTCTTCCTTTGTAATTGTAAAAAGTTGTTCAGCTGGGACTTCAAAATATTTCGCAAGTTTTTGTGCTAATACCCATGATGGATCGTTTTGACACGTTATTAGAGAGCTAATCATTTGCCTACTAACACCTACTGATTTTGCTAGATCAGTAAAGGTTAAATTACGTTTTAAAATTTCTCGTTCAAAAAATTCACGTTTCATCTTTTTACCTCCTATTCTCTACCGCAACCACAGGTTGCTATTTATATTATTATATTACCGCAACCTACAGTTGCGGTCAAGGAGTTTTTATGTTTAATAAAGATATTTTTGTTAAAATTCTAAATCAATTAATGTCCGATAATAAAATTAGTAAACAAGAATTATCAAATATTGTAGGAGTTAGCCGCCAAGCGATTAGCAAAGTGGCAAACGGCATAAACCTTCCAACAATGGACAATTTAGTTATAATAGCTAATTATTTTGCAATTTCTTTAGATTATTTAGCCGGGCGTAACGATGATCCACAACATGAATACTATCTACAGAAAGCCGAAGAAGAGTTGTTAAAAGATGCACCAGAAGGTTTTGAAGATCACTACAAGTGCTATAAAGCAAGGTTTGACAACAAAACAGATTTGCAAATGATTATTAAATATCGTGAATTGAAAAAAGAATGGAATGAAGAAGGCATTATTAAATCCATTCAACGATACAATGATGTACGGAAACAGCTTCATCGACAACAACAAATTAATGATTTTTTAGAAAACCCAATAGATCAATTATTGGCTCCTAAAAAACCTGCTTTTCTAAATCAATATGCTGACCCAGAAATTCTGGGAAAAGTCGCATATAAAATGGCTAAAGAATATCAAACAAAAAAAGATAGCCAATCAGATTAATTCTGATTGGCTATCTTTCTTTATTGGTGGACAATTGGTGGACAAACAACAAAAAAGGCCTTAGCAAACTGCTAAGACCCTTGATTTCAAATGGTGCGCCTGGGGCGATTCGAACGCTCGACACACGGCTTAGAAGAGAGCTTTATATTTTTTTCTAAACTCTTCATGCATTTCACAAACTTCTCAAGCCCTTATAAATCAAGCTTTTCGGAATTTATCATTAAATAAACAAACACTACAATCCGTTAATATTTTTCATTATTTTTTATTAAAACCACATATTTTGTATCATTTTATCATTAATAAGCAGTTTATAAGCAGTGGATTTATCATTGAGCATATATAAAAAAATTACAATCGAAGTTGATAATTACAGCTTTAGATTCTCTCTTCAATCAAACTATCTATATCATTTACAATATAATTTGCACCTGTAGTATGCAAAGCATCATAACAGGCATAAAGATATTGGGATATATTGTATTTGCTAAATATATCTATGACCTCTTTTCCCGATATTCCTTTTTGACTCTTATATTCTTCTATACAATAAATTAAAAAAGGTAATTCTTTACTCATGCCTACCCCTCCTCTGGAAAAGTAATCTGTCCTGTTCTTTTTTCTTCATCATACATATGGTATAAAGTAAGCGGACTAAAATGCCAAAGTTTTGTACCTTCATCTTCCAGTAAACTATACAATTCAGATTGATATAGCTGATTTGTTGCTTCTATTTCATCAATATTTTCTTTATCGGAAATTATATAGATTAATTTTGGTAAAATTAATGTTAGTATCGCTTTAAAATGTTTATCTGACATTTTATTCTTCCCCCTTAATCGCCCCTTCAAAAGATAAATATTTAAGTGCTGTCTCTGTTGTAAATACAACTTGATCATATAATTTTTTTATTTTCAAATTATCTAAAGTTTGTTGTTTCGTTAATAGTCCCTCTGTATATAATGCAAAAGTTCGATAAACATCATCATCTGCGACTGCCCCTACGATAACATCGTATAGTTTATCGTTATATTCACCAGCTCGATTCATAGATACAAAATCAAGCCAGGCTTCATTTGCAAAATCAAATTTTAATATTTTTAAATGCTCAAATGCTTTTTCTTCATCAAAATTATATACATTAACTACAGGATTGCCAGTTTTTCGCCGTTTAATCACTTTATTAGCAAAACTGATTGCCTGATTTTTATTTGTTGTCGTATAAAATCCAAAACCAAAATCTAAAAATCTATTTTGTATAATCAATCTAGGTTGTTCAACAATCATATTAGAACCATGATAAAGTTTCATAACAAACATCCTTCTAATTTCAAAATAAAAATACTTGTAGTAATTATATCATATTAAAGGCAGCCTCATCTAGGCTGCCTTTAATTTATGCAACATTACTTCCATTATTTAATTTTTGACATTTCATACAAAGTGGTACCCCATGCTTACTTAGCGAATATTTATAAACCTTCTCCGTCAACTCATCTTTACATTTTTTGCAGAGATATTCATTAGCTACAACATTATTCGTTGTGGCTTTATTTTTTGCCGATTTCCCCTTATTTTCTTCATGTATTACATTAGATTCATCCGTACCACTATCTGCTTCTGGATCATCGCCGGTAGCAATGGCAAAGCTCATCATATACGCATATTTAATTCCTGCTGTTTGGGCTTTCATTATTGCTTTATCCCCTGAATCTTGACCACTGCCAAGTCCTATAAAGCTAACAGTTTCCCCACTATCCCCATCTACCAGCATTACGTCTACTTTTACTGTGACTAAATGCTCAATACTTCCTTTTGCCGTTGTTACTTCATCCATTCTCAGTAATTCAGTTAATACTATGGAACATAAATTATGTTTTACTAAGGCTTGGTTTATTTTTTCTAACACATCAGCACTTGTTGCATACGAATAATTATGAAAACTATTTCTTCCTTTCTTTTCTATATAGGACACTTCTTTCATGATTTCTACCAGTTTTTTTGCAATCTTTTGCATAATAAGACCACCTCTACTTACAAAGCTTACATTCATCACATTTTCTATGGAAATAATGTTCATCATCTACATAATAAAGGCAGGTAATCGGATTAAATATTGCTGTGCAGGTTGTTCCTTCATATTCAGCAATATATTTATTTCCGTCTACCTGCCTAATTAATGTTGCTACTGCAAAATCTCTTTTACTATGGATAAAGGCTCATACTTTTTTATTTTCTTTCCTTAGCCTGCTTTCCTTTCTTGTGTCGGCAACTGATAGGATTGGCTTGAATTTAGCAAGATTTCCTCCAAATAGCTAAATTCCATCGCAATGCTGCCAACATATTCTGTATCTATTTTTTCAATATCCGTATGGGATAGCATTATGTAAATGCTATCTGCTATTTCTTTTATTTGAGCGTAGCTTAATGTAAGTAACACTTCGGTATTACGACTTTTATTATTTAGCATAATACCGATAGATTGCTTGTTTTGTATAAGTTTTGCCTTTATTTCGCTATAGGTCATAACTGCATTGATAGTGCAACACATAATAATTCACTCCTATTTTGTTATTGTTCATCTTAGGCAATAGAATGATCGCCAAATTTATATTGACGTTTATATTTTTCAAATTCGCTTATTTCAAAAGTCCCATGACACCAATCTAAACAAGTACGTAAATCCTTAAATTCTTCAACAAAACATTCACCTTCGGTATTGTCAATACCAACAAACATTCCTTGATAACGGTAGTAAAAACACTGTCGAGGAACGAATCTTCTTTGGCACCATCTTTGCATTAGTTTTTGTGCTTTATGGTGGCTGATTCTCATTACATCCATCATATCTGCCATTATGCCAGCCTCCTTATCTTGCAATAGAAATTACATTTTTATTTTGTATCGGTGTTACATTTTTCATGGAAGGATTTATATCATTACTCGTCCTAGGATACGCTGATGCGACTAATTGATTCTTTATTGGTAATGCAAGTAGTTCTCCGCCTAGTCTTTCTAGCTCTGTAGCACGGTTGTAATCTTCTATATCTTGGCTAGACCTTGTGATTGCATTGATTAGCCCAAATTTTGAATTATCTCCTGCCATAATAAAGTGCCTTAAAATTCCGCCTCGTTCATTTTGATTGAGTACATATTTATCTGCTAACAGTTCTACTGTTTTAATAGGATCATCACCTGTAGATTGTTGTTTTGTTTGACGAAGTTTATCTACAGATAACATAAATTTCGCTTCATCTACAGCACATCTTACGGTATCTTGCACTTTCATAAAGAAAGCTTTATCATCAGCTTCTAATGTTTCATCACGATAGATTTCATAAGCGGATTCTTCACTTTCGACCTGTTTACCGACATGGTATCGCTTTTGGGCATAATCTTTAACAATTAAACCATTTTTACAAACTAAACGGTAAATTAATGGTTCTACTTTTAAACTGCCTAACCCGACTTCACTATTTGAGATAACAATTCCAGCTTGTACTATGTCATTTACATCAACTTCTGCTTTTAGCTTTTTATTAATGACTTTGATATACATGTGAGTATCAGTAATATCTGCGGAAACTATCTCTGCCCCTTTCATTTCTTTAATAATTGGCAGAACTGCTTCGGCTAATTCTAGGTTATCTAATCTACGGTAACGGTCGGATAGAAAGGCTCTAATATTCGTATCTAAGGTACGGAGCATTCTGCGTTCACCGTTTTTGCTAAACCAGCTATTGATATTTTCATCTAATAGCGATGGATATTCGAGTCGCATTTTCTGATAATACTTCAATGGAATCTGTAATCGGCTGGCAATTTGCTGATGGGTGAGGTCATTGACATTAAAGATTTGATTTGTATTTCCTAGGTCTACATCTAATTGGCTTTGTCCGTGTTCATTTGTTGTAATCATAAGACTACGAGTATCGGCAATAAAATCTTTTCTTGCCATACGTTGACGTTCTAATTCTTTGCATAATTCGATTAATGTTTTTCCTTGTTTCATGATAAATTCCTCATTTCTTTATTTTTACCTACTTATAAATAGGCAGAAAAATAGCAAGTGTACATCTATTCGCACACTTGCCATTGATTATATTTATTCAATTTTCCTGCGTTGTCATTTCACTCAATACATCTCTAATAATTATCAGCATAAACTCAATAAACACCGTAGAATCTGCATCACGATCTGCTTTACCTAATGCTTCATAATATTCTGCTTGTCTTTCTTTTACCAATGTTTCTATGGGAATCCAAGCAAATACTTCTTTCCATTGGCTCAAAAGCAACGTATGCCACATTCTCCCCATTCGTCCATTCCCATCAGCAAATGGATGAATAAACTCAAATTCATAGTGAAAAACACAACTTTTAATGAGTGGATGCACTTTAGATTCTTTATACCATTCAATAAGCTCCTGCATTAATTCCAGAACTCTATTTGCCGGCGGAGCTACATGTACGACTTTATCACCATTAAAAATACCTACACCACCACTTCTAAATCTCCCATTCTCTTTAACCAAGTCAAGCATAAGAATTTTATGTGCTTTTAACATATCTTCTATAGAAAGTGGCTCAAAGTCTAATAATATTTCATATGCTTCATAAGCGTTTTTTACTTCCCTAATCTCTTGTGGTGCTCCTAATATTCGTTTACCATTTAATATTGCTGTCACTTGATCTAGCGATAGTGAATTATTTTCAATCGCCAAGGAAGCTTGAATTGTTTTTATTCTATTTGCACGACGAAGTTTAGGATTTGTTGATAGATGATTTGATACATTTATGTGACCAATAAACTCACTAATCTCTGAGAGCATTTGTATCATATCATCAGTAATAGAAAATGGCGGTTTATATCCCATAAGTGTAATAACACTCTCCCTCTGATATTTTTCTATTCATTTATTATATCACACTTTTTAAACTTAATTTACAGCCTTATGTAATTTTATTCCATAACATTTATAAATAATCATAAAAATAGCGGATAAGCCTTTTCGCCTATTCGCTATCCTTCATATAAGAATTTAAATTTTTACTTACTCGTATTAAAATAATTTGCAAACCAAACACTATCCCAATGACTTGCTACCATCCATAAACAAATTAATGTTATCCCTATGCGTACAGGTTTAGGAAATTTTGACCCTGCCCACATTAAAATAATACCTACTGGCGGTATCATAATAAGCATTAATATAACAAACCACGTTGAATAGTACCACTTTTTCTTTTCCATAAATTCTCTCCTCTTTCTCTAACCAACAATTGCGTTTACAATCGACATTCCTATGTGATAAATAATATACATAACAATGAAAAATATCCACATCAAACAGCCTGGTTTTTTTCCCATATCTTTCACTCCAATCTAATAGAAACAATGCTTAAAATATTTTATTAATTATAATGAGTAAAATTAAAGGAACTCCAATTACGATTAACTTCCCAAATTGACCACAATATTCGCCTTTCCATAATAACTCTATATTTTTTGTATATGGTCCATCCACATTGCCTGAAAGCCCTTTATAAATTGTTTTGCCACTAAAAAACAGTACAAGTATCATTAAAATTCCTTTTATCATATTTGCCACCTTACATTTTCATCAATTTAATGTTTTTCAAAACTTTTATCTTTTTCATTTCTTACACCAAAGGCCATCGCATTAGCAGATTTTGAATAATACAAATAATAGATTTTATCGCCCCGTTTTACTTCTCTATCAATCTTTTTTAAATCCTCCCGACTAGATGTACCCCCAAGCTCATGGAATAAATTAAATGCATTCATTCCATCGCTATCTTTTAGCTCTGGGCTAATCGTATAAATAAATTGTACTCTAACCGCATTCAATATTTGCGAATCATTATTATAAGCTATTCGCTTTTCCATAGAATCTGACATCATCGCTGATCTGTCTGGTTCGTTGTATAAAAGAGTAGCATATCTAATGTTTCCATTTTTTTTATTAATTGTACAGCTTAAGAATAGATGGTCACTAAATCTATGTCCTGTGACATTTTGAACCTCACCTTCGTCTATTTTTAAATCTGGCATGACAATAGGTAAATTAGTTTCTTTGCTTAAAATATTAAATTGCTCTTGAAATTGTTTTGGCGTAAATCCGATAGAATAAGCTGTCTTACTTTCTCCTCCAGATGCCATAATTCCAACGACAAAGAATAATAAAATAATTCCCAAACACCCAAACGATCCTTTTTTCCATTTAGAAAGTTTTTTCTTTTCAGTTTCTACTTTTAAGTCACTTGTATTTTTGCTACTTTTACCAAACATATTGATCATTTCCTTTCATCATCTCAATTTTTAATACTAAATTCATTAGTTAGATAAATCTTTAAACTTAAATAACACCTCAATATTTATTCCTAAAGCATCAGCAATTGCAATAAGTACAGGTAATGAAACAGCATTTTTTACTAATCCACGTTCAATTTGCGACAAATAACAACTACTAATATTCACCTGTTCCGCTAACTGTGTTTGAGTTAATCTTCTGTATCTCCGATAGTAGCAAATATTTAAACCAATTTGACGCATTTGCTCTTGATATGCTAATTTCATTGTAAAAATTTCTCACCTCTCTTTGTTTAAATTATCTCATAATTCGTCATTTGCTCGCTTTAGAGAATAGTTATAATACTTTAACTACAGCTTATAGATTTAGACTTTTGCAATTCTTATTTTATTTGCCAATTAAAATAAGAAAGCAGCAACTAATTCTTTATCAGTTACTGCTTAGTAAATCTTGCTCTTTAAAGCTAAAATATGTATTTTTACCGATGATCACGTGGTCGAGAACTTTAATATTTATAATATCTCCTGATTTTACGACAACTTCGGTCATCCGTTTATCTTCCTCACTGGGAAACGGTTCTGAACTTGGATGATTATGTACTAATATGATATGGCTTGCCATAAGTTTTATTGCCGGGGAAAAGATTTCTCTTGGGGATGCTAAACTTGCATTGATTGTGCCTTTGGATATAAGCCTTTGACAAATAATATGATTTTTTGTGTTTAGCATAAGTATGCGAAATTCTTCTTGCTGTAAATCTTCCATATCGTGAAAATAGTCTGCAATATCTTGTGGTGATGAGATTTTTGTAATTCGCTTAGATTTTTCTTTTTGCATACGTGATAAAAGCTCTTTAATACAAGCTAATTTATGCAGCTTACTTTGTCCTAATCCTTTTGTAGTTTTTGCATCTACTGCTGATGTGTGCATGACAACACCATATAACGATTGATACTCTGCGATAAGCTGATTTACCGTAGATTCTGGTATGAAGGTACTTAACAATTCTTCATCTGATAAGCTTTCTAAATCTGATTTCATTTTAAAATCCTCCCTTAAAATAAACTTGGCACTAGCTAAATCAATAGCTAGTGCCTTTATGTATGTTCCTATGTTCCTTTGCAAGGGCTCTTCGTTATATGCGAAGGCTTGCAAGTTGTTTCATAGTTATAATATATAATCAAAAATTTATAATTTTACTATTTTATTTATATTATTTCCATTAATCATTTTTATGTTCTTTCCTCATAAAAATGATTCCATTATTCATTGTTCCTTTATAAGAAAAATTATTCTCTAATAAGACAGACTTATGAACAACAGCAATGGTTTCAAATATTTCTCCACCACTACTATCATACAAAACTACAGAAAAAATTTTATATCCTAACATATTCAAAACTGGATTCATATAAATTAAATCACATTGAATATAAATATAACCAATAATACACATTACACAAACCATTACTATAACATCTACAATATTTTCTAAAGATAAGCCTAAACATGGCAATAAATATAATGCAATATAATTCATAAAATATTCGCTACTTTTATTTTGTGCTTTACATATCGTATAAGATATATGATTTGTTTTTTCAGTCTCTTTTAAAATCCATTTCAAATATAAAAAAGATGTAATACTAATAACTAAAACAATTAGAAAAATCCAATTTTCTAATTCACTGCTAAAAATCATATGAACTACTTCTTCATACTCAATACAGTCCCTTCTATTTGGGAAAATCCTCTCAAAAAAATTCTTTATCAACATTAATAAAAACAATGGGATATACGATGAGCAAAATAACATTATTTTATGAAAATTTTTCATAAAAATCACCATCTATTTTATATTCTTTTCGACCGCTAATGCTAATAATCTTTCGTTACTTAATTCATCAATAACATAATGTCCTAATAATAAATCTAAAATTTCTTTTACTCCTCTTTTATTAGTATACGATATTTTTTTATCTTTTGTTAATGAGATTGATAGTTCTCTATTTTTTATTATTTGGGGAATATTTTTTATATATTGTGTATATTGCTGAAATTTATTTTCAACTACCAGACTTGCCAATCTAGGTAAATAAAATCCATTGCCCTTACAATCTTCAATAAATGAGTCTGCATCTTCTAATAAACCTGCTTTCTTTATACACTCGCTATTTTCTTCAATTACCTCAATAAAAACGTCTTTAAACCCAAAAATACTATTAAAACTATTTCTATTAATAATATAATAAATACCTTTATATAAGAATGCATCAACATGAGAATCAAAAGTTAAAATCTGCTCTTTTATTTCTTCAAGTTTATTTCCTGCAAAAATAAATTTTTGTGACCTTTTAAAAGCAGTATTAGGATGATAATACTTTTTAAACAATGTAACTTTTTCTTCTTTTTCTCCTTGATTAAAAAACATATCTAAAACAATAAAATCTATTTTTTCAAAATCTGTCTTTCGATCTACAAATTCAGGAGATTCCCCTGCAACAATATCTTGCAAAATTTCCTTGCCATTAATTACTTTTTCTTCATCAATCCATTGCAGTGAATCAGTTTGAGATGCAAGAAAATGAAATTTACAAACATCTTTATCTTTTAAAGAAATCAATATATTTTCTATGCTTTTTTTCATTATATCATTTATAGTTTCTTCATTTCCCGATAGAAAAAAAGCCTTATATTTATCTCTCTTCCTTTTAGTTTTTTTAAATAAAACCAGTTTATTAGATGCCTCTTCAATATTTTTTAAACAAAAATCGCATACCTCTTCTAATTTATCCTTTTCAAAAAAAATATTACCCATTTAGAACCTCCAAACATAATCTAATTTATTTTCGTATAAAAATTCAAACCATATTTTCTTGCCTAGTTAAGGGTTATTTTTACATTATCAAAAATTTATTGTCATCTTTTATTCTTCATCAGGTAATTCAATATCGAATCCATCTTCAAGTACAAATTTACGAAGTAATTCATCAATCCTAATATTTACTTTGAATAACGGAATACTTTTTCCTTCTATTTTTTCGAAGTATTCCTTTGCTTTTGTTTTATCTACCGAATTTTTCAACTCATCAAAACGCCCATACTCATTAATGTTTGTAGCATTCACTCTAAGTCCCATTAGATTTCTTAATATCTTCTGATCCACATTAAAAACTTTAGATAAACAATAAATTTGCTCCATTTTTGCCTTATCTTGATATTCAGTAATGTAATCTCTCAATGTTTTTCCTTCTTCTACCGTGACGTCACCTCTTTGAATATCATGAAGAAAAATATTTGCATATTTTTGTTCTTCCTGTGTTAATGTAGCAAAAGTTTTATGTAGCTCATTTAATGCTTGTTCAATAACTTCTTTAGCGGTTTCCTCCAAATGAATTAGTTTCAAATATTTATTAAAGCGAGAATTCATATAATCAGCATCAATTATACCTGTATCAATTTCAGTTAAATATCCTTCAATATTAAATGGAACATCGTTACTACTATTCTGGTTTTCTTCATTTGTTGAACCAAATAATTCCTTATAACGTAATGCCAAAATCAAATATGTATTTTCATTAAAACCTACTTTAACTTTTATTTTTCGTCTATCTTTTTCCTTTTTAATTTCATAAATTAACTTTTCCCATGTAAACCCTTGAATTTTAGCAGCTTCTAAATGCTCATTCAATTTTTTGAAAAGTGAGGCAAACTTTCCTCTCTCTGAATTATCATCAGGCAATTTTTCAAAATTAACAATTCCTGCATTAGTAAATACTTCACTAATTTCTTCAAAAAAGCTGTTCATCTTTTCTAAATTCTTATCAAGCTTTTGTACAAATAATCCAATCGGATTTTCGCCAGAATATTCTTTAATAGCATCATTTATATTCCTCTCCATTGTATGAGGCATACGATAATACCGAATCGTACCAAATGGTTTTTCGGGTCCAAATAAACGGTTTGTTCTTGAAAAAGCTTGAATAATATTTTCATACCGTAAAACTTTGTCCAGATATAATGTATTTACCCATTTAGAATCAAACCCTGTAAGCATTTGGTCAACAACAATCAATAAATCAAGTTGCAGTTCAGATTTTTCTGCAATTCTTGTATATGGTGCTTTATGTGATAATCTGGCAGCAATATCTTTTTTGAATTTATCGTGAGAAGAAAGTCCAAATTTCTGTCCGTATCTTTCATTGTAATCTTCCATGATTTCTACAAGCCCGTCCTCTTTAAAAATGCCACCATCCATATTATCTATATTGGGATCAAACAGTGCAGTTATTTTTAAATCAGGATTTTCCTTCTTTATCAAACGGTAATAATCAATCGCTTCCGGTATGCTACTGGTAGCAAAAATAGCATGAAACTTTCCTGCATGGCTTAATGTTAACCAATTTTCAATTATATCTTTGACCACTTCCCGTTTATGATCGTTTGTTTTATATTGACTTTTGGGAATATAATCTTCAATTCCTTTTATATATTTATCATTATCATCTTTAGAGCCTGCCATGGCAATTTCACTTTTATTTAAAAACCTATAATAAACTTCTTTCTTTTTTTCATCAGCAATTGCTTCTGCTTCATTTTTTGCTTTGGCTTGTTGTAAAGCCACTTCTTTACGTATATCAGTATCCTTAAATGTTGCCACTCTATATGTATCAAAACCCAGAACATTTTTATCACGTATACCATCTGCAATACTATAACGATGTAGTTCATCACCAAATACTGTTGATGTGGTATTCTTTTTCTTCTGATTTTTTTCGTTAATTGGCGTACCCGTAAAGCCAAAGAAAATAGCTGACGGAAATGTTCGCTTGATCGTTATTAACATATCGCCAAAGGTTGAACGATGAGCTTCATCGACAATAAAAACAATTCTCTTTGATTTCATTAATTCTAAATCTTTATCATTTAGCCCGTCTACTTCATCTTTTATATTGCTCATTTTTTGAATTGAAGTAACGATTAAAGTATCATGCGGATTAGAGCTTTTTAATTTTGTTACCAGAACACCTGTATTTTCAGTTGACTGCACCGTTTCATTTTCATCAGCAAATCCACGATATTCTTTTAATGATTGCGTACCAAGTTCAATTCTATCCATTAAAAATATAACTTTATCTGCGTCTTTGGAGTTAGCTATTAGCTGTGCTGATTTAAAGCTTGTCATAGTTTTTCCTGAGCCTGTTGTGTGCCAAATATGTCCACCTAATAAATTATTATCGCCCCACTTTGCTTTTGCAACTTTATCTGATATTGCATTTGCTGCGTAATATTGATAACTACGCATAACTTTTAACACACCATCTGTATCATCGGCAACAGTATAAAAACCAATTAGTTGATGTGCCATAGGGATTGATAGTAAAGAGGAAGCAATATCTTTCCATTCATTGATAGGTTGATTGTCAAAATTAGCCCAATGAAAATAATAATCACGATTAAACTTACCATCTATTCCAGGATTAGCAAAATAAAGCGTTTCTTTTGGTTCCATTGCGACAAAAACTTGTACTAATGAAAATAGGCCAGTAAAAATTCCTTCGTGCGAATATTTTTCAATCTGATTAGTAGCTTGACTAACGGCAATTCCATTTCTTTTTAACTCAATATGAATCACAGGCATTCCATTAATCAATAGCATTAAATCGCCACGTCGCTCATTTAAAATCTTGGATTTAGCTTTAAACTGTGGCTGCTGAGCTATTTGATAGCGACTCTGCCCTGCGGCAATTTCACTTCTATCGTATATTTTCAGGCTAACTTCTTTGCCAAAATGAAGTTCATCTACCGGATTATCTCTTGTAATCGCTACTGTTTTCCCATTGATAAACCCGTTCAATTTTAGTGGCGTTCTCAAGGTAGTAATCTGCTCAATAATTTGCTGCATCTCTCCATCTGTTAAAGGAATATTATTTAATCTATCACGGTCTTTATTATTTTGATAAAGAATAGTTGCCCAATTTTTTATTAAATCTTCTTCGGTAGGATATTTTAAGATATCAGTTTCCCACCCTTTACTAAACAGTACTTTGATTAGAGCTTCTTCAAAATCTTTTTCTTTTGTAAATATCATTCTCTTCTCCTGTTATAGCAAAATTTTACTTATTTAAGTTTTCCATTTTAAAAACGTTATAGCCTTCGTAATGATAACTAGCATCAATACCTTTCATATATACTTCACGGTCATCAATTTTATCAGTCAAGGCTTGCTTCAATAATAACTTTATTTCTACATCTTTAATCGGACTTCTTTCCATTGCCAACAGATAATCTTCTTTATCTACCTTGCTCCAGTCAACAACACATTTTATTTCTTTTTTTAGAATTAAATCAAGCCAAATTCTCGTACTACGACCATTGCCTTCACGGAAAGGATGAGCAACATTCATCTCAACATATTTTTCAATAATTTCATCAAAATTAGATTGAGGCATCTTATCAATATGATTAAGAGCAGCTTCAAGATACATTACAGGCACAAAACGAAAATTACCTTTTGCTATATTTACTTTACGAATCAGTCCAGCAAAATCATATAGTTCAGTAAACAAATACTTATGAATTTGAGCAAGCCCAACAAATTTACCAACTTCAAATGTATCAAGTAACCCTGTTTCGAATAAAGCAAGAGCCTTTTTTTTGCTTAGTTTTTCTTCGATTCTTGCCAACTCAGCAGAATCGTTAATTCCTAATTTATTCTCTAAAGCCATAATTGCCCCTTTCTTCTTAAACAAACATTTTTTCTAAACAAGATTTTTTGATATTTTTTAGTTTTTCTAACTGACGCTGATGAAGGGTGATAATGTTGTCGAGATTTTTGAAGTATACCCCTATTTGATACTGTGCCTCTACACTTGGTAGCTTAACTTCTGTTTTCAAAATATTATCATTGTATAATCTTTTGATTGTACTACCCTCAATTCCTGACCATACAGTAACCTCGTAAATATACTTCAAAAATGTATCATCAATTCTTTCATCGTGTTTTAACCATACAATATTAGAATCTTGAAAATACTCATCTTTTCCTGTAAATTCAACAGTTCTTCCAATACTCCCCGAAGCAGAAATTAAGATTGCCCCCTTATCAGGATATGGATATTTTGATTTATATGCCTCAAAAAGTTCTCTTGAAATATACGCATCGGGTTCTGCACCAAATGTTCCAATTTTATAAAATGGAACATCTCCTTCCTCTGATGTCTGTTCCTTGAAAATTCGTTTGCACATCGCAACAGAACCTAATTCTCCAAACTTACTCTGTTCCCAAGAGTCATTAAATCCTTTGAAACGAATTTCCGGTTTATCTTCGCCTTTTTTCGGAAACATTTTTTCTAGGCAAGACTTTTTAATATTTACTAATTTGTCATACTTACGCTGATGAAGGGTGATAAGGTTGTCGAGGTTCCTAAAATATGTTCCAATTACTTGTTGTTCCAAATACTCAGGTACTAAAACTTCGATTTCATTTATAGCTGTTTTTGATAAACTTGGAACTCCTGTTGACTCGTCTTTCTTTCTCCAATCAATATTCTGAAAAATATCAAAAGCAAAATTAAGGTCTATATCATTCCTCGGAACTGCGTAAAATAGCGTATCTACTGTCCAAAATGGTGCTTTTAGAATGTAAGGTTTATCAATCGTTCCTTTCCTTCCAATCCCAATAGCGTCATCATCATACGATAGAGCCTTATCTACACTTAACATATAGCCACCTGTTCCATACACAGGAATATCTCCCTCTGACAAGTGTTTATAATCTTTCCCACTGCAAACATCAACAACAGTTTCCAACTTACGCTGTTCCCACTCATCACTAAATTCCTTAAACCTAACCTCAGGCCTATTTTTCTTCTCAGTCATCCTATTCACCTTTTAATAGAGACTGAAATTCTCTAAGCCCTTTCATGTCAAACTCATTGCCTTCGATTTCATCAATTAAATCTGAAAGTGATATTTCTGCTTCTTTAATCTGCGTTGCAACATCCAAATAGGTAACAGCATATTTATCTGCAAGGTGCTGAATTTTCGTTACTAAATCCTTAATCATTGCTTCAGGTAAACTATGTATTGCCAAGGTTAGCGGATGAATCCACTTTTCTTCCAATAGTTCTAAAACTTGCTTGTCGGTTAGCTTTTCAATCGTTTCTTTTGTCAATAAATGAAGTTCATTACTCGCTTGTTTAACTTCTGTTTTTAGCCCTTTTTCTTCGACAAATAAATTGTTCACGCGGATTAGTTTTGCTTCCAGTGTATCTTCCGTAAAAGTTACATCTGATTGTAATTCTCTTATATAGGCACTTACTTTAGCTTTGGCATAAGTACCGTCTTTATTCGGTTCAATTTTTGACCATGACACTTGTGGATGATGTTTTACATAGTCTTCTTTTTCCGCTTTTTTAGCTTTCGCATCTAATAATTCCATATATCCGTTCAGGGCGATAATTTCGTCATTTTCAAATTCTGCATATATTTTCTTTACTTCTTCATTTAGTTCGGCTGAAACAAAAGCAGTATTATCTTCATTTAATGCTTTGGTAGTTTCTTTTTCCTCTTCGGTTAATGATTCCAGCATTTCTTCAAATTCTGCCGTAATTTCCAAAAGTCTATTTTCTTTTTGCTTTAACATGTTCGTTTCATCTTTTAAAATAATATTTTGTACCAACTCAAATGAAAGAACATGACCTATCCAACCTTCTTGTACTTCCTGTTCTTTCCCGTCCTTTTTCTTTACAACCATATTAGGATTCACTTTTTTAGTAGCCTCAAATCCTTCTGTTTGGATAATTTCAAGGTCTACGGCAATTTTTGACCACTCGTTATCTAACAATTGATAAGATTCATATTTATCAACTAGTGATATAGATTGTAATCGGCTGAATATTTCATCAGTAAGAATAGCTTCCTCTTGCGAAATATTTAATGTTGTCATTTTTTCAATGAATTCTTGTTTTAAATATCGCGGAAAATCAGCAAATGCACGATTAAAATTTTCAATAAAATTTTTAACATCGCGATGTTCAGTAACAGCATTCTTAATATTATCTACACCTAATGTGACGTAAGGTGTTTTATCATCAATAAATAAGGCAGTTTTAAGATTAGGAAAAGCTCTCCAGAAAACTTCTAATTCATTAAGTTCAGCTTTTGGAATTCCACCAAACATGGAAGCATAAATATCCCATGTTTCACTATTTTCGGATGAATCAACATACCGAGGAATATTCAAGTTATAGTCATTACTCCGAATTTCTTCAATGCTGACTTTCCGAGAGAATTTATCTACTTCTTCCCGATTTATTACAACATCTACTATTTTCTTTATGTCTGATGCTCTTAGTTGATTACTTTTTCCGACTTTTTCAAACCCTTTAGATGCATCGACAATCAATACGTCACTATGATCACGAACTTTTCTTAATACCATAATAATCGTAGGAATCCCTGTACCAAAGAAAATATTTGCGGGTAATCCTATAATCGCATCAATATGATGTCCTTCAACTAAGTTTCTACGAATATTGCCTTCTTCACCACCTCTAAACAGTACACCATGAGGCAAAACGATGGTCATAATACCATCAGATTTAACATGATATAAATCATGTAATAAAAATGCAAAATCAGCTTTGGATTTAGGTGCTACACCAAAGTTGGCATAGCGTGGATCAGTTTCTTTATTCGTAGTATCCCAAACTTGAGAATATGGCGGATTTGACACAACTGCATCTACGTGTAAAGGGTCATATGTGCCGATTGGGTCATTTTCCTCAAAAAATGGCCAGTCATCTTCTAATGTGTCCGCATTCCGCGTAACGATATTATCTGCGGAAATGCCACGCATAACTAAATTCATTCTAGTTAGATTGTAAGTATTTGCTTTTAGTTCTTGTGCGTAGTACTTGATAGGAGATTTCGCACTTATATGTTTAGCTACCGCCTGCCCTATATTAATTAGTAATGATCCAGAACCACTTGTCGGGTCATAAATTTTTATTTCATTTCTATCTTTAAGATGATTTGCTATGATTTCCGACATTAATACCGAGACTTCATGTGGAGTATAAAATTCTCCCGCTTTTTTTCCTGCGTTAGCAGCAAACATCCCAATCAAATATTCATAAATAAACCCAACTACATCATAGCCCTGTCTGCCATTCATCGGAATATCTTTAATAAGCTGAATTAAATCACTAATAGCTTTTGTCTGCGAACCTGAACTATCACCTAATTTACTTAGTCCTGTTTGCAACGTGTCAAAAATACGGTCAAATACTTTCTTATGGGCAGGATTAATCAAACGATTAAATGCCGATAATGCATCTCTAACATCTGAAACATCAAAATCCCGTCCTTTTTGGAGCCAAGTGGAGAAAAGGTCATCATAAGCTATAAAATATCCGACACCATTTTGAATAAATTTTACCGTCTCTTCATCCTCTTCAGTAAGTAGCTTTATATCCTCCTGTGTAAAATCATTTTCTTCTAAAAATTTAACTTCTTGATCCGATAAAAATTTATAAAAGATAAATCCTAAGATGTAATCCTTATATTCATTAGCTTCAATTTTGGAACGCATTTTATTTGCTGATTCCCATATTTTATTTGCAAGTTGTTGTTTATTCATAGTTCCTCCGATTGATTTATCTCTATATTTCTAAATAATAGTTTTATTATTACAAATTAGCTTTTTACATAACAAAAACCTTTTATAAAATTCTAAATAAAAGGCAACTTTTCTCTATAATTTTTCAATTTTTCGACTTCTTCAAAATATTGTTGTTTATTAAATGAAAATTTTCCCAGCTTATTGTATTGCCATGTTTTTCTATGTATTTGTTCAAAATCATACCATACAACAACATCTTTTCCTATATCAATTGCTACTTCTAGTGGCCAACATTCTACACAACCACATGTACAACCGTAAATAGGAACTTTCCATTTTGTAAAATTTTTCGATAAATCCTCATACAATTCTTTTGGAATAATTCCTATATAACTGCCTGCTAAACTTTTCTTTTTTTCTGCTGTAGCGAATGGCAACTCACATTCTTTTACCATATCAAGTAAATTTTCACCGTTTATAAAAATAGCAATTACATCATATAAACAATCATCACTTTGACAACCATCATCAAAAGAAATTTTTACAATTTTAAATTCAATCTTATCCATTCATATATTCCTCTAAACTCTTTAGATTATTCCCATAACTCATCTAGTGTTTTTGAATTTTTCAACTTCATATAAGATGTATATCTAGGCGATTGCGGTGCTTTTCCTTTTCCTCCTTTTAAAGCAATTCTTGAAATTTGTTTTAAACTACCTTTTTTGAAATTCACTATGTATTTATTGGTATCTTTATATTTTTCTATACTTTCCACTTCCGCTATATGTGTAATCGCAGAAATCGGCGCAACCTGATAAGCTGCTATATATTTTATTTTCTCAATCATCGCTGATGAAATACGGATGGAATACCATCTATCATTATTTAAAAACTCTTCATTAAAGCCCTCTTCTTGTGCAGGTACAACAATCGTATCTAGTTCATCATAGTCAATATTTTCGGCTAAGTCTACAATCACTTCATCTTGGAATGATGTTACTCTATGTATTTTGTCATTTCCACATGTATAGGTTTGAGCTTCAATAATATCCGTAGCAATTTTAATTTTTGCCAAAACACTTTCAAGCTCAGGGGTTTGTTCATCAATTACAATAATCACTGCTACATCTTTGTCAAAAATCAATTTATCCAATAACTCATTAGCATTACTAAATTTTGAGTTTTTAAAAAACTCATCCAATTTTTCTTGTTTTTTCGGATCTGCATTAATCTCATCAAGTAAAATTGTTTTAATTTTATGCTTACTAATATCAGAGGAAATTGCAAAACGCAATACTTGTTCCCCAATATGCCCATAAACATCATGACTATTAAGCTCAACTTCTACAAAATAAAGTGTTGGATTCTCATGAAACATTAGGTCTAAATAGTATCCATCCGGTATCGCTGCACCCTTATTCGATTTACCAATTTTCTTTTTTATATCAAAGTAAATTCCTTTATCACCAAAAATATAGTCAGAATGTTCAACAACCATTCTTTCATATTCTGCTTCCGTTTGATAGGAGTATAGGTTATATATCTTTTTCTTACTATCTATTATTTTGTACATATTAATCCCCCAAAAAGCTAAGATTTAAATTATGCTACACAATTTACTTTTTAAAGATATTATTTTTTTCATCATTCTATCTTAAAAAAATCTTGAATCCCCATTTTTCGCCATGCATCTAATTTCATTTGTTTTTCTTCCCGCGCTAATCGTTTTCTTTCTTCTTCCAATGATCTTAATTTTCCTTCCATGAAAAATATAGCTTCTCTTTGCTTTCTATCTTCAATATCTGGCAATAAAATACTTTTTAAGTCTTTAGTACTTAATAGTGGAATTGCCGTTCCAGATTTTTTCTTTGACAACATGTACTGCCCTACAGGACTTTCTAAGTACATTTTTATAATTTTAGAATGAAAATAGTCATTTTTTAATCTCATCCCATAAAAATTTTGCGACAATAATATTTTTCCCTTTATATATGGAATACGACAAATTTTTGTCAATTCCCCCCTAGCCGTAATAATAATGTCATTTTCTTGCACTTCGTACAGAGATACTTTCGCATTATTAGTTATCGTATAACTTTTTAACTTATCCATTACCAACTGACCATTTTGTACATCAGCAAGGTTAATAATTTTATATTCACCAGTTTCATCTTCTTGAATTTCTTTTGTTATATTTATCCCTCGATAAACATCTACAAATTTATCTAATGATGCATACTCTTTACCGTCTGGAAATGTCGTCCAATCAAAAGATACAACGCCCACACCCTCTACCGAAATTGTCCGTTTATATACATAACGACTAGGCAGTAAATTTGCTTCTTTTATCTCGTTTATATTAATAATACGAGATAACTCATCTTGATTTATTTTATTGCAATATATATCTACAATCTTTTGTATCTCAGTATCATCCAATATGCAATTTTTACGGTTTTGTACTCCCATGCTTTCAGCATTAATAAATAAAATTTTCTCTTTCATATTCTCTTGTTTATTTTTATTAAAAATAATTAAATTTACTGAAATTCCTGAATTTTTATAAAGTCCCTCTGGTAAAGCTACCACAGCTTCAATGACATCATTTTCTAACATTTTTTCTCTTACACGTTGGTCTTTTCCCGTACAAAAAAGACTTCCACTAGGAACCACTATAACTCCTTTTCCATCTTCTTTTAATGCATTCAATGTATGTGATGCAAAAAGTAATTCTGCTGAACGTGCATTTGCTAATCCATATGTAAATTGACCATATTTATCTATGACAATTTCATTCTCGATATTTTTCCACGTTAATCCAAATGGAGGATTCATTAAAACTAAATCAAACTGTTTCACTCGCCCATTTTCCATTATTGGTTCTAAAATAGGATTGGCAAACCTAGTAAATGACTTACTATATTTGAGAAATTCTCTTAATCGCCAAATATCAACATTGCTTTTATCCATATCACAGCGATAAATAATATCGTTTTGTACTTTTAACTGCATAAATTTCTCTTTACATAGTCCCATGCCAACAGCACCTAAGTATATTGATTTATCCTCTTGATTATTGAATATCTTCATTGCTAACTTCTCAATACTAGCAGGCAGAAACTTTGTTGCTATTGATTTACTTTCTTTTATAAGTAAATCATAAAATTCCACTAACTTATCGAAAGATATTTGATTAATTTCAGGTAATAGTTTTTCATTTACTATTTTTATTAACTCAAAATTAAAAATACTATTATTCTCATCATACGTCAAAATATTATATTGTAGATTTATTTCTTTAAAGTGTGTATTACCTAAATCATATGCTTCACTACTGCTGATCATATTATTAAACAATGTCGTACCATCTTCAAAATCCAGTTTTTTAATTACTAAGTATTTACCAATTAAAATTAAAGAACTTTTTTCATCTAATATCGAACATAAATTTTCTAGTAAATCCAAAACTATTTTTCTCATAAATGCTCTCCTAACTAAAATTATTACTCATTAAACAAATTCGTATGTAAACCCTTTTATCACGTAAAAAACCAAATTTTCACCGTATATATTACAGAAAAAATTAATGACATGCAGAAAAATATTCCGCCTATAAATGTACCTGCAAAACAAGATATGCAAAAAAACATCATAGCTCCAAACAAAACTCCTAAAAATATTGAAAGCGGCAATAAAAACAACCAATAAATTCCGTTTTTAACTATTATAATAATCACATCCTTTAGTTGCTTTATATAATACATTTCCAATAATATTTTAATTATAGTTTTTAAATTACTATTTTTATTTATTTTAGCATATTTATATTAAATTCAATACTATAAAATAGTTTTTATTTTACTATTTTATAAATTTTAATCTTAAATCAACTCTATTAATCTAACATAATAGTAAAAAAAACTTAAGGAGTTGATTATAATGCTGATTAATAAATCTGTTTTTCATGTATCTGATGCTGCCAGCTTACTTTGTTGTAGCTCACAAGTTATTTACGAACTTATTCATAACGATAAATTATTTGCCTACAAAGACGGTAAGGCATGGAAAATTCCAGAAAAGTCTATCACTGATTATATTAATGCCAGAATCATTAATACTGCTCTAACTAAACGATATTAAATTATACTCAAATACAATGCAATTTAATATTTCATGTCTAACATATTATTAAATACATTTAGCAGGAGGAATAAAATCATGGATAATCTTATTGGCGAAATAATAACTGTGGATGAACTATGCGAAACCTTAATGATTGGCAAAAATGCCGCTTATAAATTATTATCTTCTGGCGATATAAAAGCATTTCGTATTAATCGTATATGGAAGATTCCAAGACAATCCGTAACTGAGTATATTTATACCCAAATAACACAATCTCCCACAACCGATTAAGGTTGCGGGAGATTTATATTAGACTTAACTTTTATGTATTCTTTCATATCCATACTTCTAAGAATCGCTTTCAAATTTTTTAAAACTTTATCACCTTCTGTTTCCAAATTTAAAATAGGTTTTACCTCAGACAACATATAATTTAAGTATTTTTCAACTGACTTTTCCTTTTCATCCACCAATTTTTCTACTTTCAATGCCAATTGAAATTTTTCAACGTCAATACCTACTCCTTTAAACCCCCACAAATTATCTTTAGCAGATTTTCGAAGTCGACAATACTTAAACCCCAACTCTTGCAAAATATTAACCAAATCAACTCGTTTCATCGGAGCTTCTTGAAATCTTTTATTAAAATAATCGCAAAAAGCCGAATAAATGTCTTTTGCATAGCAATCTTTATTTTCATCAACTAAACAACAATCAATTAAAAATTTTTTTATAATTGCGTCATTTGTTAACGTGATTTTTTTCTTTTCTTTTTTCTTAGGATTACATAAAAGATTTAATCCATATGCTGTAAAAATCCAATTTATCCATTGAAAATCAACATCTGAAAAAACAATCTCATTTATCAGCTCTACTAATTTCTCATCTGCACTATCATTTTTTATTTCAATTATATTCAAAAGTTTAGGAAATTTTTTTATATAATCATCTATCTCTTTCTGAGTGGTAACCAAATGAATATATCGAAAATTACTAATAAAGGTTAAGTTGCCTACAACCTCGTCCTTCAATCTAATAGTTTTCCCCTTCAGAACACGCTGATAGTTTTTTACCATCTCTTCTGTTAACATTTGCTTTTTAAATGAAATATTAAGCATTCCCCCCTGCACCTTATCGCTTATCATTTCACTTAAACTTTTAATATTTTTTGTGTCCTGAATGTTATAATGTGATACAATATTTTCTTCAAAAAATTTCATTAAAAAAAGAGCAAATGCACCTGGAATATTTGTATATACTAAATTTAAAAATGGGGTAGGATCTTTTTCTAAACTTATCCTTGCAAATAATACTGCTAGTTGATTTATTAATGTAATATCATTTTGAGTAATTAATTCTAAAACCCTAATAAAACTTTCCGGCTTTTTCTTTAAAAAAATCGGCAATTTTTTTTCTAAATCATCTGCGTTCGTTACATTATCAACATATATAGTTTTTTTTCCTTTTCGAATATATGCAGCAGGAAAAGAATTTGTCTTAATTTTAGGGCTAGCTTCAATTTTAACTTTTTCACCTATATTTTTTTCATGAAATAAAGCTACAATCCTTTCCATAACAATACGTTGAAATGATTTATTTATTTTCATAGCAGGTTGATTTTTTAAATAGTACTTATTTACTAAATTTTTACAATTACACTTAAATACATTTTTCTTTAATATTGGTATTCTATGCTTAAATTTTTTTTTATTATAATCATTCAAAATTTCTTTATAACTAGCTTCACTTATCATCTTTGGAGATTGTTGTAAATTATTATTTTCTCCTAGATAAAAAATATTTGCATCAAACTTTTTAAAAGCTGTAGCTACATCAAAAAAATACTCTAAACAATTATTTTTAAATTTAAAAGCCATATAATCTCGCTCTGCTTTAGGCTCATCTTTCATACTATTTAATAAATCATATAAGTATTTAAACCATGCTTCATTTGGTTCTGGTAAATCCATATCTTTAAAAATTTTTTTGTAATTATTCTTATTTAATTTCCATATTTGTCCAAAAAGCCAAAACGCAATAACCCCATCAGAACAAATTCTAAAACAATTTACATTATACATAAATTGCACTTTTCCTTTAATTAACTCAACCTTTTGATAACCAATTATATTTTCCAAAGATTTATCAAGCACACGATAAAAAGGAATTCCTAATCGAATACATTCTCTATTTAAAACTTCTAAATAATAATTATTAACAAAATCAAAATACAATTTATATTTTTTTATATTTTTATTTTCCCATTCTACTTTTTTCATAATATCCAATATATCCCTTTAAACCATTTTACAAATTATAGGTGTGTCGAAAACAACTATGTGTCATTTTTTATTCTAAATCATTTAATTGTTTATGTAAATATTTTTTATTTATTATTTACTAAAATTTCAGTGGTTTTTTATTTATTATTTGTTATCTCTCTATTAAAATTTGAATTTATTGCGAATTTTATTATATCTATTTAACTATAAAATAAAAAAATACAGTAGGTATAACTAATATATAAATATATATTATATCTATTTACTATTACTTAATTTATAAAAATATAGTGTATAAATGGACATAAAATTCTCTACTATTTGGAGGGAGGTGTAAGCAAGGTAACGTTTTGTCGGACAAAGTCACCTTGCTTTTAAGATGAAAAAACACCAGCAAATTTACGAATCAAAAATCAGCACTCAAAAGAAGTTCAAAAAATCGTTTCGGTTAAATGAGGTCGAAGAAAAAAAGTTTCAAAAGCTTTTAAAATCCTCTGGTTTAAATCAAACAGATTTTATAAAAAATAGCTGTTTAAATAATCAGATCCACGCCATTCCCCATGCAAGTGAAATCGCAAGAACTTTAGCTGGGTTGCACAATAAAACAAACAGTTTAAATGATGATACTGTAGCACAAGAAATTAAAAATCAGATTAGCTATCTTGGTATGTTAATAACAAATCAACCGATAAAACCATTTTTTATTTGCAATAAAATAAGGAAGTGAATCCCATGGCTATTATAAAATTCATTGGAAACAATCGTCGAACTCTATATGGACAAGTTGAGTATCTCAAAGATCAAAAAAAGACTTCATCTGAATATAGCTATGGGTTTGGAGTAAATCCTGACTTCGCAACTGAAGATATGCGTACAATAAAGTTACTTCATCAACAAGAAGACGGCAGACAGTATAAGCAATTTATATTAAGTTTCGATAGGCAAGAACAAAATGAATTAACAACAGATAAACTAATGAAGATTGGTGTAAAAGTCGGACACTATTATTCAAACAATTATCAAATTCTAATGACTGCTCATTTTGATACCGACAATCTACATCTTCACTATCTTATTAATAGCGTAAACATTCATACAGGTCAAAAATTTACGTCTGGTCGACTAGATTTACATAAATTCAAGCTATATGTTGATGAGATATTAAAAAACTACAATATGCATCTGCGTATGTATTCCCCTGAGGTTTAAGCCATAATATTATTTGCTAAACTATATAAATTGAGTTATATATTATTGAATTGAGCAACGGAAATTTAATATTTTACACAACACCTAACTTTTCAGTAAAAATGAAAAGGAGGAATTTATATGATTTTAAAATATTATGGTGTTTTGGGAAGCAATGGAATCGGAGTTTATACGAATTGGAGGCTTGTAGAAGAATCAAAACCTTATATAAAAAATTTCATGAACAAAAAATTTTTTATAGCAGATGATGCATTAAAATTTGCGTGCTGGGGTGGTCAATATTCTCGTGGTATTAGATTACCTCTAGATAGTTTAACATTAGATAAATTGGAACTTAACCATTTTTATTATATTGACGAATTAAAAACATTATTAAACGCTGATTGTTCAAAAGGAGCATTTACCCCTTTTTATATCGTACACTAAAATGATGGACATTAAATTCAAATCAGAAGGGATAAAATAAAATGTACAAAAACAATAATGAAGTTGAATTTTTAACTGCTAGAGAAGTGTCTAGTGTATTCTTTCAAGGAAAGCTTCCCTATTCAGGAGTTCTTAAAATGACAAGAAATGGAGAACTACCAGCTATGAAACGCGGGAAATCTTATATTTATATGGTCTCCGCTCTAAAAGAATGGGCACAAAAAAACTTATCTAAACCTTCATGGGCAAATAAACAAAAAAATTTATAAAATAAATAAAAGCGTAAAAAGAGCTTAACTGAGTTATATCGGCTAGGCTCTTTTCTATTTAAAGGGGGTCATTATAATGCCAGGTTCATTGGTAGATTTAGGAAACAATAAATGGGAACTACGTGTTTCATTAGGCTACAATATCAACGGTAAACAAATCCGTAAAACCAAAAGAATAATTTCAAAATCAAAAAAAGCAGCAGAAAAAGAGTTAGCAAAATTTTATGTAGAAGTAACAAAGAATCCAGTCATTAAAGGTGATAAAATTTCATTTGGTGAATTTATTGAAATTTGGCAGCAACGTCATAATCAAAAATTATCCAACAAGACAAGTTATCGAAATAGCGAATTGTTGAAAAATAGAATTCTACCAGCGTTTTACTCCAAACAACTAGAAAAAATAACCGATATGGATATTGTGAAATTCATTGAAGAGCTTAAAAAGCCTCATATGAGACAAGATAAACGAAACTTAAATACATTATCTGATGGCAGTATTCAAATGCACTACAAACTAATCCGCAGTATATTAAATAAAGCTGTGCAGTGGCGTTATTTAGTTGAAAATCCCTGTCGTTTAATCGCCAAAGACGACATCCCAAAAGCAAATTATCGACGTTTACCAATTTGGCAGGAAAACGATTTAAAAAGGTTTCTTGCAACTTTAGAAAAAATAAGTAATTCACCACGTGAGCTTAAATATAAATTAATGATTAGCTTAGCCTTGATTACCGGTGCTAGACGGGGTGAATTTACAGCTTTGACTTGGGATTGTATTGATTTTGTAAATGCTAGAATTTATATTGAAAAAGCAAGTGAAGCTATAGCTAATAAGCCTCTTGCAATAAAAGTTCCCAAAACAAAATCATCTATACGCTGGTTGAATATAGATAGCTATACCGTCTCTTTGCTAAAGCTGCAAAAACAATTTCAAGATGAATTTTTAACCAAGCATCATTATTCGAATCCAAAGCAATTTATTTTCTTATCACGAAAAGTAATTAATCAAGAAGTTAGTCAAATCTATCCTTCTAGTTTGTACATATGGCTAAGTAAGTTTTGTAAAAAATATGATTTTCCAGCCATTACTGTGCACTCATTTCGACACATGGCTGCTAGCTATGCTTTAGCCTATGGAGTTCCATTGACAACTGTTCAACATATGCTTGGACACACGGATATAAAAACGACTGCTATTTACCTTCATGAACTTGAATCTAAACGTAAAGAAGCAGTACAGATACTCTCTAAACAATGGAATCAATTTAGAAATGCATAAAGCCCACAATTCTTGTATAATTTAAAAATTTTGATAAAAGTAAAAAGCCTTTGCAGATTGCAAAGGCTTAAATTTATTGTATATCTATAATTGGCTTATGTGATAAACAAGCAGTCGATAAGCAGTTTTATACAACAAAAAAGGCTCTAGCAAAATGCTAGAACCCTAATATTCACTGGTGCGCCTGGGGCGATTCGAACGCTCGACACACGGCTTAGAAGGCCGTTGCTCTATCCAACTGAGCTACAGGCGCGATTGATGGTCGGAGCAGCAGGATTCGAACCTGCGACCCCCTGGTCCCAAGCCAGGTGCTCTACCAAACTGAGCCATGCCCCGTCAACCACAATATATATTATAGCGATTTGAAATGTTCTTGTCAATAACTTTTTTTATTTATTTCAATTAAATATTTAAATAAAGTTCATTGGCTAACATCCATAATATATAGCTTTGTTAGTATAACAAATGAATTCCTATATGTCAAATAAAACTTATACTACTCACAAAAATAGCGCATACTTGTTTTTTTCCACTCTTTTACGGAATACAGCATCATATAATCTGATAAATTCGTTTGTTCCGCAATTCCATCGGCAATTTCAGCACACTCTTCTCGTGTATGAGCATGAATCATGGTATACATATTATATGGCCATTCTGGCACTGTATCTCTATCATAGCAGTGGGATACAGACGGATTCATCGCCATCAAAGCTCCAACTTCTTCAATCCGCTCCTGCGGAACAATCCATACACACAGAGAATTTGCAGCAAAACCTACTTCTCGATGTCTTAATACCGCACCAACTTTACGGATTCTTCCCGACCGTTTATATTCTTTTAACTTTGCTAGCAAAAGTTCTTCAGTAATTCCGATACGTTCTGCAATTTCTTTATACGGTTGAGCTACTAAAGGAAATTCTTCTTGTGATGCCCGAATAATTTTTTTATCTAGTTCATTCATTAAGCCTTCACCTACTTCAACGTAAACTGAACGCTAACCTTATATTTACGATTAGCAGCCATACTTATAATCTTTTCAACTCCAGAAATTTGACGAATCTCATCTAAAATTTTCGTTTGCGTTACTTTATTAGGTGTCAATAAAGTAAACCATAAGTTAAACTCACCTTCACGCTCATAATTGTGTGTCACACCTGGATATGTATTAATGGCAAGAGCAACATCATCCATACTTTCTTTTGTTACTTTAGCCGCTACTAACGTTCCTGCATATCCCAGTTTTGCGGAGTCAAAAAATGGACCTATCCTCCGCACATATCCATCTGCTTGCAATTCTTGCAATCGATGAATCACAGTCATTTCATCCGTTCCTAAAATCTCCGCTAAATCAGCAAATGGATGTGAACTTAACGGCAAATTTGTTTGCAGTAAATTCAGTAAATCTTTATCAAACGATGTTAACAAATTTCCCCGCTCCTCTATTATCTTTCCATTTCATAGATATATTTATATAAATAAAAGACAGTAATTACTGTCTTTTATCATCAACCTATTCTATTCTACCAAAACGGTACTAATCACGTCAAGCAAATCTGAACGTCCTTCACTTTTTACAGAAGAGTAAGGTAATACATCAAGATCTGGAACACCCAATACCTTTTTTATTTGTTTTACCTGCTTTTGTACAGCATTTTTACTTAACTTATCCGCCTTTGTTGCAATGATTAGTACAGGCAAATTATTTTCCACTAACCAGTTAAACATTTCAATATCACTTTTCATTGGATCATGACGAATATCTATCAATTGGCAAACAAATTGTAGCCGCGGCGATTTTAATAAGTATTCTTCAATGAATTTCGCCCATACTTTTCGATTTGCTTGCCCTGTTTTTGCATACCCATAGCCAGGTAAATCAACAAGAAAAAAAGATCTCCGTTCTTCTATGCTAGGGATTTTGGCACTTAATTCATAAAAATTAATCGTTTGTGTTTTTCCTGGTGTACCACTAACTCTAGCAAGTCCACCAACTCTGCTAAGCGAATTAATTAAGGACGACTTACCTACATTAGAGCGACCAATAAAGACAACCTCTGGTAAATCGCCTTCTGGGTATTGATCAGCACGCACTGCTGATGCAATATACTTTCCTTGTGTAATAATTATTTCTTCTTTCATTATTCACTCACCAACGCACATTTTAAAACTTCATCCATATTTTCTGCTAATACAAATTCTAATTGTTTACGCACATTTGCTGGGATTTCATCCATATCTCTTTTATTCTCGCTTGGAAGAATAATTGTCTTAATTCCCATACGATGTGCCGCCAATACCTTTTCTTTTAATCCGCCGATCGGTAAAACACGACCTCTTAACGTAATCTCACCAGTCATTGCAACATCGCTACGCACTTTTCTTCCGGTTAACGCAGAAATAACTGCTGTTGCCATTGTAATTCCAGCAGATGGCCCATCTTTTGGAATAGCACCCTCTGGTAAATGAATATGGATATCTTGCTTTTCATGAAAATCTGCTGGAATATTAAACTCTTCTGCTCTGCTTCTAATATAGGAAATACCTGCTTGCGCTGATTCTTTCATTACATCACCAAGCTGACCAGTTAAGATTAAATTTCCTTTGCCTTTCATAATCGTAACTTCCGTAGGCAATACATCCCCGCCAACCTCAGTCCAGGCAAGTCCAGTGCTTACACCAACTTGATGGTTTTCTTCTGCCTTACGATGCTGATATTTCGCTGCACCTAAAAATACATGAAGATTTTGCACCGTCACTTTGACAGACTTTTTATCTTCTTGCACAATCTGACGTGCAACTTTACGACAAACTTTTGCAATTGTCCGCTCTAAATTACGTACCCCAGCTTCTCGCGTATAATCACTAATAAGCTTTTTCAACGTTGCATCAGACAATTGTAATTGTTTTTCACTCAATCCATGTTCTTTTCTTTGTTTATCCACTAAATAACGCTTCGCAATTTGAATTTTTTCTTCTTCTGTATAACCTGCTAAGGTGATAATCTCCATACGATCACGAAGTGGTCTTGGAATATTATGAATACCATTTGCTGTTACAATCCAAAGAACTTTAGATAAGTCAAACGGAGCTTCTATATAGTGGTCACTAAAAGTGTTGTTTTGTTCTGGGTCAAGAACCTCAAGTAACGCCGCAGATGGATCTCCACGGAAATCAGCATTCATCTTATCAATTTCATCAAGCAAAAATACAGGATTTTTAGAACCTGACGTTTTCATGCCTTGGATAATTCGCCCTGGCATTGCACCGACATAAGTACGACGATGTCCACGAATTTCTGCTTCATCGCGTACGCCACCTAAGGAAGCCCTAACAAATTTACGCTGCATTGCACGTGCAATAGAACGCGCCAAAGATGTTTTTCCTACCCCTGGAGGACCAACTAGACATAGAATTGGGCCTTTCATATTATCCGCCAATTTACGAATTGCTAAATATTCTAAAATGCGTTCTTTTACTTCTTCAAGTCCATAATGGTCTTGATTTAGCACTTCTTCGGCGACATTAATATCTAGTCGATCTTCGGTAACTTCATTCCATGGCAAAGCTAATAGCCAATCAATATAAGTTCGAATTACGCCTGTTTCTGCTGAACTAGAGGACATTTTCTCTAAACGAGAAATCTCTTTATTGACTCTTTCAATAATCTCTTCTGGATAATTTCCATCTTCTAATTTTTTTCGGTATTCAGCAATCTCCACCGTTTTATCATCTTTATCGCCAAGCTCTTTTTGAATTGCTTTTAATTGCTCACGCAAATAATATTCTTTTTGCGTTTTTTCCATCTGCTTACGCACACGACCGCTAATTTTCTTCTCTAATTCAAGGATTTCCATCTCTCTGCTCAGAATTTCACACAGCTTTTCCAATCTGTCTTTCACTTCAATTGCATTCAATAGCTCTTGCTTATCTTCAATTTTTAAAGTTAAATGACTAGCAATCAAATCACTTAATCTGCCTAAATCTTCTACTACAACTACAGATACTAAAGTCTCGGGTGGAATTTTTTTGCTCAATTTTACCCATTGTTCAAATTGATGAATGACCGCTCTGCTTAATGCTTCAAGTTCTAAATTAGGTTCACTTTCTTCATTGAATTCTTTTACTTCGACTTCATAATGAGAACTATCTGTAACGTATTCAGTAATTTCTGCACGGTAAAGTCCTTCTACTAGAACACGAATCGTACCGCCTGGTAATTTTAGCAGCTGTTTAACCTCTGCAACTGTTCCTATCTTAAAAATATCTTCCGGTGTTGGATTATCAGTAGAAGCATCTTTTTGTGCTGCTAACATAATAATACGATCTTGTACCATTGCCTCTTCTAGCGCAGCAATAGATTTTTCACGTCCAACGTCTAAATGGATAATCATATATGGAAAGACCATTATTCCACGCAGTGGTAATAACGGTAACTTACGAGTTGTCATAATAAAAAACCTCCTATTTATAACTACTTTAATTAGTTTCAGCGTTAAGTGTCACAAATATTCTTATATTCTTACTCGCCCATTGAAAATCCTCTATTAACACCTATTTTTAGAAAAAAAATAGCTAAAAGTGCTTATTTTGTATAATTAAACACTTTTAGCTAACTTTATCCGCAGATTAACTCTATCTTAAGAAAATTTTTATGGAAAAAACAAATTAATTCTGCGTTGTTACGCCGGAAGCAGCAAGTATATCTGGTTTATCCATATGAATTTCTTTTATAGTAATTTCATTTTTATCCAAAATTGCATATGGAATAGCTTCACTAATATGTTCAATTGGAATAACTTCGATATCCATTTTTCCATATAAAACTTGCCAATTTTCTTTTGGAATTAGAACTCTTTGCGCCCCGGCTTGTTTTGCTGCTGCAACTTTTGCATTAACTCCTCCCACTGGTTTTACAAAACCACGGATAGATATTTCTCCTGTCATTGCCACTTTATTATCAATTGGCTGATTATAAAGTGCAGAATAGATTGAAATTGCAATGGTAAGCCCTGCAGATGGCCCATCTACAGGTGTTCCACCAGGAAAATTTACATGAACATCATAATCCGCAAAATCAATATGATATTGATTCGTAAGTACAGTCAAAACATTTTCTACTGATCCTTTTGCCATACTTTTACGACGCATTTTATGCCCCGTTGTCGTGATTTCCTCTTCGTCTACTACACCAGTAAGAGTTAATCGTCCTGTATGCGTTTTATTTGGCATCGCACAAACTTCTATCTCCATCATTGTCCCCAAATTTGTGCCATAGACCGCTAATCCATTTGCTACACCAATTTGCGGAATAACAGGAATCTTCTTGTCAGGTCTAGGGCTATACTGCCCAAAATTAATTACCCATTCTACATCTTCAGTTTTCACCAGGCTACCACGTTCATTCACTGCAATTCCCGCTGCAATCTGAGCAATATTTACTGCATCGCGTCCATTCATCGCATATTTTTTTATAATTTCTATCGCTTCTGACTCAACTTCAAAATGTATTTTACGAAAAGCATTTTGTGCTATAACAGAAATTTCTTCCGGCAATATTTGTCTAAAAAATACTTCGACACATCGTGATCTAATTGCGCTTGGTATTTCTTGTGCTTGCCTAGTTGTTGCCGCAATAAGACGAAAATCTGCTGGTAATCCATTCGTAAAAATATCATGAATATGACTTGGTATATTTTCATCTTCTCGGTTATAATAGGAACTTTCGAGAAAAACTTTACGATCTTCTAATACTTTAAGTAGCTTGTTCATTTGCAAAGGATGTAACTCTCCAATTTCATCTATAAATAAAATTCCACCATGTGCTTTAGTAACCGCCCCTGGCTTTGGCTGTGGAATACCGGCAACGCCTAATGCCCCAGCGCCTTGATAAATTGGATCATGCACCGTACCAATCAAAGGATCTGCAATTCCTCTTTCATCAAATCTTGCTGTAGTTGCATCGACTTCAATAAACTTTGCCTTTTTGCCGAACGGCGATACTGGACATTTTTTTGCCTCTTCCAAAATAAGTCTAGCTGCTGCTGTTTTACCAATTCCCGGCGGACCATAGATGATAACATGTTGTGGATTTGCACCGCATAAAGCTGCTCTTAAGGCTTTTATTCCTTCTTCTTGCCCAATAACTTCTTCAAAACTTTGCGGGCGTGTTTTCTCTGCAAGTGGTTCTGTTAGCGAAATTTCTCGCATGTTCGCTAACTTTTCCATTTCTTTTTTAGATTCCTTTTCAACAGCGACTTTATTGCCTTGTTGCGACTTCAACAGATTAAAAAAATAGAGTCCAATCACTATCGCAAAAAAGAATTGTATAACAGTAATAACATTAATTGCATAATCCACTTTTCTAAATTCCCCCTCATACTTATCCACTCATAAAGCAAAACTTGATTCATCTGGATTTTTAACTACATTTCTAGTATGAGCAAAGGGAATATTTTTATCCCCGAAAATAAATAAAGGGAGAGCATTTGCTCTCCCTTTATTTATGCAGATTCTTCTTTTGATTTCGCATCGTTTAGCGTTAAAACAGGCTCTGCTTTTTCTGAAATAACCTCTTTGGTTACCGTGCATTTTGCAACATCATCGCGTGAAGGAACTTCAAACATGACATTGCACATAGCAGCTTCAATAATAGAACGCAAACCTCTTGCACCTGTATTGCGCTTTAATGCTTCTTTAGCAATTAGCTTTAAAGCTTCATCTTCAAACTCTAACTTCACATTATCCATTTCTAAGAAACGCTGATATTGTTTTACCAATGCGTTTTTCGGTTTTAAAAGAATATTTACTAGTGTATCTTCGTCCAATGCATCCAAAGTAACCACTACCGGCAGTCTTCCAACGAACTCTGGAATTAAGCCAATTTTAAGCAAGTCTTCTGGAAGAACTTTTTTCAGCAATTCGCCAACTTTCTTCTTCTCCTTGCTTTTTACTTCCGCACCAAATCCCATTGTTTTTTTACCAATACGTGCTTCAATAACTTTTTCGATTCCATCGAAAGCACCACCACAAATAAATAAAATATTTGTCGTGTTGATTTGGATAAATTCTTGATGCGGATGCTTGCGTCCCCCTTGAGGTGGAACACTAGCAACTGTCCCTTCAAGAATCTTTAATAACGCCTGCTGTACGCCTTCACCAGATACATCGCGCGTAATTGATGGATTTTCAGATTTGCGAGCAATCTTATCAATCTCATCAATATAGATAATCCCTTTTTCTGCTCTTTCTACATCATAATCAGCAGCCTGAATTAATTTTAGTAAAATGTTTTCTACATCTTCACCTACATAACCCGCTTCTGTTAACGATGTAGCATCAGCAATTGCAAAAGGAACATTTAATATTTTTGCTAATGTTTGTGCTAGTAATGTTTTACCACTACCAGTAGGTCCAAGCATTACAATATTTGATTTTTGCAGTTCTACATCACCTGGTTTGTTGCCAAAATTAATTCTCTTGTAGTGATTATATACTGCAACTGCTAAAGCTTTTTTCGCATCATCTTGACCAATAACATATTGATCCAAAATATCACGTATTGCTTTTGGTTTGGGAACTTCTTTTAGCTCGACTTCAACATCTTCGCTAAATTCTTCCTCAATAATTTCGTTACAAAGTTCGATACATTCATCACAGATATATACCCCTGGACCTGCAACTAATTTCTTCACCTGTTCTTGAACTTTACCACAGAATGAACATTTTAGTTGACCTTTTTCATCCCCAAACTTTAACATACTATCACCTCACTATTTAGTGCTATCGGCTTTTTGATTAAGGCGAACAATCACTTCATCAATCAATCCATATTCCTTGGCTTGTTCACTAGACATAAAGTAATCACGTTCCGTATCCAATTGGATTCTTTCACGTGGTTGCCCAGTGTGTTTTACCAAGATATCATTACCAATCTCACGAAGGCGAAGAATTTCTTTTGCTTGAATCTGAATATCAGTCGATTGCCCTTGAGCTCCCCCCAAAGGTTGATGAATCATAATGCGAGCATAAGGAAGTGCAAACCGTTTTCCTTTAGCTCCAGCAGTTAATAGTAAAGACCCCATGCTAGCTGCCTGCCCCAAGCAGATCGTTGATACATCAGGTTTTATGTACTGCATTGTATCATAGATTGCTAGGCCTGCAGTTACAACACCGCCTGGACTATTAATGTATAAGTGAATATCTTTATCTGGATCTTCAGACTCCAAAAATAGCAATTGTGCAATAACTACATTCGCTACATTATCATCAATTGGACCTCCAATAAAAACGATACGGTCTTTTAATAAACGTGAATATATATCATAAGCACGCTCACCGCGATTAGATTGTTCCACTACCATAGGTACATAATTCATAAAATCACCTCGGTTATCAAATTAACCAAATGTCTTATTGTGCAATGCTGTCAATAATTAATTTTGCAGCTTTTTTGCGTAAAACTGTGCCAATAAGATCATTTACACGACCTTGTTCTTGAATAATTTTTTGGACTTGTTTAGGTGTAGCGCCATAAGCTTTTGCCATACCTTCTACTTCTGCTTGTAAGTCAACAGCTTCTACTTTCATTTCTTCTTTTTTCGCAATAGCTTCAAGCATCATATCAGTTTTTACATTGATTGTTGCTGCTTCACGATAATTGTTGCGAACTTGTTCCAAATCCATTTTAGTAAATGCTAAATATTGTTCTAAAGCCATACCACGATTTTGTAAATTGATATCTAGTTCTTCAATCATATGATCAATACGGTTTTCAATCATAAGTTCTGGTAGGTCAACTTTACAATTATCAGTTGCTTGCTTAATTGCTTCTGCACGCATTGAATTTTCAGCTTTTTCTGCTGCTGTTTTCTCTAAGTTCGCTTTAATATCTGCTTTTAATTCATCTACTGTAGCAAAAGCACTTGCGCCTTTTACAAATTCATCATTAAGCTCAGGAAGCTCTTTGCGTTTAACATCATTTACTTTAACTTTAAATAACGCTGATTTACCAGCAAGATTTGGAGCATGATATTCAGCAGGGAATACAACATTTACATCTCTTTCATCGCCAGCTTTTGCACCAACAAGTTGTTCTTCAAATCCTGGAATAAAGCTACCAGAACCAATTTGAAGTGGATAGCCTTCACCTTTTCCACCTTCAAAAGCTTCACCATCAACAAAACCTTCAAAATCAATCACAGCAAAATCGCCATCTTTTAATTCAGCGCCTTCAGCTACAACCATTTTTGCATTATGTTCAAGCATAGCATCAATTTGTTTTTGTATATCTTCTTCTTTAACTTCTTCAACTGTTTTTTCAACTTTTAATCCTTTATATTCACCAAGCTCAATTTCTGGTCTTGCTACAACTGTCGCTTTAAATACTAAATCTTTATCAACCGCTAAAGTAACAACTTCAATTTCTGGACGACCAACTGGAGTAATATTTTCTTTAGTTAAAGCTTCATTATATACTTTTGGAGCAATAATATCAAAAGCTTCATCTAAAATAGCTTGTTCACCAACACGGTTTTCAATTACTTTACGTGGAGCTTTACCTTTACGGAAGCCTGGTACATTGATTCTAGTTGCAATTTTAGCGATTGCTTGATCCATTGCTTTTTTTACATCTTCTTGTGGTACTTCCATTTCTAAAACAACTTTATGATTGTCTATTCTTTCCGCAGTAAGTTTCATTTATACTGTGCCCTCCGTTTTTTTCATATAAATATTTGTTTATTTTTGGCTTAAGAGTGTATTGCAGTCACAGCATTCCGAATCAGCAGAACCCAATACGCCATACAACCCATCATACCATAATTATCCGCCAAACACAAGTGAATACAAAATAAGCCCAGCAAAATCTGCTGGGCATAATCTTCATGGAGCGGAAAACGAGATTCGAACTCGCGACCCTCGCCTTGGCAAGGCGATGCTCTACCACTGAGCTATTTCCGCAGTTCACTGTAATGACCTTATACATAATAAAATAAATCATAATCCTTGTCAAGAAAGTTTTCTAATCCATTCAAAATGAAGAAAGTTTGATACATAAAACTAAAAACAAATCATATAGATGAAGAAAGTGATCATTGATTCTTTTATTTTTCGAAGGAGGTTATCTTTTGTATTATTATTTGCATTCACATTGTCATTTAGTTAAGGGTGCATTACGTGGTGCTATTTACGATTTACATACAAATAAAGTGTATTCAATCAATAACCGCGCTGTTGAACTTCTATCAAAATGTAAAGAAACTCCTATTGAAACTACTCTAACTTTAGAAGCAGAAAGTTTAGAGAAAAATGAACAAGAAAAACTTTTCTTTGATGAACTCACCAGCAAAAATCTTGGTGGATATTATTTTTTCCCCCGAATAGAAGAAAATAAAGAAGAAAATGTTTTTGTTCCTGCAAGGCTTGATTTCGCTTGGCTAGAACTTACAACCAAATGCAATAATCAATGCTTACATTGTTATACATCAAGCACTCCACAATCAACAAGTGATGAGATTCCTTTGCAACGCTGGTTAAGTTTAATTACAGAACTAAAAGAAAATGGTGCGACAGGATTGCAGCTCATTGGCGGTGAACCTCTATTATACTCTCATTGGAGGACAATCGTCTTGAAAGCCAAACAACAAAATTTTGATTTTATTGAGATTTTTACAAATGCTACATTAATTGATGATGATGATATTCGTTTCTTCTCTGAACACAACATTCATATTGCAACTACCCTTTATGCTGATAACGCCCAACTTCATGATGAAATCACACAATCCAGAGGAAGTTTCAATAAAACCGTCAATGCTATCAAAAAGTTACTCAATCACCGAATACCTGTGAGAATCGCATCTATCATTATGCGTAACAATGAAAATCAAGCGGAAGCAATTATGCAATTTTGCAACAGTCTAGGAATTGAGGCCTTACCACCTGACGTAATCCGTCCAGCGGGACGGGGGGCTAATGAAAATCTTTTACCGCTTCATTATAAAAAACCATCTATTCAACCTCCATTTTACGTAAATGAAACTGAATTTTACTTAGCTCAGCATTATAACCCTTGTTTAGTCGGCAAAATTGCAATCACAAGTCAAGGGAATGCCTTACCTTGTATCTTTTCCCGTGAATATATCGTCGGCAATATTAAAAATCAATCAATTCATGACATCGTAAACGCTGAACCTTTACAAAATTGCTGGACACTTAATAAAGATAAAATGCCAAAATGTAAAGACTGTGAATATCGTTACGCATGCCCTGATTGTAAAATTTTCTCACAATCCGATGCTTGTTCTTATGTAACAGAAAAATGTACTTACCAACCACAGCTTGGGACTTGGTCCAAGTAAAGCATGGATGAATTATCAGTTACTGCTCTTACGGTATATTAAGCTCAGCCTTCTATATTTAATATAATAAGTGCTTTTTGCTTATTTTCAATCAAATTTGCCTATTTCAGAAAACTTTATTAATATGATATAATAGTTTATAATCTTTGAAAAATTTTCTAAAAGCATAGAAGGAGAGTGATGGATTCATTGGACACCCCGTCAGTGAGTCTTGGATTATTTATAATTTTATCTTTAATTATTGGCAACGGAATCTTTGCCATGACGGAAAAAGCTGTACTTTCGGTGCGGCGAACAAAATTAGAAAAGCAAGCTGATAACGGCGATAAAAAAGCAACACGTATTTTAGATTTAATTGATGAACCGAATAAAGTACTATTAGCATTGCAATTGGGTATTACTTTAATTGGTATCTTAATTGGTATTTTAACCACAGCAGAGCTTATGCCTGCATTTTTATACTATATCGAGAATATTCCATTCTTAAATGAATATTCTACCTTTATCTCATGGACAGCAGCAATTGCCAGCACTATGTTCTTTACTTTAATTTTTGGCGAATTATTTCCCAAAAAGATAGCAGAGAATAAGCCTGAAGCAGTTGTAAAATTTATGGTAAAACCGCTAGAAATTTTCCTTAATGTTTCTACTCCGTTTATTGCTATTCTATCATTTATCAGTAATTTCATCTTGACCTTTCTTGGTTTGAAAGAAAAAAAAGAGATTACTGTAACTGAAGATGAAGTACGAACTTTAATTGAGCAAGGTACAGAAGAAGGTACTTTTGAAAAAACCGAACAAGACATGGTTGATAAAGTCTTTCGTCTTGGCGATCAGAATGCTTATGCTTTAATGACACCACGAACACAAATGATATGGCTCGATCTAGAAGAATCCTTAGAAGAAAATTTAAAGATTATCAAAGAGAATGAAGATACTACCTTTCCTGTTGGCAGAGGCAGTCTTGACGATTTCGTCGGTGTTCTTCATACAAAAGATTTGCTTTTAGATATTCTAGATGGTAAAAAAATCAATTTAGAACAATGTATCCGTACCCCTATTTTTGTTCCTAAATCCATGCAATCTTTTAAAGTTCTCGAAACATTAAAAGATGCAAGTATTCATGAAGCTATCGTTCTCGATGAGTTTGGTGGCGTAATTGGATTTATTACTATTCAGGACATTGTTTCTGAAATCGTTGGCGACATTTCTTTAGGTCAAGATGAAGAGGAAAACCAAATTATTGCACACGAAGATGGGTCTTGGTTAGTTGATGGTTTATTATCCATAGATGACTTTAAAGAATACTTTGATTTAGATGAATTGCCAGATGAAGATGAAGATCATTACCAAACTATGGGTGGCTTTGTAACCTCTTATCTGGATTATATCCCATCTCCAGCCGAAAAATTTATATGGAACAATTTTATTTTTGAAGTTATTGATATGGATCGCGCAAGAGTAGATAAAATCCTCGTAACAAAAAAAGCCAAAGAAAATATTGCTTAAAACAATGAAGAACCTCGAAGACTATCTGTCTTCGAGGTTCTTCATTGTTTTACCCGCCCATTTAGTGAAATAAGCAACTCATAAAAAATCAATGGTTTTAGTTACCGCCGTTACGGTTTCCATCTTCTATAATGTGGAGCCAAGGATCAGCTAAATCCCCGAATCAAGTTTTACTTTGTTAATCGCGCTCAATAATGCTTTTACCGAAGCAGTAATAATATCGTGATCAATACCTGCTCCCCATACAACTTTGCCCTTTTCACCCTTTAGGCTAATGTAAGCAACGGCTCTTGAAGTAGACCCTTGGTCCAATGCATGTTCTGTATAAGTTAAATCACTATAAGAAATATGCAAGTTTTCTTTTATTGCATTACTTACCGCATCTAATCTCCCATTTCCATGCCCTGAAATTTCTTGTTCCTTTCCATTCACAGATATCCTAGCCATAACCGCAAATCCATCTGTTTTAACAAAATGATAATCAAGAATATTTATTGGATTTTCTATGTTTACATACTCTTTATTAAAAATTTCGTAGATTTCTTCTGGCATTAATTCCTTATGTAGATGATCAGATACACTTTTTACTACATAACCAAAATGTTCGCGCATCTTTGCTGGCAATACAAAACCATATTTCTGCTCGAGTAGATATCCAATTCCACCTTTACCAGATTGACTATTAATCCGAATAACATCCCCATCATATTGTCTGCCAATATCTTTCGGATCAATTGGTAAGTATGGCACTGACCAATATCTTCGTTCTCCCTCTTCACGCCATTTCATACCTTTAGCAATTGCGTCTTGATGCGAGCCAGAAAAGGCTGCAAATACCAACTGTCCTGAATACGGCTGCCGGGCATATACTTTCATTCTGGTCATACGTTCATATAATTCAACAATTGCTGGCATATCCGAAAAATCAAGATTTGGATCAATCCCGTGAGAAAACATATTTAATGCAATCGTTACAATATCCGCATTTCCTGTTCTCTCACCATTACCAAACAAAGTACCCTCAATACGATCTGCTCCAGCAAGAAGCCCCATTTCAGAATCAGCAACCGCGCAACCGCGATCATTATGCGGATGAAGAGATACAATTACATTTTCTCTATATTTTAAATTCTGTGACATATATGCAATTTGACTAGCATAAACATGCGGCATTGACATAGATACCGTCACTGGTAAATTGATAATCACCTTATTATTTGCTGTTGGTTGCCACACATCTAGTACTTTATTACAAATTTCTAACGCAAAATCAATCTCTGTTCCAGTAAAACTTTCAGGGGAATATTCAAATTTAAAGTTTCCTTCATACTCATTTGCATATTTTTTAAGTAAATTTGCCCCAAATAATGCAATATCAATAACTTCTTCTTTCGACTTTCTAAAAACCTGCTCACGTTGTGCAACTGAAGTAGAGTTATATAAATGCACAACAGCCTGCTTAGCACCTCGTAATGCTTCAAAAGTCTTTTTTATAATATGCTCCCTTGATTGTGTCAACACCTGTATTGTAACATCATCGGGAATTAAATTCTCTTCAATTAGTTTACGTGTAAACGCATATTCTGTTTCTGATGCAGCTGGAAAACCAATTTCAATTTCCTTAAAGCCTAATTTCACTAAAAATTTAAAGAATCCAACTTTTTCATCTAAACTCATCGGAATAATCAACGCTTGATTTCCATCACGTAAATCTACACTACACCATATTGGTGCTTTATCCACATATTCTCTCTTTGCCCAGCTTAAATCTACAACAGGAGGCATAAAATACCCTCTAGTATATTTTTTACATTTGTCCATTTATTTAATCTCCCTTCCAATACTGTATAATAAAAAAAATCTTCCATCTCTATACTAAGAGACGAAAGACTTAAATCTTACGTGTTACCACTCTAATTCATTTGCTTTTGCAAATGCACTCTGTAGATACGGATTATAAAATAATCTTATATCCCCCTGTCTGATAACGGTCAGGCTCCGTCAATACCTACTCTTATACATTTCAGCATGCTGCCTTCAAGGCGAGTTCATATTTCCATCGCTATTGTTTTTCACCAACCAACAACTCTCTGAAAGCTTATGAAATACTACTATTCCTTTGCACTGCATTTCCATATTTACAACTTTACAAGTATGATATCACATTGACTCTTTCTTCGCAAGCCTCAAAAAGAATATTTCATAAAATAAAGGGTTTAACTATAAATATAGCGAAATGATTCAGTTATGACAAAAATATTTTGCAAATAAACATATAAAGGAAAGTTTATATGTTTTATCTTTTGTTATTTATTTTTTGGGGAGGTTTTATTATTTGCACAAGTTTTCAATTTTGCTTTTCTTACTTCTTACTTTTAATTTATTTGGCTGCATGCCAAGCAATACACCATATATTGATTTTGATAAAACACAATCTACCCCTCCAACAAATACGTATAATGATGAATCTAGTCGTCCGTTAAGAATCGCTGTTGCAACAGTTATTTCACCCCATGCTACAATAGAATATTACCGAAATGTTGCAAATCACATATCCAAACAATTAAATCGTCCCACAGTTCTAATTCAAAGAAAAACTTATGAAGAAGTAAATATGATTATGTCTAATGGAGATGCTGATATTGCTTTCATGTCTACGGGAGCTTATTCTGCATATCGAGGACTTACCGATATTGAGATCATCGCAATGGTGAATCACAGACAAACTTCATCTTACCATGCCCAAATCATTGTTCATAAAGATAGTGATATTTTCACTGAAGCCGATTTACAAGGAAAAAGCTTTGCGTTCACTGATCCTTTGAGCTTCTCTGGGCATATTGCAATCGTTGATCTTTTAAATAAAAGAAATATTCGGCCGGAGCAATATTTTAGTCGCTATCTTTATACCTACAGCCATGATAAATCAATTTGGGCTGTCGCTAATAAAGTTGTTGATGCAGCAAGTATTGACAGCATGATTTTTGATTACAGCCAAAAAATCCAACCTGAACTCGCAAAAAACATTCGCATTATTAGTATAATTGGACCTTATCCAACTGGTCCTGTAGTTGTTCGATCTAAATTAAATAAGGAACAAAAAGATGCAATCCAACATATCTTTTTAACAATGCACAAACATGAAGACATGCTAAATTCTTTAGATAATTTGCTTATTGATAATTTCATTCTTCCAAACGTTGAGCTATACAAACCGTTGCAAAAAATCTATGATCAAATTGGTGGCATATAATGAATTGGTTAAGAGAACAAAAATTATCAACAAAAATAAATACTCTCATCCTTGGAACACTCCTTACACTTAGTACAATTATGGTGATTCTAATGCATGGAATTACTAGAGATATTATGGAACGTCAAGTCGAACTGCGTGGCTATGAAATCGCAAATTATATTGCGGCTTCTGGGACAAATGATATTTTACAGGAGAATGCTTATGCCATCTTTGATCTAATAAAAAAGGTTAAAGATAATAATGAGGATGTTCGATATATTTTAGTTGTTGACTATTCGGGTAAAATTATTGGTAGTACATTTGAACAAGGTTTACCTAAAGGGTTGCCTGCTCATATTTCAACTGATAATATTATAAAAAGGCAAGTTGCCAAATATAATAGTTCAGAAGGAACGATTTATGAAGTTATCGTTCCATTAGAAAACGGTAACGTCGGTTCGATTCGCGTTGGAATGTCTAATAAGATCATGTATAATTTATTAGCCGTAACCTTAACAGAATTTTCTTTAACAATTTTTGCTCTAGCCTTCACCGCTGTTATTTTAACAGGCTGGTTAACTTCTATTATCATTAAACCTATTATTGATTTAGCTAAAGCAGCCGAAGAAATTAAAAATAATAACTATGCTGTTCAAACAGATTATGATACAAATGACGAAGTTGGTAATTTAGCGAAAACATTTAATGAAATGGCATTAAGTCTTGATCAGAAAGAAAAAGAAAATAATAAATTGTTAGAAGCTTTGCGCTTAAAGGAAATGAATCGTACCGTACTCCTTAACAAAATATTTACTGCGCAAGAAGACGAAAGAAAAAGAATTTCCCGTGAGCTGCATGATGGCGCTGGACAATCTATTACATCAATCCTCGCTTACTTGCGAATTCTGTTAGCAAAAACATCCGATGCATCCCAGCAATCGTTAATTTTAGCAGCACGTGACGTTATTGTTAATGTATTAAACGAATTAAAGCAGCTAGCTGTAGATTTACGCCCACCAGCAATTGACGATTTAGGTCTTATTTCTGCAATGGAAAAATATATTCATGGACTCACCGTTGCACACAATAACATTTATTTTAACGTAAGTTTACCAAAAGATGATTTTGAATTTCCTGATAAGATTACTTCTGCATTATATCGTATTCTACAAGAATCAACGAATAATATCATCCGACATGCTAAGGCAACAAATATTGATATTATTTTAAGTAAAAATCAAAATAACGTTCAACTTATCGTCCGTGATAACGGACGCGGTTTTAGTAAGGCAACATTAGAAAAAGCACAAAAAAATAATCACTTAGGTGTTTATGGTATGAAAGAACGTATTGAATTATTAGAGGGTGAATTTAATCTTAAATCTAAAATTGGCATTGGAACAACGATAACAATTAGAATCCCATTAAAATTGGAGTAGTGATATTATGAAAAAGACAAAAATTATTCTTGCTGACGATCACGCGATTCTCCGCACTGGATTAAAATTATTATTAAGCAATGAAGAATCCGTCGAAGTTGTCGGCGAAGCAAGTAACGGTAATGAAGTTTTAGAACTTACAGAAAAAATTCCAGCAGACGTCCTCATTCTAGATTTATCTATGCCAGGTGTTCATGGCCTTGATGTGATTAAAGAATTAAAAGAGCATAATAATCCAATTAATATATTGGTTTTAACAATGCATAGTGAGGAACAGTATATCAAAACTGCTATGGAAGCTGGTGCTTCTGGATATCTTGAAAAAAGCGCTTTCGATACGGAATTGCTTACGGCCGTAAAAACTGTTGCAGCGGGTAAAATTTATTTAAACAACCAGCATGCACTTCTGATGGTAAATTCTCTACTAAATAATACGTCAGAAGAAACAAAAGAAAAAGACCCTTACGTTCTTCTTAGCAAACGAGAAATTGAAGTATTAAAGCTTTTTGTTCGCGGTTATTCGCTATCCGAAATCGGCAAAATGCTTTCTCTAAGCTTAAAAACTATAGATACCTATAAGACTAGAATTTTTGTCAAGCTTGGATTAACAAAAAAAAGTGAGCTTGTTCAGTATGCATTAGAGCATGGTATTCTGACAGCTGATGATAATGATATGCCAACTTTAGATTGAGGAATAAATAATAAAAAAACAGTATCATAAATTATGATACTGTTTTTTTTATGTATAATCTACAAATAGAACATCATTACACCCTTTATTCTGGAAGGATATTCTATAACGACCTTTATTAAAGAATTACATAAGTAAATAAATAAAAGATTATGAATTAACTACACAACTTACGCCTATCCCATCTTTTTCTTTTAAATATTCGTAGATTTCCCCTACACCTTTAAAAATATAAGTTGGCTTTACATCTGACTCATTAACATCTTTCATTGTAGCTTCACCAGATAAAACAAGAATAGAAGTAATACCTGCATTTATGCCAGTTTTAACATCCGTATATAATCTGTCCCCAACCATTGCAAATTCTTCCGGTTTATACTGACATCTTTTTCTGAATACACTTTCTACAATTTCACGATTAGGTTTTCCAATAACTTTTGGCATTTTTCCTGTAGAAGCCTTGATTAACTCCATCATCGCTCCACAATCAGGAATATATGCATCGTTTGGCATTGGACAATTAAAATCAGGATGCGTTGCTATGTAAGGTACACCTGCACGAATTAAATCACAGCCTATAACAAGTTTTTCATAAGTTAATGTCTTATCAAAGCCTAAAACAACAAAATCTGGATTCTCATCTGTAAGAATAAATTTGTAGTCCAAAAATTGTTTTTCCAATTCTGGCGTTCCCATTAAGTAAACCCTCGCTTTTGGCTTTAAGCTATATAAATAGTTAACAGTAGCCTCTCCTGATGTCATTACGTCAATTGGATTACATGCTATACCCAGTCCTCGCATTTTTTGAACGTAATCATCACTGTTCTTTGAAGAATTATTCGTCATAAACAGATAGTCCCGACCACTTTCTTTTAGATATTTCAGAAATTCAGCTGCTCCTGGTAAAAGTTCATTACCAATTGTCACCGTCCCATCCATATCTAATAAAAAACACTTAATCTTTGATAAGTCTGTCATTTTATAATCTCCCATCATAAAAAATTTCTCTTTTCTCTTAAATTTCTATATTCAATTTTATTTTGTAATAAAAAGAAAAACCGCAATTAATATAAATTGCGGTTTTTGCTATATTCAGAGCACTAACCCAAAATTAACCTTTTGGTTTTGCATTCCATACTAACAATGCTAGTATGCAAGATAGAACTGCCGCACCAACCCAGAATTCACCAGCTGCGGTAAAATCGTAAATTGTTTTACCATCAACAACTGTTTTATTTGCATTGATGAAGTAACCAGTCACGTTTTCTTGAAGAGCAGCACCCATATAACTGAATAAACCAATCATACCCATTGCAGCACCAGTAGCTTTACGAGGTGCAATATCAACAGCCATTAAACCACCAAGGAAGCATACTAAGATACCCATGGAGAAACCGTAACAAACCATGCTGATAAGATCAATTGTGTCAGATTGAGGAGCCCATAAGAAAGCAGCTGTAGAAGCAGCATAAAGAATACCAAAAATTAAAGCTGGAACATTACGTCTTGAATTAAACACTTTATCAGAAATAAATCCACCAAGAATTGTACCAACAACACCAGCCATTTGCATTGTAGATAACAAACCAGAAGCACCAAGCATTGAATACCCTTTTGCTTCAGTTAAATATACAATCCCCCAAGACTCAATTGCATAACGAGTGATATAGCAACAAGCACTAGATAAACCAAGAATCCAAACTGCTGGACTTTTTACAACCATCATTTGTAATTCACTAACAGTTTTATCTTTCACCTCACCAGCAACTTCTTCGCCTTTGAAATCTGCAACGTTAGGTAAACCATATGTTTCTGGTCTATCATATAAAAACATATATAAGAACACAGAAGCAACCATAACAATGATACCAGGAGCAAGGAAACCTGCTTGCCAACTGTATTTTGTAACTAATACAGCAGTAACCATATAAGTAACAGCAGCACCAATATTATGACTCATAAACCAAATACCATAGAAGGTACCACGTTCCTTATTAGAGAACCATTGGTTCAACGCAATAATAGAAGGACCAGCACCAAAAGATTGAAACCAACCATTTAAACCATATAAAATTAATAAGAACGTAAATGTACTAGTTAACCCCATTAAAGCTGTACATAGACCAGATAAGAAAAGACCTGTAGCCATGAATTTTTTAACATTCAATCGGTCACATAAGAAACTATTTGCAAATTTACCAATAGCATAAGTGATAAAGAATGCCGATCCCATCATACCTAATTGTTGTGCATCAATAACCCCTGAATTCAATAAAGGTTTTTTAACAACTGAAAAGTTTAAACGTGTTACATAGTAAAAGGCATAACCTAATGTAATTGAAATAAATACTGACCAACGGGCTTTGTTAAAAGTTTTAGCAATAACATTTGGGTCATTACTAATTAACGGTTTATCCTCACCCGTTTTAAAAAAGTTCATAAAAGCTTGAAACATTTTTACAAGCCTCCTTAATATTTGTTCAAATGTAGAGTGTCCGATTCAGGAAAATAAATTCAAGCATTTATTTTCCTGAATTATTCAGTTTAATTAGTAAGCAGCGTCCATTCCGCCAGCAAGTTTTGTAGTGTGAACACGATTATAGTTAGTACCTGTATGATATTTGCTCTTTAAGTTAACTACAGGATCTCTTAATTCAACACCTTTTTCTTCAAGAACAGTTCTTAATAACCAAGGCTTATCAGAAATCATGCCATCAACACCCATATGTAATAGCATTTCCATATCTTCTCTACTATTTACTGTCCAAGGAACAACTTTCATACCTAAAGAATGTGCTAAAGCAACATCATCTTGGGAAATTTCTGGATAGTAAGGTGAAACAACATCCGCACCGATTGCTTTTGCTGCTAAATATGGATTACCTTGATAATCATCAATATCCAAGCCACCTAACCATGGAGATTTACCTTCTTCATATGCACGTAAGCATACGGAATCACGACCCCATGAAGGCTGTTCACACCACAATGCTACAGTTGTAATATTTGGATTAATTTGTTTCATGATAGGAATAGTTCTCCAATCAAATGTTTGAAGAGTTACACGATCTTCCATATCATATTTTTTAACTAATCTGTTAAATTCAGTTACAAAAGCAACTGGATCAACATCTTTTGTAGCTGTATAAGCAGCGCCACCTTCTGGATCTATGCACAACTTAGTTTCAGCATTAACTACAACTTTGTCATCACCATACTCTTTAATCAGTTGGAATAATTCTTCCAAAGTAGGCATTTGTGCACCTGGCTGAGCAATTTGAGTTTTTCCATGGCCTTCATAATATTCACCTTTTGGATCCATTACACCAATGTCAAATTTTTTAATTTCATTCACAGTCATTTGGCTGATAACATATTTGCCATTTTCAATGTAATTTCCATTTTTATCTCTCGTGATATCATGATTTAAAACTGGATTATGGCTCATTACGATTTTGCCATCTTTAGTAAATTGCATGTCACATTCAATCGAAGTAGCACCCATTTCCATTGCATATGCATAAGAATATAATGTGTTTTCTGGACGAGCATCACGGCCACCACGATGTGGTTGGAAGTCGAATACATCAAAGTTTACTTTTGCATAAGCTTGTTGTTGGTCTACCAAGCTGCCACCAAATCCGATTACGGCTGTTGCAACACCTGCAAGCACCATACGTTTCATTAATTTACTGTTCATTTTACTCCATCTCCTTTTCTCTAAATGAAATGACCCTTTCACTTTTCAAGTATACTATTTTCCCCAATTAATAAAATCAGATAAAATCTGAAGTTGTTGTAGGATTTTTATATCGATTTAATCGTTTTATTCCCCCATTTTTTATCGATATTTTATTATATTTTTTACGATATAAACTACAATAATATTGATTTTCCACGCTTTCTTATAATAAGAAAATTTTCCAAATTTTAAACAATCCCTTTATATTTCTAGTTACTAGTCAATAAATCCAAGAAAAATAAGTGTTTAAAAATTTCTTTAGAAATATTTGCATTTGTATTAAAAACAAAGAATATCTATCTATTTTTTCACTTCATTCCATTTATAGTAAGATTTATTCTTACTATAAATGGAATGAAGCTTTTTGCTAATCTGATATAAATTTATAATAATATAAGGCAGCCAATAAAATTTTTTTATTGGCTGCCTTATATAACTTTAATTTATTCTTCTATTATCATTATTATATTGACTATTTAATGGCTTTTTACTTGGTTCAGGGACTGCTATCCCATTTTCAATACAAACTTCTCGAAGTAAAGCTGGATCATCACTAATGATTCCATCAACTCCCAAATCTATTAATCTTTCCATTTCCGCTCTATCATTTACTGTCCATGGCAAAATTTTCATTCCTAATGCATGTGCTTCTTCTACAGTTTTTTTGGTCACCTGCGCATAATTAGGTGAAATAATATCAGCGGCGATTGCATGTGCAGCTTTTACAAAGTTTCCATCAAAAGCCTTTGCATCTAATCCACCTAACCAAGGGGAAGGTGCTGCTTTATCCATCGCCAATAATTTCGGATTTTTAGAAATCAAAGCTGCAAGTGTGATATCACTATCATATTGCTTCATTTCTATCAGCGTTCTCCAATCAAAAGATTGTAATACAACTCGATCTTGCATTCCATACTGAGTGATAACATCATGCAATTTTCTCACAAAAATATCAGGAGGCGTGTTATTAGCATGTTCCTTTTCATTTTTATCAGGAAATGATTTCGTTTCAATATTAAAAGTTACCTTATCATTGCCATATGCTTTTACCAGCTCAAAAACTTCAGCTAAAGTTGGATATTTAGCATCTTTGAAAGAAATTTGTTTTGAAAAATTATCATGATATTTATGCTCAGGATTAATTCCACCAATATCATATTTTTTCAATTGCTCTATCGTTAATAGGCGAACATCTTTTTCCTCGTTTTCCTTTAGCCATTTACCATCTTTTTTCGTCAAATAATAATATGTGCTTGGGTTATGAGACACAAACACTACACCATCTTTTGAAATATATGTATCCATTTCTAAGGTAGTAACACCTAGTTCCAATGCATTCGCAAATGCATCTAATGTATTTTCTGGACGAAGTGCACGTCCACCACGATGTGCCTCTAAGTCAAAACCTTCAATCACACATTTTGCCTCCACGGCCTGTTCAGTATGAAATCCAACCAAAAGAGAAGTCGCTATTAATGCACTGCTAATAATTTTTGCTAATCTTTTTTCATTTTTCATAAAAATCCCCTTTAACATTTATCTTTAATATTAAAATTATACGCAAACCTTTCTCTTAATGAAAACTTCAATGATTTGTTTTTGCACTGATTAATTAATACATCCGTTTAAGATCCTTTTAAGAAGTTCTAACCCTTTTCTTAAAATCATATAAAAATTTTTATAAGAAAGCAGTCGGATTTTTTCTGATTTTCATAGGATTTTTTCCGGAACGTTCAGTCAATTTCATTATTTATCTATTTTACAAATTCACAAAAACTTTTCTCACAATTTTATATACAAAAAGAAGGTATACAAATATTAAAATAAAAATTGTATACCTTCTTTTTATTAAAAATTGTATTTAAATCAATGACCCTAACGTATATTGCTTTATAAAATCATTAATTATCTATAACATCCTCTAAAAATAAAATTTTATTCAGCTGCATCTGCTCCACCCGTTAATTTTTTTGTTTCAACTTCAATATGCTCTGTTCCAGTATGATATATACTACCTTCATTTATTACAGGCTGTCTCATCGCAATTCCCCGTTTCTCAAGTACATTACGTAAAATCCAAGGTTTATCGGTAATAATCCCATCAACGCCCATATTTATCATCATATTCATATCATTTACATCATTTACTGTCCAAGGAACTACCTTCATCCCTAATTCATGCGCCTGCTCAACATTCTGTTTTGAAAATTCCATAAAATATGGAGAAACTACATTTACCCCAATTGCATGAGCAGCTAAAATTGGATTACCTTTATAATCATCAATATCTAGTCCACCAAGCCAAGGAGATTTACCTTCTTCATAGGCTCTTAAGGATAATGCATCTGGGCCCCATGATGCTTGTTCTTGCCATAAGGCAACAAGCTTAATTTTCGGATTAATTTTCTTCATTTCAATTAAAGTTCTCCAATCAAAAGACTGTAGTAAAACTCTGTCTTCCATATTGTATTTTTTCACAACTTCATTAAAGACTTTTACAAAACGTATTGGATCAACATTATTTTCATATGCAGCACCTGAAAGCGGATCAGGATAAGACTTAGTTTCAGCATTTATAATTACTTTGTCATCACCGTATTCTTTAATTAACTCAAAAACTTCATCTAATGTAGGAATTTTTGCACCAGGCACGCTAACTTGCGTTCTGCCATGCCCTTCATAATATTCACCACTATTAGGGTCCATTGTACCCACATCAAACTTTTGTATTTCTGCTAATGTCATATTGCGAATATCATATTTTCCGTCTTCAACATATTTTCCATTTTCATCTTTAGTTAAATTATGATTGAGAATTGGATTATGACTCATTACAATACGATCATCTTTTGTTAACTGCATATCACATTCAATCGTTGTCGCCCCCATTTCCATTGCATAAGCATAAGCGTATAAGGTGTTTTCAGGCCTTGCATCACGACCACCTCGATGTGCCTCAAAATCAAATAATTCATTTCCAAAGTCAACTTTTTCTTCATGCGCTTCTTCTTGTTTATTCGCTCCACCAATACCAAATAAAGCTGCTCCAACACCGACAACTGCAACCAATACTACAGCAACCAACACATACTTTAACCAATTATTTTGCCCCAACATCGTCATCTCCTTTTCAACTAAATAAAATTCTGTCAATTATCATCTGTATCAATTAAATTTTGATAAAGCAAAAATTATTTATCCAATAATTAACTCGTCCTAAAATTTCTTTTTGTTATAAATAGACTCTAGGACCAGCTAAACTTCTGGATAAATGTAACTAAAACTTAAATGGAGTTATAACTCCATCTAAGTTTTAGTCTTACTTTTCGCAACAAATCACTTGCATACGTTTATTATTTTCACTTTAAATGGTTTATTATACAATTTTGATTTTATAAGCTTTTAACCATGTATCCAATTGAATCAAATAGGCAAATAATTGTGCACCACCCATTAATTGCCCAAACCAAGGAATATTACTTGCTGCTAAATCTTGTTTAGCAATTTCATTTAATTTTTTAACATCCATTAATTCAGTCAACGGAGAATTTGCATCATTTAAAATATCCAGCGCCCAATTTCTAACAATATTTAAATACTCCGGATGATGAGTTTTGGGATAAGGGCTTTTTTTACGCCATAAAACATCATCAGGTAAAATTCCTGCCAACGCTTGACGCAGCAATCCTTTTTCGCGATTTTTATAATTTTTCATTTCCCATGGAATATTCCAAACATATTCCACTAAACGATGATCGCAATATGGTACACGTACTTCTAATCCAAAAGCCATACTCATTCTATCTTTGCGATCGAGTAAAGTCGGCATCCACCTTGTTAAACTCAAATAAAAAATTTCTCTCATACGTGCAGCAACTTTATTTTCTCCTTTTAACCGCGGAACTTCGCTAATTGCATCATCGTAACGAGTTTTTACATATTCAACCAAATCCATTTGTGATTTTACATTGTCATTTAGCCAATCTAAACGCATTTCAGGTTTAGGTGACCATGGAAAAGCATGTGAATTTATCATTTCCTCACGATAGAACCATGGATATCCACCAAAAACCTCATCTGCACATTCGCCAGATAATGCAACTGTGGCTCCCTTTTTTATCTCACGTGAAAACAAATATAAAGAGGTATCAACATCAGCCATACCTGGGAAATCCCTGGCTAACGTTGCTTTTGGCAAACTCTTCGCTAATTCAATATTATCAATTAAAATTCTATGATGACATGTATCACATGCTTTCACCATTTTTTCTACCCATGGTGCATCAGAATTTGGTTGAAAACTGCTCGCTTTAAAATAAATATCGTTGTCGATGTAATCCACCGAGTACGTATTTAACTTGCCTTTACCAGCCCTTTGAAATTCCATTGCTGCTAATGCAGTTAATGCACTAGAATCCAGTCCCCCAGATAAAAAAGTACATACATCAACATCGGCAACAAGCTGTCTTTGTGCCGTATCGATAAGTAATTCACGTACTTTTTGAACAGTTGTCTCAAAATTATCTTCATGCGCATGACTCATTAATGCCCAATAGCGATAATTACGACTTCCAGTTGCCGTATAAACAAAAGCATGCCCTGGTTTTAATTCAAAAACATTTTTAAACACGCCATTTCCTGGTGTTCTTGCTGGACCAACCATCAGAATTTCTGCCAACCCTTCAATATTAACTTCCGGCTTTATCAATGGATTTGCAAGCAAAGTCTTAACTTCTGAGCCAAAAATAAATTGACAATCTCTAATTGCATAAAATAAAGGCTTAACCCCTATACGATCACGCGCTAAAAAAAGTCTTTCTTTCGCTGCATCCCAAATTCCAAAAGCGAAAATTCCATTCAACTTCTCTACGCATTTCGTACCAAATTCCATATACGCGGTTAATAATACCTCTGTATCACAATTTGTTTCAAAATGGTAACCATATCCCTCTAATTCTGCCCTCAATTCACTGGTGTTATATAACTCACCATTATAAGTAATCACAAAATCGTGTCCATTTCTTCGTTTAATCATTGGTTGTGCCCCATTTGCAGGATCAACAACACTAAGGCGCCGATGCCCAAAAGCAATATTTGGACAAACATAACGCCCACTATCATCCGGGCCACGCATCTTTAGCGTATCAATCATCGCAGTCAAAGTTTTTTGGTTTACCGGATCCTCCAAACGATTTTCCCAGTCAATCCACCCAGCTATACCACACATCTCATTCAGCTCCTCTACGCAAAAAACAATCTATAGATTGTTATCTTTTAACAAAAACTCTCTTTTTATTCAGCAATTATTGCAATAACAATTCCAAATTTCAGCTTTTGATAAATAAATATTACATTTAAAAAGTAAATATTCCATATTCTTATTTCTATTCTTTCTGACAAAAACAATATGCCAATTTTTTCAATATCAAATAAAGTAAAATTTGAGTCCTTCTCCATTTGGATCCAATTTCACTTAACCAAAGACTTAAGCACTTTTAATTATCAGTTATAGAATAGGACAGTTTAACTTTTGTTTATTCATCAGATAAAATAAAATATGCACTTAAGCGGCTTTTTGCCACCCAGTGCATACTTTCTTAGCATATAAAATTTATTTTATTAAATCATTTAAATTCTAAACTATCCCCAACTACTCGTATTGTTACGTTATCGCCTTCTGATATTTCATTTGCTATAATTTTTTTACTTAATGCAGTTTCAACTTCTCGGCTTAATAATCGTTTTAGTGGACGCGCACCATATGCTGCATCATAACCGTGATCAGCAAGGAACTCTAGAACCGATTCATCCCAACTCAAATGAATTTTCACTTGTTTTTCCAACCGTTTATTTAAGTTTTCTAATAAAATAGCAGCAATTGCTTTTACCTGTTCTAACGCAAGTGCTTTAAACACTATAATATCATCTAAACGATTTAAAAATTCTGGTCGGAAATATTCCTTTAAAATCTCCATTACTGATTTTTCAGCTTCAATAAAGTCTTTTTGCAAAATTTCAGATGAACCTAAATTTGAAGTCATAATAATTACCGTGTTCTTAAAATTAACTGTTCTACCTTTACTATCTGTTAAATGTCCATCGTCTAGAATTTGTAACAGTACATTAAACACATCATGATGTGCCTTCTCAATTTCATCTAGCAATACGACACTATATGGATGACGTCGTACAGCTTCTGTTAATTGTCCGCCTTCATCATATCCAACGTACCCTGGAGGTGCTCCTATTAAACGCGCTACAGAATGTTTTTCCATGTATTCACTCATATCTAATCGAATCATATTGCGCTCATCATCGAAGAGAATTTCTGCAAGTGTTTTGGCAAGTTCTGTCTTCCCAACACCTGTAGGGCCAAGGAAAATAAATGAACCAATTGGACGATTCGGGTCTTTAATTCCTGCTCTCGCACGAATAATCGCTTCACTTACTACACGCACCGCTTCATCCTGTCCCACGACGCGTTTATGCAAAATATCTTGTAAATGCAAAAGCTTTTCGCGTTCACCAGTTAACATTTTCGTTACTGGAATCCCCGTCCAACGACTGACAACACGTGCGATATCTTCTTCTCCAACTTCTTCTTTAAGTAATTGATTGCTTTTTTCTTTTTCGGCTAAAGTTTCTTCTTCTTCCTTTAGCTGTTTTTCTAACGCTAATAATTTGCCATATTTTAATTCTGATAGACGATTTAAATCATACGCACGTTCAGCAGCTTCCATTTCACTTTTTACTGCATCGATTTCCTTTTTGATTCCACGCACACGTAAAATCGCTTGTTTTTCACTTTCCCACTTTGCTTTTAACTCATCAGCTTGCGCTTGCAAATCTTTTTTCGTATCCGCAATTGTCGCTAACTTTTCTTTTGATGCTTCATCCGTTTCTTTCTTTAGCGCTTGTTCTTCTATTTCAAGTTGCATAATTTTGCGCAAAACTTCATCTAATTGACTTGGCATAGATTCGATTTCAGTTCTCAATTTTGCCGCTGCTTCATCTACTAAATCTATCGCTTTATCTGGTAAAAAACGATCAGATATATAACGATCAGATAAAACTGCTGCTGATACTAAAGCTGTGTCACGAATCCTTACCCCGTGGTGTACTTCATAACGTTCTTTTAAACCACGCAATATAGAAATTGTATCTTCAACTGACGGCTGCCCAACCATTACTGGCTGAAATCTTCTTTCAAGAGCCGTATCCTTTTCAATATATTTTCTGTATTCATTAAGCGTAGTTGCACCAATACAACGTAATTCTCCACGCGCCATCATAGGTTTTAAAATATTTCCTGCATCCATTGCACCTTCTGCCGCACCTGCACCAACAACCGTATGCACTTCATCAATAAATAATAAAATTTTTCCTTCTGATTTTGCAATCTCTGTTAATACACTTTTTAAACGTTCTTCAAATTCCCCACGAAATTTAGCTCCTGCTACCATAGACCCAAGATCTAGAGAATACAGCGTTTTATTTTTTAAAGATTCCGGCACATCACCTGCAACGATTCTTCGCGCTAGTCCTTCAACAATCGCTGTTTTACCAACGCCGGGTTCCCCAATCAGAACCGGATTATTTTTTGTTCTTCTTGACAAAATTTCAATCGTACGACGAATTTCATCATCACGCCCAATTACTGGGTCAAGTTTCCCTTTTCTTGCTTGTTCTGTTAAATCACGCCCATATTTCTCAAGAGCTTTATATCCTTCCTCTGGGTTATCACTTGTTACATTATCCTTGCGATGCGTTTTTATTGCTGATTGAATTTTATTTTTTACTAAACCAAATTCTCTACACACGGCTACAACATCACTATCTCCATCTTCAACAACCGCTAATAATAAATGTTCTGTACTGATATAATCATCTTTCATTTCTGTTGCTAACTTTTCTGCTAAAGCCATTACACGATACATCGATGTACTCATCCGTATACCACTATCTTGACCACGTACAGACGGAATTCTTTGAATTAACTGTTCCATACGCGCTTTTAACAACTCTACATTTACATTACATTCATTAAAAATTGTGGACAGAAGACCTTCGCTTTCCTTTGCTAATGCAAGCAAAAGATGACTTGTTGTAATTTCTTGATTATAATGTAATGCTGCAGTTTGTTGTGCATCTTGTAAAACCGCCATTACTCTTTGCGTATATTTTTCTTGTGCCATAACTATAGCCTCCTTAAGATTTTATCTGCTTATTTATTGTTTACCAACGTTTACAAAAATATCATTAATTTTCTTTGATTATTATTATATCTCTAAAAGTCAAAAAGTCAAATATTTTTTTGACCTTTTGACTATATGACATAAAAAAAATGCTACAACTATGTAGCATTTTTTTATAAAAAACCCTTATTTTCAATCAGTCTTTGGCAAAAATTCTTATCATTCTGGCTGCACCTTTGCTTTCTTATAACGTTTATAGAGGTAAATCGCACCGCCTAAAGCTAGGACAAGAAGCAATGAATATATCGCAACTTCTTTTGCATTATTTTGAAAATAACGAACTGCGGGTTCGCCAAAATAATAAATAATAACAGCTTCTAAAAAAAATCTTTTTGCTCGTCCAAAAATTGATGCAACAATAAAAACAGGCCACTTTACATTAAAAGCCCCTGCGGATATGCTTACACATTTATAAGGAATCGGCGACATAGCTGCTAAAAAAATTGTCCATGACACGTTATCACTTTCTGAAAACTCCTGAATTTTATATGCGTATTTAGCTGGCATAACTTTATGTACCACAGGCATACCCCATTTATTTCCAATCCAATACCCAATAAAACCGCCTAAAACAGATACAATTGTCGCTACTGTTCCATAATAAATTGCCATGTTAGGATTTGCTAATGCCATAGGCAATAAAATTACATCTGGTAAAATCGGCGAACAAAAAGATTCAGTAAAAGTTACAACAATTAAACCTAGCATTCCCCATTCAAGCAACAAATCAATTAAACTTTCCATATATACTCCTCTGTAAAATAATCTTTTTATTCATTTATAACTCATGTCTTTTAAAAATAAATGAAGACACACATATTGTAAGTTTAACGATTATTTTGAGGAATTTCAAGTATTTTATACATGAATCAGCTCTAATTTTTGCAATACTTCTTTTAATTTCTCTGCATCTAAAGGCTTGGTAGCATATGCTTCGCAGCCAATTTCAAAAGCTTTATTCACATATTCTTTATCAGATAAAGCTGTTGTCATAATAACTTTTGCTTTTTTTTCACTCGGAATATTTTGCTGTTTCTCTAAGGCTCGAATTGTTTTCAAAACTCTTACTCCATCTACCTTTGGCATCATAATATCAAGACAAATTAAATCATATGGATTTTTTTCTTTTAATGCTAATAAAAAAGCATCTAACGCTTCCATTCCATCCACTGTAATATCACACTCGCCGTATTTTCCAAGCATTTTTGAAATCACCTTACGACTAATCAAATCATCTTCTGCTAATAGTATTTTCATTTTCTACACCCCTTTATTCATTAAAAATATTTAGTATATCTTTCAATAAATTTAACTGTTCCATTGCTTCGTCTAAATCTCCCCGTCTAGCTGCTAATTGAATTTTAAACAAAATACCATTTTCTTCTTCTTGATGATTTTCTTGAAAAATATCTCTCAACACTTCGGCTTTTCTTTCAATATTGTTAATATTTTCTTTACAAATTTCAACCTCTAAATCCTTAACTAATTCCAATAAATTTTTTACATGTATTTGTTGCTCATGCGTTTTATCACTAATTTTACTTAAACAATATGTCATTAAATCGTCTATATTTACTTCGTCTATATTCGTAGATGCGTTCTCAACATACTTTTGTAAGTGTGTATTTATCACTTCTTTTATTTTCGCATCCAACTCATCCATTGGAATTGGCTTTGCTATATATTCATCCATTCCATAGGACAAATATTTTTCCCTATCGCCACTTAGAGCATTTGCAGTAAGCGCAATAATTGGTGTATATGTCTCTTCCCTCTTTTCATAAGCTCTAATATATTGTGTTGCTTCCACACCACCCATTTCAGCCATTTGTATATCCATTAAAATACAATCATATTTATCAGTCTGCACGTTCTCTATAGCTTCTCTTCCATTGCTAACAACGGTTACATCATAATTCAATTCTTTTAAAATCTTACTTATAACAAGCTGATTTACGAGGTCATCCTCAACGAGTAAAATTCTTCTTTTTATCTTTTCTTTTCTATCTTCATTCGACGTACCTATACTTTTACTCTTTTCTATTTCTAAATTTTCAAGAGCTGAAACTTCTCTACAAGGCAAAACAAAGGTAAATTTACTGCCACTCTCATACGTACTCTCTACAAAAATTTCACCTTCCATCATTTCTACCAATTGTTTAGTAATCATGAGTCCTAATCCAGTCCCGCCAAACTTGCGTGTAATTGCCCCATCAACTTGACTGAATAATTGAAAAAGCTTTTTCTTATCATTTTCAGCAATTCCAATTCCCGTATCTATAACAGAAAAATTTAATTTTTCAATTTCATCTTCGACTATTTTTTTTGCAGTTAAAGTGACACTTCCTTCTCTGGTAAATTTAACCGCATTACTGATAAGGTTATCAAAAATCTGTTTTAAGCGTGTAGGATCACTAACAATATATCTAGGCAAATTTGAGGAAAGCAAGTAGGACAATTCTAAGCCTTTTTCTTCAGCCTTAACTGCATGTGCTTTGATAACATCTTCTATCACTCCATACAAATTAAACCGAATCATTTCCATTAAAAGTTTCCCAGCTTCCATTTTTGAAAAATCTAAAATATCATTGATAATTCTTAACAAAGAGGTAGAACATGATTTTGCTATCTTTAAATTTTCTCTTTGCTCTTCACTCAAGTTTCCTAATAAAGTTAAGTCAATCATTCCTACCATTCCATTAATTGGTGTGCGAATTTCATGACTCATATTTGCTAAAAATTGACTCTTAGCTTGATTTGCCTCTTCAGCTGCTAGTTTTGCTTTTTTCAATTGCTTCTCAGCCGATTTCTGCTCTGTTATATCTCTATATAATGCAGCAAAAAACCCTTTTTCCAAACTATAAACGGATAAATGCAACCATTTTTTAGTCATTCTACAATAAAACTCTTTATCAAATCTGCCACATCCAGCCAATGCAATTTTTCCGCATTCAGCAATCCAATCACTATAATTAATCGAGCACTCTGGGAAAATATCCGAAAAATTCATCCCAACAATTTTTTTCCTCCCAATCCCCATAATTTTTAAAAAATCGCTATTCACTTCAATAAATTGAAAATCCAGTGGTATATTTTTTTCATTCGTTACAATTCGATTATAAGTAAAGCCACTATGCATATTCATAAACAACGTATGATATTTAGTTCTACTATCTTGTACTGCCTTTTCAAACTCTTTTTTACTCGTAATATCGATACCAATCCCCACATATCCAGCTGGCAATCCGTCTACACCATATACTCTCTGATTTATGCACCATAACCATCTATAAATCCCTTGACAATTTTTCACCCGAAATTCAGCTTCATAATTATCTTTTGGATTCAGTTTTTTAAAAGAAGTACTTAAATCATCTGGATGTATATAATCAATCCATTTTGTATGATGAAGTTCCTTACTATCAAACCCTAAAAAATTTTTGCATTGATCATTTAAATAGATAAATTCCTTACCTTTAATCCACCAAACAATTCCGGGAAAACTTGATAAAATTTTAATATGAAAATCTCTAGAACGAGCAATTTCCAATTCTCGTTCTTTTCTTTCTGTTGTATCTAATAGACTAACGACAATATTCTGATTTTCTCCTTGTTTAGTTCGAGTTATACTTATTCTTAACCAAACGGATTTTTGTATTTCTCCATTTATATAATTAAGCAATGTTTCTATATTTTCTACCGCATTTACATTCGTAAGCACATTAATAATACCTGCACGAATTGCACATTCTTTGCAAGCAGAAGATTTTCCGCATCCGTATTCTAAACTATTTATACAGCAAAATGCATCTCCAAACTGGTTTCCTATAATACAATTACGATCTTTATTCATAATTAACAACGCAGATTGATTGATATTTGTAATTGCTCCGGCTTCATTTAGCGTGCACATTCCTACAGGCGATGAATTAAAAATTAATTGTAAATTTTCACGCTCATCTACAACATATTCTTCTAAATTATGCAATCTTGTAATATCACGTAATACTACCACACCACCAGCAATAGAATTATCATTTCTTCGTATTGGCGAACACGTTGCCGATAAATAAATTTTTTCTCCATCATTACGCTTTATTCCTGAGTTTTTTTCAAGCCCCACAACCTTTTCTTCAGAAATTGCACGTTTTATCGGACTATCCAAAATTTTCCCCGTATCCAAATTGATAATTGGACAAACCTCAGTAAAAGTTTTCCCATAGGATCCCTCAGTAGTCACATTAATAATCTTAGCAGCCGCCTCATTAATATAAACAACATTTCTCTGAATATCTGTCATAATGATCCCATCACCGATACAATCTAACACGTCATGGATTGGCATATACGATTCTTCAATACATTCTTTTAGCATAATATCACACTACTCTCTATACTAGATAAAAGAACAAATTTGCTCTGCGATTTGATCTAAAGGCACTTGTTTTTCCACTGCACCAATATTATAGGCGACGCGAGGCATACCATAAACAACTGAACTTCCCTCATCCTGTCCAATCGTTCTCGCACCAGCTTTACGCATATTGAGTAGCCCTTTCGCTCCATCATAACCCATTCCAGTCATAATTACACCGATTGCCTTATTACCATAAATCTCTGCAACCGAATTAAAAAGAACATCGACTGAAGGACAATGACCATTGACTTTTTCCCCTTCAAAACACTCTACGCAAATTTCCGCACCCCGCTTCTTTACTCTCATTTGCATATTCCCTGGAGCTATTAGCACTCTTCCTGGAAAAACTTCATCTCCATTTTTCGCTTCTTTTACTTCTAACTCACAAATTGAGTCAAGTCTTTTAGCAAACATATCTGAAAAAACCGGAGGGATATGCTGTACGATGACAATCCCTGGTATATTCCCTTTTAGCTCCGTAATCACATCTGTCAATGCAACGGTTCCACCTGTAGATGCACCAATTGCAATAATTTTATTTTGTACTTGATGAGAAGGCATAGACGAATCAATGAAAGATTTTTTATGTAATGTTCCTTGCTGAATTTTTGCATTTACAGCAATCTTTATTTTTGTAATCAAATCATTAAAAAAATCTCTATTCGTCAGGATCGCCTTTCCGTCAGGTTTTTTAATGAAATCAACGGCACCTAGTTGTATTGCCTCAAAAACACAATCATTTATAGAACTAATTACAATTGTTGGGATCGGATACTGAGGGATTAATTTTCGCAAAAATTCTATCCCGTTCATCTTTGGCATTTCTACATCTAAAGTCATAACATCAGGGTGATATTGAAGGATTTTATCTCTAGCATCGAATGGATCAACAGCAGTTGCAACTACTTCTATCATTAAATCTTTTGATAATGCTTTTGATAATGCCTCACGAAAAACAATTGAATCATCTACAATTAAAAGTTTTATTTTTCTCATATCATAATCCCTTTCTATACACAGCTGGCATTACATATTGAAAAGAAAAATCACCACGTTCAATAACTTCCGAATGCCCAATAAATAAATATCCTCCCGGTTCCAACCATTGATAAAATTTATTAACAAGTTCTTTTCTTGTCACACGATCAAAGTAAATCATTACATTACGGCAAAAAATTATATGAAACTTTTTTTTAAATAAAAATTGAGGATTATTTAAATTAAACTGCCTAAAAATAATTTCGTTTTTCAAAGAATTTTTTACTTGAAAATTATTTTCGTTTATCTGTTTAAAATAAGTTTTGCGCCACCTTTTAGGCAACATATCGATAGATTCATCATTATAAATTCCAAGGCGTGCATCATTCAAAGCAGAAGTAGATAAATCCGTAGCCAATAATTTTGTATCCCAAGACTGTTTTTGTAAAGAAAAAAAGTCTTGAATGATCATAGCTAATGTATACGCTTCCTCTCCCGTTGAGCATGCAGCACACCAAGTCCGCAAATCATTGTCTGAAAGTTTTTCTGAAAAATAAGGTAAAACCTCTTCCGAAAAATACTCAAAATGCTGAGATTCTCGCATAAAAAATGTATGATTTGTTGTAATTGCATTTGCTAAAATTTTATCTGCTTGCCCCGTTTTATCCTGTAATAAATATTGATAATAATCATTTGCATTATCAATTCCTAAACTCAAAAGCACTTTATGTAGACGGCCCTCAACAAGAGTTTTTTTCTCTCTTCCTAAATGAATACCAAATTTATTCTTTATATATAATGTTAATTTCCGAAAATCTTCTTCTGATAATATCCCCATTTTATCACCCGTTCGCTACCAACGATTATCAATTTAAAATTTGCTCGCATTAGATGATATATCATCTAATGCGAGCAAATAATTCCTAGTAATCAATACTTTCCAAATTCATCATCAGTTAAAGCAATTTGATTGATATCACTTTTCTTTTTACCATTTAATTTTATCTCAGATGATGATTTTTTCCTATCATCAAACTCAACTTTATCTTCATAAAAATTTTGCTTTACACTATTCTTTGTAAACTTAAATTCACCAATGGTGTCTTTTAATAAGCTTGCTTGTGCACTAAGTTCTTCACTAGCCGCTGCCGATTCCTCTGCTGTTGCCGAATTAGCCTGAACAACCTGTGAAACTTGAAGTACACCCTGATTAATTTGTTCAAGTGCTATGCTTTGTTCGTTAGAGGCATGAGCTATATTGTCGATAAGGCTAGCGACACCTGTTACTGCCTCTACGATAACATCAAGAGCTTCCGCTGTTTTATTCGCGATTTTTGTTCCCTCATTCACTTTAACAATAGACCCTTCAATCATCTCCGTAGTTTCTTCTGCTGCTTTTGCCGAACGCGCAGCTAGATTTCTTACTTCTTCTGCAACTACAGCAAATCCCTTTCCATGTTGCCCCGCCCGTGCAGCTTCAACCGCTGCATTTAATGCTAAAATATTTGTCTGGAATGCAATTTCATCAATTACTTTAATAATTTTTGAAATATTTGCTGAAGAACCGTTAATCTCCGTCATAGAAGTTAACATAGCTTTCATATGTTCATTACCTATTTTTGCATTTTTTTGCGCATTTATCGTAAGTTTATTTGCTTCATCAGCATGTTCTGCATTTAATTTTGTTTGGGATGAAATTTCTTCCAAGGACGACGATAATTCTTCCACCGAGCTTGCTTGTTCTGTCGCTCCTTGTGATAAAGATATACTGGCATCCGATACATTCTTTGCTCCCGCAGCAACCTGTTCCGAAGCTACATCAATATTAGCTAATGCAATATTCATATGATTCCGCATTTTTTCAAAAGCTTTTGCCAAAGAACCAATCTCATCTAGATTTTTTATTTTTAGTTGCGTAGATAAATCCCCATTCGCAATTTTTTCAGATGCATCTACCAATATATTTAATCGTTTAGCTATTGTACGAGCTAATAATATCCCTGCAACTATCGCTACAATTGTGACAACTAGCATAACAATCCACATCATATACATCGTTTGATGTGCGCGTTCACTAGCAGCTGTATTTTGCTTCATCCCATTTTCTTTTGCCAAATTATATAAAGATGCAAGACCTGTATTAATTTTATTTGAAGCCTCAACTGCTCCACTGTTAACCATAAAACTCCAAGCTTCTTTATCTTTATTCTGCAAAGCCATTTGAATGGCCTGATCCCTGAAATAGTTGTATTTTTCTAAATTATTTTTAAATTCACCTAGTTCTTTTTTTGCTTCTTCCGATTGTGCCTTTGAAAGAACTATTTGATAAGCATGCTCTAAATTTTTATCAACTTCTTGCAAGTTATGAATGCTTTCATTAATTGATTTTGCATCATCGTATAAAAAAACATCACGAAAAACACTGCGGCTCTGGTTGAAAATCGTCGCCATATTTGCGATTTCGCCTGTTGCCAAACCATAATTATTATAAATTTCACTATATTCATCGTCTAACTTATCCATTTGATATATCCCAGAAATACATACGCAAGCCATAATAATTGTGACACCAATCAATGCACACATAATTTTACTTCCAATTTTCATATTCTTCAAAAATCCCATCTTTATGCCTCCTCTAAAATTATATACTTATTTCAATTTTGATATATGTCTAAAAGTAAATTAAGCTTCCAATGCTGTAAATCTAGCTTTATCATCATCTCCAATTAATTTATCACAATCTAATAACAATTTAACCTCTTCACCAACTTTACCAATACCCTTGATGTATTTATTTTGTGAAGATTTAATGGCTGGTGGTTCAACAATATTTTCTTCTGGAATTGAAAGAACCTCTGATACACCATCCACAATAAAACCAATGGATATATCTCTAACATCAACAACAATAATACACGTTCGATCATTATATTCTCGAAATTCTTTTTTGAATCTTAATCGAATATCCATAACAGGAATGATCTTACCACGTAAATTAACAATACCGCGTACATATTCTGGAACTTCTGGGATTTCGGTAATTGGTTGAATCCCAATAATTTCTGTTACAACGGCAATTTCAATTCCATAAAATTCATTACCAATAATAAATGTAAGAAATTTTCCTTTTTGTGTATCTTCCTCTTCAATCATTTGTTCAACTATATTTTCCGCCATCTTATACCTCCTCCTTTTTCTTAAATTTTATTACTTAAACCAATCGCATCTAAAATTAAGCTGATACTGCCATCTCCTAGTAATGTACAACCAGTAATTCCTGCCATATTAGATATTTTCTTTATATAGTTAGGAACCGGCTTAACAACAATTTGCTGAACACCTACAAGATTATCAGCGAATATTGCCATTGTCATATGTTCAGATTCAACCATAACGATAATTCCTTTTGTTAAATCAATAACGTTTGTCTCAATATCATAAAATTTATGTAATCGTATAATTGGATAACATTGTCCTCGCACCATAATAAGCTCATTACCATTTGTATCGACTAAAATTTGTTTTTTAGCTGGTCTAAACGATTCTCGAATTGACATGATTGGTATCGTATAAGATGATTTTCCTACTTCAACAGTCATTCCATCTACAATTGCTAAAGTTAATGGAATCTTTAATGTAATAGTACTTCCTTTTCCTTGAATACTATCCAGTAAAATATTCCCACCAACCGCTTTAATATTCTGGACAACCACATCCATCCCAACACCACGACCGGAAAACTCTGTCACTTTTTCTTTCGTAGAAAAACCAGGTGCAAAGATGAAAGAATAAATTTCTTTGTCGGTGAGCTCTGATTCCGTTTTTGTTATTAAGCCATTGTTTCTTGCCCGCTCAAGAATTTTCTCACGATTAAGGCCTCTACCATCATCAATAATGTTAATAATAACTTCATTCCCGGCATTTTGCGCTTCAAGAGTTACTCTCCCTTTTATTGGCTTTCCTACAGCACTCCTCTCTTCCGGCATTTCAATGCCATGATCAATTGAGTTCCGAATAAGGTGCATCAACGGATCGGAAATATGCTCTATAACGTTTTTATCAACTTCCGTATCTTCCCCGACTAAAACTAATTCTACCTTTTTATCCAGCTTTTTCGACATATCCCGTACAATACGATTCATCTTCTGAAAGGTAGCATTTAAAGGAACCATACGAATTGACATCACACTATCTTGCAGCTCAGCACTAATCTTTCTCAATTGCCTCGACGCCTTATAAAAATTCTCCAACTCAAGATCTTTTAAGTCAGGATTTTGTGTCACCATTGCTTCAGCAATTACAAGTTCTCCCACTAAATCCATTAAATGATCCAATTTCCGAACATTTACACTGATCATACTTTGTGTAATGATCCCTTCGTGGCTTTCAGGTTTTAAAGATTTCTCTGTAAGAATCGGTTTTATTGGCAAGTCCTCAATAACAATTTCTTTTACAACTTTTTGTTCTTTTGGCCAATATTCACATTCCTGAACACTATCCAGCTTTTTTAATTCTAATTTTCTCAAAAATATAGTCTGATTCAATATCTGTTCAATTTCCTCATATGACTTATCAGTCGTTAAACAGATCTGAAAACCATTTGTACGAATTGCCAAAACCGTATCATCATCTTCTAAAATATTTTCTGGTTTATAATAAATTTCACTTACAACATCCTGTAATGCATTTAACACCGCATATCCTCTAATATTTTCCATTTCGCAATCTAATTCAAAAAATATAGTAGCATCAAATACATTTAATTCCTGATTACTTTTTATATTTTTATCTGCCCCTATATAATATTGCTGTTTTGGGGAAGATTTTTTCTTTTCTGAATTTTCAGATATATCTCCGTTTATTGACTTTAAATTTGTTAAAAAAGATTTAGTTTCTTCTACTAAATTGTCTGCAATTCCATCTGCATCATGCCCATCTTCAATTTTTGAAATCTCGCCCTTTATAAAATCAGCAGCTGATAAAATAATATCTGTTAAACCAGAACAATCTATATTAGGTGGATTTTTCTCGCGTATGTAATAAAAAATATCTTCAATCGCATGAGATAAACTCGATACCTCATTTACTAACATCATCGCCGATGATCCTTTAATCGTATGCATAATACGAAAGACTTCATTGACTTCATCATTGTTAAATGCACCATTTTTCTCACTTTGAATAGTCAATTGTTCCAGTTGTTCTAAAAGCTGATTTGTCTCAAAAATGAACATCTCCATCATCGGTTCATGTACATTTCCCACTTTATCATCTCCTTCAACCTATCCAATGGTTATTATATTTATCCTAAAACTAAATAAAGCACAAATTTTTTTCTACATTATAAAAAATTGCAGCACGAATGATTATCTACCTACAATCTTTTCAATTGTCTGAATAACAAAATCTTCTTTAAATGGTTTTACAATAAAATATTTAGCCCCTTGTAAAACAGCCTCTTTAATCATGGCCTCTTGTCCCATAGAAGAAACCATAATCACAACAACATCTTTATCTATCTTCCTCAACTCTTTTAAAGTAGTAATTCCATCCATATTCGGCATTGTAATATCTAATGTAACAAAATCTGGTCTGACCTCTTGATATTTTCGCAAAGCAATATTTCCATCATTCGCCTCAGCTGCAATTTGATATCCATTCTTTTCCAGCATTGTTCGCAATGCTAATCGAACAAATGCAGCATCATCCACGATAAGTACTTTTTTCATTTATCTTCCTCCACCAAAATCACCTATAAAAATTCTATAAATTAAATCACTTTATGAGAATCCACCTGGTACTTTTATCCTATTTTTGCTTCATTAGCCTAATTTCATATATTTCTTTCTTGTACTTATAATTAAACAAAAAGAATAAAAACTCCTACAAAATTCACGAAAATTATCCAAAAGATAATGAAATTATTTTCGCAAATTATAGGAGTTTTACACAAATCCATTTACTTTTTTTACTATTTTATTTTTTTTTACGGAAAAAGTTTAAAAATTTATCAAAAAAATCAGAAGATGCATTGGATGTAAATTTAAAACTAACGCGTTTATAATTTTCATTTGCACCAAAATAATTTTGTTTAGCAGCCATTCTATACCAGTGCATAGCAACTTCATCATTTTGTTCAACACCATCACCGAATTCATACAATCGTCCTAAAGAATCTTGTGCCGCTGCATTTCCATTATTCGCGGCTTTAATATACCAATCCGCTGCCGCCGTATAATTTTTCATATCTTCATATAATGCAGCTAAATTATATTCAGCTAAAACATAACCATTTGATGCTGATTCTTTATACCAACGAATTGCTTCGTCGTTATCTTTTTTCACACCTTTAGCAGACTCATATGCAACAGCTAAATTATTTTGCGCAACTCGTTCTCCTAACTCGGCGGCTTTCAAATAATACTCGGCCGCTTTTGCATAATCTTTTCTACAACCTTCACCCTTAGTATACATATAACCAAGTTTACATAATGCTAAAGGGCTATTTTGCATAGCAGCTTTCTCATACCAATTTAATGATTCTTTTAAATCTTTTTTTACTCCATTTCCCATGTAATATGCATAAGCTAATTGGCATTGAGCTTCTTGGTCTCCATTCTCTGCCGCTCTTTTACAATTTTCCATCATAACCTCCACTATACACTTCACAATACTATAATATGAGCTATTATAACATAAAAAAATAACGGTATCCACCACATGGGTGAATACCGCTTATCTCTACTAATATTATTTACTTGCTTCTTCAATTGCAACTGCTACAGCAACACTTGCGCCAACCATTGGATTGTTCCCCATACCAATTAACCCCATCATTTCTACGTGAGCTGGTACGGAAGAAGAGCCTGCAAATTGTGCATCGGAATGCATTCTACCTAAAGTATCAGTCATACCATAGGAAGCAGGACCTGCTGCCATGTTATCTGGATGAAGCGTTCTACCAGTACCGCCACCAGAAGCAACGGAGAAGTATTTTCTACCATTTTCAACACATTCTTTTTTGTATGTACCTGCTACTGGATGTTGGAAACGAGTAGGATTTGTAGAGTTACCAGTGATGGAAATATCTACACCTTCACTACGCATAATTGCAACGCCTTCTTGTACATCGTTTGCACCATAGCAACGAACTTTTGCTCTTTCACCATTAGAATAAGCAGTTTCGTTAACAATTTTTAATTCGCCAGTATAATAATCATAATCAGTTTGTACATAAGTAAAACCATTGATACGAGAAATTACTAATGCAGCATCTTTACCAAGACCATTTAAAATAACGCGTAATGGATCTTTTCTTACTTTATTTGCACTTCTAGCTAGACCAATTGCACCTTCAGCAGCCGCAAAAGATTCATGACCTGCTAAGAAAGCAAAACATTTTGTATCTTCAGTTAAAAGCATGGAAGCTAAGTTCCCATGACCTAAACCAACTTTTCTATTATCAGCAACGGAACCAGGAATACAGAAAGCTTGTAAACCTTCACCGATAGCTTTTGCAGCTTCAGCAGCTTTTGTGCAACCTTTTTTAATTGCAATTGCAGCACCTAAAGTATATGCCCAACATGCATTTTCAAAGCAGATTGGTTGAATACCTTTTACGATTTCTGCAACATTAATTCCTTTATCAAGACAGATTTTTTCTGCTTCTTCAAGAGATGCAATCCCAAAACCTTGCATAGCTTTTGTGATTGTATCAATACGACGTTCATAACCTTCAAACTTTGCCATACCAAAAATTCCCCTCTCTAAACTATTTTTGACTATTCTTGACGTGGATCGATATATTTTACAGCATCATCAAATCTACCATATTGACCAGTAGCTTTTTCCATAGCTTCAGCTGGAGCGATGCCTTTTTTAATCATTTCCATCATTTTCCCAAGATGAACAAATTTATAACCAATAATCTGATCATTTTCATCTAAAGCAATTTTTAAGATATAGCCTTCTGCTAATTCTAAATAACGAGGGCCTTTTGCCAATGTACCATATGTAGAACCAACTTGGCTGCGCAAACCTTTACCTAAATCTTCAAGACCTGCACCTACTGGAAGTCCGCCTTCCGAGAATGCAGTTTGTGTTCTACCGTAAACGATTTGTAAGAATAACTCACGCATAGCTGTGTTAATTGCATCACATACAAGGTCAGTATTTAATGCTTCTAATAAAGTTTTACCAGGAAGAATTTCAGAAGCCATTGCGGCAGAATGTGTCATACCGGAACAACCAATTGTTTCTACTAAAGCTTCTTGAATAATACCATCTTTAACGTTAAGTGTTAATTTACAAGCTCCTTGTTGAGGCGCACACCAACCGATACCATGTGTTAAGCCATTGATATCTTTAATTTCTTTGGATTTTGTCCATTTTCCTTCTTGCGGAATTGGTGCTGCACCATGATTTGTAGCACGTGCTACACAAGTCATTGCTTCTACTTCATGCGAGTAAATCATATTAGCTCTCCTCTCAAAATAAATAAACTCATGCCAAATAAGCGGCAATCGTTGTTAACCCAAATACACGTTAAAAGGACATAACCCCATAACCATATTTATATTACAACATTTTCATCATTATTGTAAATAGTCGTTTGATGTTATTCTTTAAAACTTTTCCAGATATATTGTCTAATTGACTACATTTATCGGCGCATTTGCAATAAAACCTGTTAAATTATCCGTTGCTATGTTCATTAATCTCCTGCGGGCTTCCAAAGGTGCCCATGCAATGTGCGGCGTAATAATGCAGTTTTTTGCCTTTAACAACGGATTATCTTTTTGCATTGGTTCAACAGCAATTACATCTACTGCCGCTCCATAAACTTTACCTGTATTTAGTGAATCAGCTAAGTCCTGTTCAACAACTAAAGCCCCACGTCCTGTATTTAAAATAATCACGCCATCTTTCATTTTGGTAATATTTTCTTTATTGATAATCCCTTGCGTCTTTTCAGATAGTGGACAATGAAGCGAAATCACATCCGAAACACTAAAGAGCTCATCCAACGAAACAAATTTAAACGTATCACTTTCTAAATTCTTGTCTGGATAATGACTATAAACAACCACTTTCATTCCTAATGTTTGAACAATCTTTGCTACAGATTTGCCAATTTTGCCAAAACCAATAATCCCAAATGTTTTTCCGTCTAGTTCGATAAGCGGTGTATTCCAATAAGAAAAATCCTTACTTCTCGTCCATTCGCCTGACATAACGCCAATGCTATGACTGCCAATGTTATGACAAATCTCCAATAATAGCCCTAATGTAAATTGCGCGACCGACATCGTACTATAGGCCGGCACATTGCAAACAGTAATTCCTAGTTTACGTGCATAATTTACATCAAGCACATTATAACCTGTAGCTAAAACACCGACAAATTTTAACTTTGGACACGCTTTTAGTATTTCATTCGTTAAAACTGTCTTATTAGTGAAGATGGCCTCCGCATCACCAATACGCGTTAAAGTTTCTTCCGGTGTAGTTCTATCATAAACTTTTAATTCCCCTAACGCTTCAATTCCACTCCAACTTAAATCCCCTGGATTGAGTACATATCCGTCTAACACAACAATCTTCATCATGAACACCTCACCTTAAAAAATATCCACTTACTCATTTCAACATTTCTATCTGTATTCCCTGTCTCCTTGGTTAATTCTTTATGGAGTATCTTTATTAAATTCTATCCTTGAAACTCATCGTATAAATTGAGCAAAGGTAAGCATAATGATTATCCATCACCCTAATATAAACGTTTCTTATACAGTGTGCCTTTTTCGCTGGAAACCAAAGGATAATAATCTTTGGCAACCTGCATTTGTGAAAATTTACTCAAGCTATATTCGTGTACAATTAAATAAACTTCTTTTTCTTCTTTTGTCCTTTCGATAAAATCTTCAAGTTTCTCTCTAGGGTATAAATATTTTCTTGACCAAATTCCAGTATCTACATGTTCATCTGGTAAGATAACCGACTTTATTTCACCATTCCAATAAAATAAAGCTGATGTTTGATAATCTCCGATATTTTCTACAATTGCATTTGGTGGAATAAACGCCGCCAAATGTCTTGCAGTCCTCATTTGTGCGTAATTGGGTAAAATGATCCCAGCCAATAAAAGATAGCCTAAAATAAAACTTACAGCAATATTACATAAAATTTTTCTTTGTTCTCTGGCAAATAAAATTGAAGCCCCGCCCCATAAAGCAAATATAGCACAGCCAAAATAAATAAATTCTTCATTTGTCTTTATCGCTTTTGCATTCCCCACACCTATGCCAAGAAGCAAAAATAACATTGGAATCATTACCCATAGCCAAATCTTTTTATCGTCCCTCTTCAAAAATTCATTTAATGTATATGCACTTAGAATAGCCGCTGGAAATAAAACCGGAAAGCTATAAGTTAAATATTTTGTCGCCATACAGGTGTAAAAAGCTACAGGTAGAACCAACCAAATAAGATAAAACCAATTTCGATCGGTTAGATTTCTTTTTTTGATTATCTCATAAATTGTTCTGATAAATATACCAGTCCAAGGGAGTAGAGCAACCGGTAACACTAAAAGATAGTAATAAAAAACATTCATTTCTGGATGTTCTGATATTGTAGCCCTTGCAATATTATGAAGACCAATAAAGCTATCAATAAAATCCCAGCCATGATGGATAAACATATAAACATACCATGGCATTCCTACGAAAACAAAGGCTAAAATACCTTGCCATGCATATAAATACTTAAACATCCCCCAGGACTTTGTGATAAAAATATATGCAAATAACGTTAGCATTGGTAATAAAAACCCTATCGGACCTTTCGTCAGCACTGCCAATCCTAAAGCAATATAAGCGATTATCCCATAAATTGCTCTTTCCTTTTTCCACGCTAAATAAAATAGACCTAGTGCAGAATTATGAAAGAAAAATAAAAATGCATCTGTAACAATTACTCTAGATAGTACCCAAAATTGTAATGATGTCGCTAATATGAATGCGCTCAAAAAAGCCATCGTTTTGCTTTTTTCATTGTACCATACAAACCAATACATAAAAGCAACACTTAAAGAGCTAGCAGCTATCATAGGAAAGCGTGCGGCAAATTCATTTAGCCCAAATATTTTATAGCTAGAAATCAGCATCCAATACGTAAATATTGGCTTATCATACCAATATTCACCGTAAATTCGCATAGACAAAAAATCATGACTTAACAACATCTCTTTAGCCGTGAGCGCATAATTAGATTCGACTGGATCTGTAATTGGAAAACTCCAAGTAAACATCCCATAAAAAATTAAACAAGAAATAAAAATTAAACATTCATTACGGTATTTCATCTTTTCGGTAAAACTACAGTAAATGTAGTTCCTTCTCCCAATTTACTCATCAATTTTATTTCTCCCTTATGCATGGTTACAATCCATTTCGCAATAGATAATCCCAAGCCACTTCCACCTATCGCTCGCGAACGAGCTTTATCCACACGATAGAATCGATCAAAAATATGATTTTGATCAGATTCGGATATTCCAATTCCAGTATCGATAACTTGAATAAAAACATTATTTTCATAACGATTCAAACTCGCTTTAATCGTAATTTTTCCTCCATCTAATGTATATTTGATTGCATTATCAAGCAAGATTAAAATAAGTTGTTTTATTCGCTCTAAATCAGCAAAAACTTTGATGTCAAATTCATTATTAAAACGAACTTCTATGGACTTCTCACCTGCCAAAGAACGGAGTTTTCGTATCGTTTCCTCAATTACTTCTCCTAAATAAAACTCGGTCTTGTTTAATTTATACCCTTGCCCCTCCGACCTGGCCAGGGTTAATAAATCCGTAACCAGCCTTGACATTTTGCGAATTTCATCTTTCATATCCATGATAATTTGTTCAATAAAGGGCGATTTGCTTAATGTCTGCTCTTGTTCGATCACCTCGACTGAAGACATAATTACACTTAATGGAGTCCTAAGCTCATGGGAAGCATCCGCAGTAAATTGTCGCTGTTTATCATATGCCAGTTTTATCGGCACCATTGCTTTTTTAGCCATGACATGACCAGCGATTGCCGCAATAATAAGGGCGATAATTGATACAACGATTATAATTGTTGTGGCTTTACGCATCCCTTTATAATACGTCGTTACATCGCGTCCAACATAAATCATTCCCACTTTTTCACCATTTACCATAATCGGAAGCGCTGACATCATGATTTTATATTCATCATCAAACTTTAATGTCGTAATTTTTCCAGTACCATCTTGCCAATGATTAATTTTATCCAATATCTGTGCTTTTATCTCCTCGGCCGGATTCAGTGCATTAAATAACTGCCCACTATTGTCATAGGCATAAAAAAACAAACGACGATTGTTGTTGTCTTCATCTTCGTCCATAAAAAACTCATTATGTTGAAAAAATATTGCATGTTCAACAGCTTCTTCCTGCGCGTACAACAAGACTTCATGCTCTTGCTCATTCGTGATTGACCATATCATACTCTCATGTACACAAAAAACTAATACGATAAAAAACATCGCCATAATCGCAGTATAATATAGACTTAATTTGCGGTGAATTTCATTAAACACGTAGCTATTCCTCCAATTTATATCCAATCCCACGAATCGTTTTAATCATAGTTCCAGCTTCATCAAGCCCCATTTTTCTTCTTAACAATTTTATATAAGACTCAATAATATTAGAATTAACTTCACCTTCAATTCCCCATACTCGTTCAATAATCCGATCACGCGATATTACGATTCCTTTATTTTGAACAAGCAAATCGAGAATCTGAAATTCACGTGGTGATAATTGGATCACGCTATCCCATCTTTTTACTAGTTTTTGTGTTCTATCTAGAGTAAACTCTCCAAAAACAATTGTTTCCTTTTGTATTTTTAAATTAGTCCGCCTTGCTAGAGCACGAATTCTTGCAAATAATTCTTCAAATTCAAACGGCTTTACTAAATAATCATCCGCTCCTCCATCAAGTCCCACCACTCGATCTTCAATCGAATCACGCGCCGTTAACATTAGAATTGAACTTTCACAACCATTTTCTCGCAATCTTTTACAAGCATCTATCCCACTTTCAACCGGCATCATCCAGTCCAATATAATGATATCGTAAGGATCAAACATGGCATATTCATATGCCATGTCTCCCGATGTTACCCAATCAACGAAATGTCCTTTTTGCTGTAACATATATTGAATTAATTTACCTAATTTCATATCATCTTCAGCTAATAAAATTCGCATAAACTCACCCACTTTGGACTTTATAGAGTAATAACACATCTTTTTGTTTATTAATAATCATTAAATTTTCTTTTTCCTTTATTGACAATTGATCAAAATTCTTTTCTCGAACTAAAAAGTACGCTTCTTTTTCCCCTTTCACTGCCGCCTGTAAATCTGTTTTTAATTCCCGTCCGGCAACTCCCGTATAATAACAAAAACCTGGTCGGTAAAACTTTTCAACATATACAGGTGTAGATTGATTAACATATACTTCATTAAAAACCTCAGCAGTCGGTTTTACTGATACAAAATCAGTAATGGCTGGAAAAATGCAATTCATTAAAATAACAACAAACCCCATCATTCCAACAACAATCCCCAATAAATAACATCGTCTATTCTTTACAAAATTACTCAAAAACACCCAACTAACCATTCCCACAAAAAGAACGCCCAGATATTTTATCCCGTTAATTTGGATTCCTAATTTATATTCGGCCGTTATTTCCAATACAATAAAAATTAAGAGACTAATCAACATCATCCCTGCTCCAGCGAAATTTAATGTTTTTATTCGAAATTCTTTAATACAGCGATTCATATACCAGCCTGTCAATAATGCCATTGGTGGATACATTGGTAGAATATAAGAAATTAATTTTGTCTGTGAAACACTGAAAAATACAAAAACAATACTAAGCCATATCATCAAAGCTAAAATATTTTTCCCCTTTTCTTTGTTTTTCTCCCTCCACCCTTCATAAAGAGCTGGCAGTAAGTAACTGACCCAAGGGAAAAATCCTATACAAAGAACAGGAAGATAATAATACCAGATCTGCCCTGATTCATGCTCTGGTGATAAAAATCGCGTAACATTATGAAAGCCTAAAAAAGTTTCAATAAAATCCATTCCATGTAAATTATACATCATTCCATACCATGGAACAGTAATTAACAAAAATATTATACCACCTTGAAAAATTTTTAAATTAAAAATTTCTATCCAATTCTTTGTTGCGATTAAGTGCAACAAAATAATTGCAAGTGGCAAAACAATGCCTACTGGACCTTTGGTTAATACCGATAACCCCATAAATACATACATTAATCTATATTGTTTGCTAAGATAAGCAAATATTACTCCGCTAAAAAAACAACTTAAGGTAATATCCGTAACCGCAGCTTTCCCCAGATAAAAATATTCAAAACTCGTTACTAATATCAAAGCTCCATATAGCGCTGACCTGCGATCAAATAAACGATTACCATAGTAGTAAACGAGCATAGCTCCAGCAATTGCCAATACCGCTGACGGTAAACGCGCCGAAAGTTCGGTTGCTCCAAAAAATTTTACCGCCAATGCAATCAACCAATAATACATTGGCGGCTTATCATACCAAAAATCCCCATATATTCTTGGGGAAATAAAATCATTATGATTTAGCATCTCTAGTGCCGTTTGTATATACACTGGTTCATCAGGATCTAAAAGTGGGACTGCCCCTAATTTAAATAACATAATAAATCCAGCCACGATCAATATAATTATCACATCTAAATTTTTTCTTTCCACAAAATCACCTATTTTCTAAATCTACTGCTACCACTATAAACCGCAAAAATGAAAAATAGCTGAAAAAGAAAAATTGTGCTAGAATAAACTAAAGAAGATTCGGAGGGGAATATATGGAAAATGAAACTGTATTATACGCATTAGAAGATGAGATTGCAACAATTACATTAAACAGACCTAAATCACTGAATGCAATGAATGAAGAACTCGTCGACAGTCTTAGGCATTGCTTAACTAGGGCAAGCCAAGATGAAAGCCGTGCGATTATCCTCACGGGGAATGGACGCGCCTTTTGTGCCGGCGGTGATTTAGCGCACCTGTCTACATTAACCGCACCAATCAAAGCAAAAGAATTTATCACTAAGGTTGGTAAGCTCGTCAAGCAAATCCAAGCAATTCAAAAGCCTGTCATCGCAATGGTAAACGGTGTAGCTGCTGGTGCCGGCTTTAATCTTGCCCTTGCCTGTGATATTATTTATGCGGCAAAATCCGCACGCTTTGCCCAGAGCTTCGCTAAGGTGGGACTTGTGCCGGATTGCGGCGGCATGTACTTATTACCAAGAGTTATCGGCCTACATAAAGCAAAAGAATTGATGTTTACTGCAGATTTAATCAATGTAGAAACAGCGAATCAACTCGGGCTAATTAACCATATTTCTGAAGATAATGCTCTTGCAGATGAAACTTACGCCTTTGCCAAAAAGCTAAAAGAATCAGCACCAATCGCTTTAGCAATGATAAAACAAACGCTAAATGAATCCGCTGATTTATCTTTAAATACTCTATTGAGTAAAGAGGGCGCTCTGCAAACCATTTGTATGCAGACAAAAGACTATCAAGAAGGACTTACTGCATTTAAAGAAAAACGTTCACCGTTATTTTCCGGGAAATAAAAATGCTGTTGTAGTAAGAGTTCATCACTCTTACTACAACAGCATTTTTCTAATTTCACATACTTCCGATTAGTTTTGCTATTTCTGTCAGTTTCTCGGCTGGTTTGACAAGTGCCATACGAATGTACTTCTCACCTAACTTTCCAAAAGCAGTTCCCGGTGTAACGACTACCCCAGTTTACTCTAATAATTCTTCGCAAAACTCCACCGATGAATTATGCATAATCCATTTTTTCCTCCTACTGCTTTAGCATGAAATATAATTTCTGTTTTAATTCTTAAATAAATTTCAAACTCCTGCCAAATTTGATAAATAGATGACGTCAAATGATTTCTTCTATAGACTCATTTGCTAATAGTATAAATTAAAATTTTATTATCGAAATTCACTTAAAACTAATTTTTTCATTTAATCTAAGGTTTTGCTAAACTTTTTAATACTGATTCCTAATGTTGCTGTAATAAAAATAACCAGCGCCAATATCTGGCCCCAAAGCAACTGAATGCTATTCCCTTTCAAAATAATTCCTCGCAAAATTTCAAGAAAATAAGTAATTGGTAGTAATCTTCCGAGATGATAAAAAATTTCTGGCATCGCATCGCGCGGAAACATAAATCCAGATAATAAAATACTTGGTAAGAAAATAAACAACGACATCTGCATTGCCTGCATCTGCGTTCTTGCATAACTCGAAATCAAAATTCCCAGAGTTAAGGAAGCAATAATAAATAAAGATGTCAATCCATATAGCAAAGCTATACTACCTCGAATCGGTAAGTCAAATACGATAATCCCTATCAATAAGGCAATAGTGGCTTGTACATAACCAACAAAGCTATAAGGAATAATTTTACCTAACATCAATTCGTATGATTTAAGCGGTGTAACAATCAACTGTTCCAACGTACCATTTTCCCGTTCTCGAACAATTGCCATAGAAGTAATCATCACCATCGTCATCGTTAAAATTACCCCCATGATTCCAGGAACCATATAATATGCACTCACAAAATCCTGATTGTACCAACTACGTATTCGTATATCATATAAATTCGCCTGTGTGTCTTTCCCTTTTTTGCTAAGCAACACTTCTTGTGATTTTAACTGTCCAATAGATTGTGCAGCACCAATTGCCGAAGATGCTGACATAGAATCCGAAGCATCTACTAATACTTGAATTGGTGTCGATTTTTCATGTTTAATATTCTCTGCTAAATCGGGCGGAATAATAATCCCAACTTTCGCTGATCCATCTTCAATGAGGCGATTTACCTTTGAAAAATCATCTACTACATATTCTACAGAAAAATATTCACTGGAGGTAAAACTCGCCAATAACTCTCTGCTTTCTGTACTAAGCGACTGATCAAAAACAACCGTTTTTAAGTGCTTAACATCCGTATTAATTGCAAAACCAAAAATCAGCAATTGAACAATCGGTAAGACCAGCATCATCGCTAAAGTTAAATTGTCACGCCGCATTTGAATAAATTCCTTTTTCAACAATGCTTTAAGTCTAATCATTAATCTCACCTCGCTTTAACTTGACATAATAAACAAATACATCTTCCATCGTCGGTACAATTTTTTTATATGTATATGCTGAAAAATAGCTTTCATTATCTTTTTCCAAAAGGACACGAAGAGTTTTTCCATGAATATATGCATCTTTAAATGGTAACCCGGTCTCTTTTATCTCTTGCAATAAGCCTAATGAATCATTACTTTCCAGTAAAATCAACGTCCCATCAATACTTTTTTTAAGCTCTCCTACACTGCCAAAAGCAATTAATTCTCCTTGATACATAAACCCAACAACATGGCAGTGTTCTACTTCATCCATAAAATGCGTACTAACCAAAACCGTTGTTCCCTGCTCCGCCAAGTCATAAATAATTTGCCAAAACATCCGTCGCGCTTTTGGATCTACCCCACCGGTTGGTTCATCAAGAAAAAGTAATTTTGGTTGATGTAAAATCGCACACCCCAATGCCAAACGTTGTTTAATCCCTCCAGATAGATTGGCTACAAGTGTCGACATCATATTTCCCAAATTTACCGTTTGCATTACCTCACGAATTCGATTTTCTTTTTCTCTCCCTGCTAAACCATACATTCCTGCATAAAAATCCAAATTTTCTATTACCGTCAAATCAGGATACAAACTAAATTTCTGCGACATATAACCAATTTTTTGTTTGATTTGCTCACTTTCCTTCGCAATATCAAAGCCCAATACTTTTCCACTACCGGCAGTTGGTGATAAAATCCCACATAACATTCGTATTGTCGTAGATTTTCCCGAGCCATTTGGTCCTAAAAACCCACAAATCCGCCCACGTTTCACTTGAAAATTAAGTTTATTCACTGCAATAAAATCACCAAATTTACATAATAAATCCTTCGTTTCAATTGCCAACTCCATTATTTATCACCACCCATATGCGCAATAGCAACAAAGACATCTTCTAAACACGGGGTTGTTTCTTCTAAACGATTTATTGCAATTTTGTGATTTACTAACGTGTCTTGTATCGCCTTTTTCACTACTTTATCATCCTTCACTATCAGATGATATTTTTCACCAAAAGAATTAATATCCAAAACAATTAATTTTAACAAATCACCAAGCACACGTTCATCTTTCATCGGCGTTTCCAAGGATAATATTTTATAGGGATAATTCTCTATCAATTGGTTTGGTGTTGCACACGAAACCAAACTACCATCTTTCATCAATGCAACTCGATGACACAATTCAGCCTCATCCATATAAGGAGTGGCAACAACAATCGTCATCCCCGTTTTATTCAACTCGTAGAGTAACTGCCAAAACTCTCTTCTCGCTACAGGATCAACACCTGTCGTCGGCTCATCAAGGAAAAACACCTCAGGCTTATGCATCAATCCTGCCGCCAACGCCAATTTTTGTTTCATTCCACCTGATAAATTCCCACTCAAACGATGTCTAAACTCCCACAAACCAGTAAATGTTAAAATTTTTTCTGTTTTTTCTTGAATTTCACTGTTTTTTACACCGTATAATGCACCAATTAACTCAATGTTTTCTAACACACTTAAATCCTGATATAAACTAAATTTTTGTGGAACATAACCAAAACGCCCTTTGATTCTCTCGATATTCTCTGTTCCTAAAACCGTGATTTTTCCTGTGAAATTCTTCAAAAGACCTAACATTAAACGGATTGTTGTCGTTTTCCCTGCACCATCTGGTCCCACGAGACCAAAAATTTCTCCTTGCTCAATTCGTAAATTCAAATCTTGGACGCCAATTACCTCCGAAAAATTTTTAGTTACATGCATTAACTCAATCATTAAATCTCACATCCGCAGGCATTCCTGGCTTTAATATGCCTTCTGTATTTTCCACCGCAATTTTTACTGCAAATACCATATTCGTGCGTTCATTTTTCGTAATGCTTTGCCGTGGTGTAAACTCAGCTTTTTCACTAATCTCTTTTACCCTGCCTACAAAGATCCGTTCCGGATAAGCATCTACAAAAACTTTTACCTCTTCTTTTAATTTCACCTTACCAATCTCAGTTGAAGGAATATAGATTTTCACCCAACAATCCGATAAGTCTCCTAAAGTAAAAAGGGAACTTCCAACCCCGACGTATTCACCAGCCTCAAAGTTTTTCGTCAATACAACACCATTTATCGGACTATAAACATCATGATCTTGGTAATTAAGCTTCGATGCCTTTAACACAGCCGTTAATCGCTCAACCTCAATTTTTTGCGCTAGAATAACATCACTGCGGTTCCCCGCTAAAACCAGTTTTTCATTTTCTTTTGCAGCCTGTAAATTTTGATAAGCAACTTCATAAGCTGATTTTGCATTATCTAAGCTTTGCTTTGCTACAACACCACCGTTATACAATTCTTGATAACGTTGATAATCAGCTAACGCTTTTTGATAAACTGACTCCATCGCCGCTGTACTTGCCGTTGCCGCATTGATTTCTTCAACTCTTGCACCTTTTTCTAAATCCATTAGCTGAACTTTTGCTTTTTCTAATGCCAGTGTATCACGATCTAACTGCGCCCTGCTATCCGCTTGATCAATTCTAGCTGCTAACGCCCCTTTTGCTATTGTATCACCTTCTTTTACTTGAAGAGAATCTATGTACCCATTCGTCTTCGTTGTAATATCTACTTTTGTCACTTCTACCGTTCCTGTATAAACAAGTGCATCTTCCTGCTGTTTATATAGTTTATAGCCTGCTATACAGAATAATACAATTAAAAATATGGAAACAAAAACCTTCTTTTTCTTCTGCATTTCCTTCACCTCTTTTTTAAATCATATTTACTCACTTGCAATCCCATAAAGATAATTTTTTAGTACATTAGTTAGATAAGCATCCACTGAATTTTCTTTATTCGGCATAATTTTTCTACGAATCGGTTTTGTAACAAAATAAAAAATTATCATTCCAGCTAAAGAAAATGCCGTATGTGGAATATCTAAATCACTTTTAAACTCCCCATCTTCTACACCAGCTTTTATCGTTTGATAAATAAAACGATAAACTTTCGAACTTTGATTCTCAACTATCGCTCCTCCATATTCTGTCGGACTTGTTACTTCATTCATCATAAATCTTGTCAAGTAAGGGTAATTTAAATGAACTTTTGCAACCTGGTTTGCAAAAAAACGAAATCTTTCCATAGCAGATAAACCGATTTGTTTTTCAACTAAGTCCAAAGCTTCTAAAACCGGTTTTAATTGATTCTTAAGTACCTCCTGATAAAGCCCTTCTTTACTCTGAAAATAATAAGAAATTGCTGATACATTCACCTGAGCTATACTTGTTACTTCCCTTACTGATACAGCAAAAAATCCTTTTGTAGCAAATAATTTCGTAGCAATTTCAATTAATTTTGTACGCGTATCTTTCTCCATTTCAACCTCCAAACAAACGATTGTTTGAATTCATTTTATCAAGCCATTTATTTACTGTCAATATAAAAAACAACCGCCCTTTGCATTTTTGCAAAGGGCGGTTATCCTCTATTTATTCTTCGTTACGATAATATTTATCTTTTACGATAACGTCGTGAGAGCTTCCTTCAACAATACTTGTTGCAGAAATCAATGTTAATTTCGCATTTTTTTGTAACTCAGGAATTGTTAATGCACCACAGTTACACATCGTTGAACGAACTTTATTTAACGTAACTGTTACATTATCCTTTAAGCTACCAGCATATGGAACATAGGAGTCAACGCCTTCTTCGAAGGATAATTTTTTATCTCCGCCCATGTCATAACGTTGCCAGTTACGCGCTCTATTGGAGCCTTCGCCCCAATACTCTTTTAAGTAATTTCCTTTAATTTTAACTTTATTTGTTGGACTTTCATCAAAGCGGGAGAAGTATCTACCGAGCATTACGAAATCAGCACCCATAGCTAAAGCTAAAGTTACATGATAATCGTGTACAATACCACCATCAGAACATACCGGAATATAAATTCCTGTTTCTGCAAAATATTCATCACGTGCAGCAACTACATCAATCAACGCTGTAGCTTGTCCACGTCCAATCCCTTTTTGTTCACGAGTGATACAAATAGAACCACCACCGATACCGACTTTAATGAAATCAGCACCTGCTTCAGCTAAGAAACGAAAGCCTTCACGATCTACAACGTTGCCTGCACCAACTTTAACTTCATTGCCAAAGTTTTTATGAATATATTCAAGTGTGATTTTTTGCCATTCAGAGAAACCTTCTGAAGAATCAATACAAAGTACATCTGCACCAGCAGCAATTAACGCAGGAACGCGTTCCGCATAATCACGTGTATTAATACCAGCGCCTACAACATAACGTTTTTGCGCATCAATTAATTCATTTGTATTCTCTTTATTATCCGTATAGTCTTTACGGAATACCATGTATTTTAAGCGTTGATTTTCATCTATTAATGGCAGCATATTTAATTTATGTTCCCATATTAAGTTATTCGCATCTTTTAAGGAAGTCGTATCCGCGTCTGCCCAAATTAATTTTTCAAAAGGCGTCATGAAATCTGCAACTTTTGTATCCATAGACATTCTTGTTACACGATAGTCACGACTTGTTACAATACCAAGTAATTTTCCTTCTGGCGTACCATCTTCAGTAACTGCCATCGTAGAATGACCTGTTCTTTCTTTCAGGTCGACAACTTCACGTAAAGTTGTACTTGGAAGAATATTAGAATCGCTTCTTACAAAACCTGATTTGTAATTTTTCACTCTAGCAACCATCGCTGCTTCATTTTCGATGGATTGAGAACCATAAATAAATGAAACACCACCTTCTTTAGCTAAAGCAACAGCCATTTTATCATCAGAAACGGCCTGCATAATCGCAGAAGTTAATGGAATATTCATCGAAATCGAAGGTTCTTCACCCTTTTTAAATTTTACAAGAGGAGTTTTTAAACTCACATTTGCTGGAATACATTCTGTAGAAGAATATCCAGGTACTAATAAGTATTCACCAAAAGTATGAGATGCTTCTGAAAAATAATATGCCATATATCTATACCTTCTTTTCTTTAAAGTTATTTTCCTTATTTTTATATTGTTTTGTATAATACTACTTTTTTATTACCCTTGTCAATATGCCTACTTTATTTTTAAAAATAAAGTACAAACTTCTTTTACACTAAGAATATTTTAACACTTTTTTTATTTATTATTAAATTTATTCTAACTTTTGTATACACTATACAATTTTCATTATTTCCCATAATCGAAGTTCAGATTAGCTTTTTCATCGCCCAATGGCTTGTCTTTCAAAGGACTTTTGGTTAACATTGGCACTAAACTTTCAGCCTCTTTTTTGGCTTTTTTAAAGATAGCATTATATTTATTTGAAAAAGAAGGCATACCATCTTTAATCCACTCATGTGCCACTTTCCCAATTGCATAAGTAGTGCAAATTCCTATTGGTATTTGCAATGGAGGAAAAGGGAAAACCGTAGTTAAAGTCTGACCTGCAAATACGCCTCCTAAAGCACCAAAAAACGCCCCTGCTGCACTTTTATCTAGCTTGTATCCATATAAATCAGCAATTTTTTTTATCATATAAAATTCATTTGCCATGAGACTTAAACTCCCTACTAGCGGTAAAACAACAATTGCACCGGCTCTAGCAGCACCCCAGCGGCATAAACTCTCAACTTCTTGTTCAATATCTAAAAATTCATTCATTCTCACGCCTCCTCTCAAAGCCTTCTTAATATATTATAACGTATAAATATCATAAAAAATACTATAGAACCAAAAGGTTCTACAGTATTTACAAATATATATTATATTACAAATCCACAAATTGATTAATCGCCGCTCCAGCTTTTGCCATTGGACTTACATATTCTTTTATCACATTGACAACAATAACCTGCGGCGTATTATTTTGTAATGCATGTTTAAATGCTAAACAAAATTCCTGATTTGTATTTACAGCTACACTTTCTATACCAAAGCTTCTTGCATAGGCAGCAAAATCCATTTCTTTTTCTAGCAAGCATGAAGCATAACGATCTTGGTAGAAAACATGTTGTAACTGCCGTATCATTCCTAAGCTACTGTTATTTATGATGATTGAAATAATCGGTAGATTCTGTGCTGCAATGGTATAGTATTCACTCCCTGTCATTTTTATCCCGCCATCACCAGCAATATGAATAATCCGTTTCTCCTTTTTTGCCAGCTGGGCCCCCATTGCTGCTGGCAACCCAAACCCCATTGTTCCTAGTCCACCCGAAGAAATCCAACTGCGAGGTTGATTTAACCTAAGATGTTGCGCAGCCCACATTTGATGCTGTCCCACATCTGTAACAAAAACAGTATCCAAATTTTCCGTTTGCTCTGCAAGAGTTCTCATTACCCAAGGTACATTTAAATAGGTATCATCATATACAAATTGATATTTTTCTCTCCATTGAAAAATCATCTTCCACCACTCATTATGATTTTCAATTATATCCATATCCGTAAGCATCATAAGTATAGCCTTCATATCTCCAGCTAAGCCAATACTGCTCATTACATTTTTGTCTATTTCTGCCGGATCAATATCAATATGTATAACATTCGTTCCTTTAATATATTTTTCACGATTTCCAGTAAGACGATCACTAAACCGGCTGCCTACCGCTATAATAACATCCGCTTCATACACAGCATTGTTTGCAGTTTCCAAGCCATGCAGCCCTGTCATTCCAAGAAATTGCTCATGATTGCTTGGAAATGCGCCTAGTCCCATTAATGTTGTTACTACTGGAAAATGGTGTCTTTCGGCAAAAGCCAATAATTCTTCACTTGCTCCTGCTGAAATTACACCACCGCCGGCAACAATCAATGGTTTTTTTGCCTGATTTAAGACTTCAGTTACCTGCATCATCAAATCTTCTATATCGTCTTTTCGTTTCCATTCTGGCATAATTGTCGTTGGAATAGGATCGAAATTTACTTCTTGATAAAAAATATCACGTGGAATATCAACGAGAACAGGACCTGGTCTGCCTGAACTTGCTACTTTAAAAGCTAATCTTATCATCTGCATTAACTTATTTATATCTTTGACTTGAAAATTGTGCTTCGTTACAGGCATAGTCACACCAATAATATCGACCTCTTGAAAAGCATCACGCCCTAATAGTGAAGTTGGCACTTGCCCCGTAATCGCAACAACTGGAATCGAATCCATAAATGCAGTCGCTAAACCCGTAACAAGATTTGTCGCTCCAGGCCCAGAAGTTGCAATGCAGACACCAACTTTCCCACTCGCTCTGGCATACCCATCTGCCGCATGCGCAGCACCTTGCTCATGCGCAGTTAATACATGATGAATTTTATTTTCATCATATAATGCATCATAAAGAGGTAATACCATGCCGCCTGGATAACCAAAGACGGTATCCACACCTTGTTCTAATAAACATTGTACTATCGCCTCAGCTCCTGTAACCAGCATGATGATTCCCCCTTAAATTTATTAAATACGTTCGGCAATTCGCGCCGCCATCTCTTCTGTTGTTACCTTTTTAAAACCATCTCTATATAAATCAGCTGTCCGGTAACCATCTTTTAATACTTTTTCTACAGCTTCTTCAACGCAAACTGCGGCATTTTCTTCATTTAAAGAATAACGGAGCAGCATTGCCGCTGATAAAATCGTACCAATTGGATTTGCAATACCAAGCCCAGTAATATCCGGTGCCGAACCATGAATTGGTTCGTAAAGGCTCGTGCATTCGCCGATGCTCGCCGATGGCATCATGCCAATTGAACCGCCGAGTACTGCGGCTTCATCACTTAAAATATCACCAAATAAATTTCCAGTAACGATAACGTCAAAATTTTTCGGTTTTAATGCCAATTGCATTGCACAGTTATCCACATACATATTTGATAGTTCGATATCTTTATATTCTTCAGCAACTTTCGCCGCGGTTCTACGCCATAATCTAGAAGAAGCTAATACATTCGCTTTGTCTACCGATACAACTTTTCCCTGGCGTTTTTGTGCGGTCTCGCAAGCGAGACGTACAATACGATCAACTTCAGATACACTATAGTTTTCTAAATCCCATGCACGTTCTACCCCATTAACAATTTCAGATTCACATTTCTCACCAAAATAAATTCCACCAATTAACTCGCGAACAATTACAATGTCCGTACCACTTACGATTTCTTCCTTTAGCGGTGAATATTCACAAAGTGAATCTGGCACTTTTACCGGGCGTAAATTTGCATATAAGCCAAGTTCTTTACGCAATCCTAAGATTGCCTTTTCTGGTCGTAATGAAGGATCAACATTATCCCATTTATCTCCGCCCACTGCACCAAATAATACCCCATCAGATGCCTTAGCAGCATCAATTGTACTTTGCGGCAATGGAGTACCATATAAATCATATGCAGTTCCGCCTGCATGATGCGTTTCAAATGTTAATTTAAGATTACACTTTTCAGCAACTTTTTTCAAGACCAAAACTGCTGCAGTCGTGATTTCTTCCCCAATTCCGTCTCCTGGTATAACAACAATCTTTGCCATATTAGTAATTCTCCTTTACGTAATTTACTAAACCGCCAGCTTTTGCAATATCTTGAATAAAGCCTGGTAGTGGCTGAGAATTACAAACAATCCCTGTATTTAAATTTTCAATGGTACCCGCATTTAAATCAATACGAATTTTATCACCTGCATTAAAATTCTTTACAGCTTCGCCAATTTCTAATAACGGCAAACCGATATTAATTCCATTGCGATAAAAAATTCTGGCAAAGCTATCAGCAATGACCACAGGCACACCAGACGCTTTAATCGCTACCGGAGCATGCTCACGTGATGAACCACAACCAAAGTTTTTATCTGCAATAATAATATCGCCTTTTTGTACTCTCTGGGCAAATGTCGAATCAATATCTTCCATGCAATGCATTGCTAATTCTTTTGGATCTGCTGTATTTAAATAACGTGCAGGAATAATTACATCCGTATCTACATTATCACCATAACGCCACACTTTTCCTTCTAATATCATCTTACTTTACCTCCTCTGGAACTGCAATTTTACCTAAAATAGCACTTGCTGCCGCAACATAAGGCCCTGCCAAATACACTTCACTATCTACATGCCCCATACGTCCACGGAAATTACGATTTGTCGTAGATACACAACGTTCGCCTGCCGCTAAAATCCCCATATATCCACCAAGACAAGGACCGCAAGTTGGTGTGCTGACAATCGCACCAGCTTCAATAAACGTCTCAATATAGCCTTTTTTCATTGCATCAAGATACACCTGCTGACTACCAGGAATAATAATTGCCCGTACATCTTTATGCACTTTATGCCCTTTCAATACACTAGCTGCTTGTTCCATATCTTCTAAACGACCATTCGTACAAGAGCCAATAACAACCTGATTAATTTTAATGTCTTCTAATTCCGTAACCACTTTTACATTCTCAGGTAAATGAGGTAGAGCAACTACAGGTTTTAAATCATCTAAATGAATCGTTACCGTGCGTTCATATTCAGCATCTTCATCAGCGCATACACAAGCATAAGATTTTTTTACTCTGCCTGTAATATAATCCATCGTTACTTGATCTACAGGGAAAATTCCATTCTTCGCCCCTGCTTCAATTGCCATATTTGCTATTGTTAAACGATCCGTCATCGTAAGACTGGCCACCCCTGCGCCTGCAAACTCTAACGATTGATAGCGTGCACCATCCACACCAATCCTGCCAATCAAAGTTAAAATGACATCTTTCCCTGTAACGCCTTGTGCTAATTTTCCTGTTAATTCAACTTTGATTGCCGATGGAACCTTAAACCAAGTTTCACCTGTCGCCATTGCCGCACCCATATCAGTTGAACCAACACCGGTAGCAAATGCACCAACTGCGCCATAGGTGCAAGTATGTGAATCTGCACCAATAATTAAATCTCCCGGTGCAACTAAGCCTTTTTCCGGTAAAATTACATGTTCAATTCCCATTTGCCCCACTTCAAAATAATGAACAATTTCATGCTGACGCGCAAAATCACGTACGATTTTTGCCATTTCAGCAGATTTTATATCTTTATTCGGTGTAAAATGATCAGGCACCAATGCAATTTTCGTTTTATCAAATACGGGCTTACCAATCTTGTTAAACTCTTTAATTGCTGGTGGTGTTGTAATATCATTCCCTAACACCAAATCCAATTTACATTTAATCAATTGTCCTGGTACCACTTTATCTAGCCCAGCATGTTTGGCAAAAATCTTTTCTGTCATATTCATTCCCATGCAAAAATCCTCCTCCAAGTTACCACATAATAACTTCACTTTATTTATTCAATAGCTAGCCCCTAATTCATTTGTTCTGCTTCATTTAATAGCGGCAGTTTAAAACTCCCATTCGACCCAACTTGTTTATTGATTGCATTTACGTATGCTTTTGCGGTTGCTTCCAGTACATCAGTACTAAGTCCGCGCCCACTATAAACAATGCCGGCCTCTTCAAGCCAAACAGTCGCTTCCCCCAATGCATCCTGCCCAGACGTAACAGCCTTTAGTTGATAATCCTTTAAAGAAAACTCTCTGCCAATTGCTTTTTTTATCGCCTTAAATAATGCATCTACTGGCCCGTCACCACAACTCGCTTCCTCCAAGACATCACCATTCATCTTTTCTAACCGAACTGAACCTGTTGCAATCGTAGCACTCCCACTTAAAATACTGTGAGAAAGCAAACGATAATGTTCCTGAATTTGTTGTTTTTTTGAATTAATTAACGCTTCAATATCACGATCGTAAACAAGTTTTTTCCGCTTTGCCAATTCTCTAAATTGTACATATAACTGGTTAACCACATCTGCACTTAATTCATAGCCAAGGTGCGCTACTCGTTCTTCAAACATCTGTCTTCCCGATAATTTATTAAGAACCATCGTATTGCGGCTGATTCCGATTGATTCAGGCCGCATAATTTCAAAGGTCGGCGCATGATTTGATACACTATGTTGATGACCTCCCGCCACATGAATAAACGCATTATCTCCAACAATTGCTTTATTCGGCGACACCATAATTCCACTTAATGTACTTACCAATCTAGATGCACGATAAATTTGCCGAGTATCAATATTCGTCGATTTCTTGTAATATTCATAACGAGTTGCCAACGCCATAACGATTTCTTCCAAGCTGGCATTGCCAGCTCTCTCGCCCAACCCATTTATCGTACACTCCACCTGCGTTGCTCCATAGATAACCCCAGCCAAAGAATTCGCTGTTGCCATTCCTAAATCATTATGACAATGTACACCAATTGTTACTTTATCTATATCATGAACATGCTCTTTCACATACTTCACTAAATGTCCAAATTCATCTGGTGTAGCATATCCTACAGTATCAGCAATATTAATTGTCGTCGCACCAGCTGCAATTACACCATTAAAAACCTGACAAAGAAAATCCCAATCAGAACGTGAAGCATCCTCAGCCGTAAATTCTACATCATCAATAAATTGTTTCGCATAACGTACAGCTTCTTGCGCATGTGCCATAACTTGCGCTCGCGACATTTTCAATTTATGCGCTAATTGAATATCACTCGTCGCTAAAAAAGTATGAATTCTCACGTTCTCATTTTTTCCTAGCGCCTGCTTTGCAATATCAATATCTTTTTGATTTGCCCGTACCAATGCCGAAACAATTGAAGTGGAAATTGTTTGACTAATCTTTTCTACTGCATGGTAATCACTCTTGGAAGCAACAGGAAAACCCGCTTCGATGATATCAACTTTCATCTTTGCCAAAGCTTCAGCGATTTCAACTTTCTCATGAGTTTCAAAACAGACGCCTGATGTTTGTGCCCCATCGCGCAAAGTTGTATCAAATATTTTGATTTTTCCCATCTTCTCCGCCTCCTTCATCCTTAGAAATCCTATTATAAAAGGGGATGCTGCTCAGCAACATCCCCTCTCTTTCACGCAGAGTCTTAATTTATGGACTCGCCTTTATCTAGCTTTCTATTCAATTAGTTATTAATTAATTTATCCTCGCCATTCCAGCTGTACAATTTACGCAAATCCTTACCAATTTCTTCCGATGGATGAAGCACTGCATTTTTGCGCATTGCATTAAATTGTGGACAACCTACTTCGTTTTCAACTAACCAATTTTTCGCAAAAGTACCATCTTGGATATCGGATAGAACTTTTTTCATTGCTTTTTTCGTATCTTCAGTAACGATTTTTGGTCCAGTAATATAGTCACCATATTCGGCTGTATTAGAAATGGAATATCTCATACCTTCAAAACCACTTTGATAAATAAGATCAACGATTAATTTCATTTCATGGATACATTCAAAGTATGCATTTCTAGGATCATAACCAGCTTCAACTAATGTTTCAAAACCAGCTTGCATAAGCGCACAGACACCACCACAAAGTACAGCTTGCTCACCGAAAAGGTCAGTTTCTGTTTCAGTTCTAAAATCAGTTTCAAGAACACCAGCTCTAGCACCACCAATTGCTGCGGCATAAGCAAGTGCCATTTGAAGAGCATTCCCTGTTGCATCTTGATGTACAGCAACTAAGCTTGGAACACCTTTACCAGCTTGGTATTCGCTTCTTACCGTGTGTCCAGGGCCTTTAGGAGCAATCATCGTTACATCTACATCTTTTGGCGCTACAATTTGACCAAAATGAATTGCAAAACCATGTGCAAACATTAACATATTTCCGGGTTTTAAGTTTGGCTCAATAGACTCTTTATACATTTTTGCTTGTTTTTCATCATTGATAAGAATCATAATGACATCAGCAAGTTTTGCAGCCTCGGCTGCTGTATATACTTTAAAACCTTGCGCTTCGGCTTTTGCCCAAGATTTGCTTCCTTCATATAAACCGATAATAACATTACAACCGGATTCCTTTGCATTTAATGCATGCGCATGACCTTGGCTACCATAACCAATTACAGCGATTGTTTTCCCTTTCAATAAAGATAAGTCACAATCTTGTTGATAATAAATTTTCGCCATTTTAACTCCTCCTAAAATTAAATAAAATAGAGATTAATTATTACTTGAAAATAAATTATAATACATCCTCACCATAATAATCTCTTTCTTCTCGTTGTTGATAAATCGTATGATCACCCCGTTCAAGTCCAATGAGACCTGTACGAATTGTCTCAAGAATACCATACGGTGATAACAGCCTTGTAAAAGCATCTATTTTCTCATCATCGCCAGTAATCTCAAAAATAAGTGTTGCCTTCTGCACATCTACTACTTTTGCCCTAAAAATTTCAGCAATTTTTAAAATGTCTAAGCGATTGCTTTCCTCCGCTTTGACTTTAAGCAGTGTCATTCCTCTATATACAGCTGAATCAGCTTCTAAAAGCTGCACAGCAACGACTTCCAAAAGTTTTTCTAGCTGCTTTACCATTTGTGATATTACAGCTTTATCACCATGAATAACGACTGTCATCCGAGAATACTCTGGTGATTGAGTTACACCAACAGATAAACTGTCAATATTAAATTCTCTGCGAGAAAACATACTAGCCACACGAACTAATACGCCGGGCTGATTTTGTACCAAGACGGATACAATATGTCGCTTACTCACCGCTTTCCCCTCCTAAAATAATCAAATAAAAACCGCCCCTACTGACAGAATCTACTCCATCAATAGGGGCGGATAAAATCCGCGGTACCACCCTACATTATACTTATATCGCCCGTAACCAGGCTCCCCTCTAACGTTGGGTTAACGTTTCCGCCTAACTCAAGAAGTTTCAGCAGAAAAGCTCACAGGCGAAGTCAGATTATACTTCCATACCGATTCACAGCAACCATCGGCTCTCTGAAATGTTCTTGTAAAACCCTTTACCTCTTCATCGCTTTTGCTTATTCATTTTACATCAAGTTAAATTAAAAATCAATATGTAAACTTGTAAATTTAAATCAAATTTGTATACATTATTGCAGTATTTTTAAACTTTGTCAAGGATTTTTTGTAAAGTCCGTATTTTTAGTAAAGATTTTTTGCAACAAAAATCTCTATTTTAAAAAACATACACAACAAATAATGTCACGTATTCTTTCATTGAAAAAACAAATAATAATGTCGTTCCCAAAATTCAAGATAAAAAAGGAGGCTTTTTCTATGAAAACAAACAAAAATAAAACTGCAGACAGCAAAAAGAAATATGGTACAATGACTGCTTCAGCGGATGCAAACAACGATTATACTAGCTCAACTGGCAGTAATTCAGCTACAAGCTCTATTACTTCAGAAAGCATGAGTGAATACGGTACAATGACTGCCTTAGAAGATAGCAATAAAGATTATAAGAAGAATTCACAAAGCAGTCAAAAAAGCTCTACCCCAAATCAAGGTTCTTTAACCTCTTCTTATGATTCAAACCAACAATCTTAATTATTACGAATGACGGGAGGATGCCAGTTTTGGCATCCTCCTTACTTATTCAAACCGTTTATTGCTAAGTACAAAGCTCCGTCCCGTTCCATTTTCATCAGAGAAATCAGATGGTTTTTCATAATTAATCGTTGAATTAACGACAAAAAGCTCCGCTCTTATATATATAATGCCTGTCAATACTGAATTAGAAATACCTTCAGGATATTTTGGCGTTTTATATTCAGAAAATGATATCCACCTTCCATGAATATCATTTTGTCCCTTTGCCCCCGTCATGCTTAACGCTTCACCTGAAACAATAAGACAATCTTTTGCTACGACAGCCTTTCCACTAGTATCTGGCGATAAGTCTACTCTTCCGTCTACAATAATCCTACAATTGCGAATATTCGCAGCTTCACCGATAAATAAATTTCCCTCTATCATAAGTATCTGATTGGCAATCGTATTGTTAATTACAAAAGTAGATTGCGTATGATCCATCACTCTTCCATTTTCCTTATTTACATAGATGCCATTTTCATATATATATTGTTTTTTTATTTCCTCTTTTGTTATCACCTTTGTAGATAATGAATTAAAATATTTTTCTTTAAACTGATTATATGTACCAAATGGCCAGTTTTTTTTCTCTTTTTCATAATTATAAATTTCACCCTTAATTTTACTTTCTCTGTTAGTTACCGCTCCATTTTCCGAATAAATCACATACTTATCGAATTCATCAAAAGGTATTCCAGAATCCTCTACCTTAAGGTCAGCAACGAGCACCTTTTTTGCCGAATTCACTCTTCCGATTGACTTAATTTTATAATTGCCCGCTGGAAGTTGTTCATTATTAGCAGGGATAAACGGTTCATATTGATTCTCTCCAACTAATTTTTCAATTTCCACTGTATAAGTTTCTTGACAACTCTCGTTTGCCACACCACCATTACGAAAATCCTGTAAAGTCTGAAGCCAAGACCAGTTTGCCATTTTGGCTTTTTTATCTTCTAATGCTAAAAACGTAATGCCTGCTTCTGCCGCATATTTTGCTTCGCTAGCATCCCGCGCCACGACTCCAGCCTTCACTTCCATATTAGAGAAACCAAATATACCACCTAAAAGAATACTCAATGCCATTAATACCAATAAACCGAAAATTACAGTACTCCCATTTTGATTTTCTTTTAATGCAAACACTTCATCACCAGCCTAGCAAAAATTTCTGATTGGCAAACTTCCATTTACTATCCATACAAATGCAGTTAATTAAGCATCGTTATAACTTCTTTCATTATTTTACTTTGATTTTTATATACAACATGTACCGTAAATTCTATTTGCTGATGATTTCTCCTATAAAAAGTTATTGACTTCAGACCTTCAATATGAAAACTTTTATTATCTATATTCGATTCAAGACGCAATTCATCTTGATTATTCTCATTTTGATATAACGCATAAAGCTGACCACCCTTTTGGTATTGCAATCGAGAAACTGCCACGGGTTCTTTTTCCTCTGCAATTGGGCTGCTAATAATTTCAGCTGCTTCTATCTCGTTTTTTGCAATTGCTAATACTGCTCGACCACTTTGTAAAGCCGTATCCCGTTCAATTGAGCTTTCATAAACTTGATAAGCAGATGAAAAAATTTGTGACATTCCTGCAAAAATGATAGCAAATAATGCAATACCAATGCATAATTCAATTAGTGTAAAACCTCTTTCCGACATATCTTTCATTCGCTTTATCATCCTTCTTCCCCATCATGATAACTCGTCAGCTGCACTTGCCCGACTTTATTCATATCATTCCACTTTACCGTAATATCGATTCTTTGTAGATTCCCGGTAATTGTCGTAGGTTCTATTAATACCTTATATTGTTTTCCTTCTGCTGATGGCACTTGTTTTTCCACTTTACTTAAAATTCCTTTTGTTAAACGAACATATCCTACTTGTTCACGTGCAATAGAGAGTGCCGATTGATAATTCTCAGCATAATTTACCCGATAAGGAATCGTATTATATGCGCCAATAATAGCTACTAAAGCAATACTTAAAATGACAATACCAATAATAACGTCAATTAAAATCCAGCCTTTTTGATGCATTATTCATGCCTCCCATTTTATACGATTCTCTAAAATATTTCATTCATAATTTAGAAAATTATGATTATATCTCTCTATATTTACCTATATATTATATTTTTTCCTTATAGTAAACAAGTCCTAACTTTTCTAAAATACATAAAAAAATCCTGTAGAGGCATAGATTTAAAAATCTAACTTCTACAGGAATTTTTATTATTTACCAGCTAATCTTTCATAGTTTTCACGACGTTCCTTCGCATCCTGTTCGGTTTTTGCAAATAACTTTTCTGCAATATCAGGATATTGTTTTTGCAATGCAGTATAACGAACTTCGCCTTCAAGGAATTCTTTAAAGTTTGCTGTAGGTGCTTTAGAATCTAAAATAAACGGATTCTTGTCTTGATCTTTTAATAACGGATTATAACGATACATTGACCAGTATCCTGCATCTACCGCACGCTTAGTTTCGAAATGACTGGATCCCATCCCTAGTTTTATTCCATGACTAATGCATGGTGCATACGCAATAATTAAAGATGGTCCCGGATATGCTTCTGCTTCTGCAATCGCTTTTAATGTTTGATTTTTATCCGCCCCCAACGCAACTTGTGCAACATAAATATAACCATAGCTCATTGCCATCATCCCGAGATCTTTCTTTCGCGTCATTTTCCCCTTCGCTGCAAATTGTGCGGTTGCTGCCGCTGGCGTTGATTTCGAGGATTGCCCACCTGTATTTGAATACACTTCCGTATCAAATACCAAGACGTTAACATCCTCTCCTGATGCCAATACATGATCTAATCCACCAAAACCAATATCATAAGCCCAGCCATCGCCACCAAAGATCCATTGCGAACGTTTTACTAAGAAATGTTTATTATCATAGATTTTATTTAATAATCTGTCATCACCTTTTTCTTTTTCTAAAATCGCAACTACAGCCTCAGCACGATCACGTGTTCCTGCACCTTCATTCATCTTATCCAGCCATTCTGTCAAAGCAGCTTTCAATTCTGGACTAATTGCTTCATTTAATACTGATTTTACATTTTCCGCAATCCCTTCACGAATCGCATTCACTCCAAGCAACATCCCTAAGCCAAATTCCGCATTGTCTTCAAATAATGAATTCGCCCATGCTGGTCCTTGCCCTTTATGATTTGTTGTATATGGAATAGATGGTGCACTCGCTCCCCAAATAGAAGAACACCCCGTTGCATTCGCAACCATCATGCGATCACCAAATAATTGTGTAACCAGTTTGGCATATGGGGTTTCTCCACACCCAGCGCAAGCTCCGGAAAATTCCAATAAAGGTTTTTCAAACTGGCTTCCTTTTACCGTCATTTTATTTATAGGATTTGGTTTAGGGGATACATTCATTGCATATTCCCAATTTGTATTTTCTTTATGAATCTGCGTTGCAAGAGGTTTCATTACCAATGCTTTTTCTTTCGCTGGACATACTTGTGCACAATTTCCACATCCTGTACAGTCATAGGGAGAAATCGCCATCGTATATTTCAAGCCTTTAGCTCCAACAGCATCTTTTAACCTCATCTCTTTAGGTGCGTTTGCCGCCTCTTCTTCATTAAGTAAAGCCGGACGAATCGTTGCATGCGGACAAACATAAGAACATTGATTGCATTGGATACAATTTTCAACAATCCATTCTGGAACTTTAATTGCAGCTCCACGTTTTTCATATGCAGATGTTCCAAGCGGGAAAGTACCATCTTCCATACCCTGAAATGCACTAACTGGTAAATTGTCACCTTCTTGACGATTCATTGGCTCAAGAATATTTTTAACGAAATCAGGAATATTTCTTCGCTTCATTTCTGGAATTTTTATATCAGCCCAGCTATCCGGCACTTCTACTTTAACTAAACTGTCAATTCCACGATCAATCGCCGCACAGTTCATATTGACAACTTTTTCTCCTTTATTTCCATAGGAAGTAATAACGGCATCTTTCAAATGCTTTACTGCCATATCAATCGGAATAATATTAGCCAATTTAAAGAAAGCCGATTGCATAATCATATTAAAACGTCCACCCAACCCAATTTCCTGGGCAATACCAACTGCATTTACTGTATAAAAATTAATTTTATTTTTAGCAATATACTGTTTCATTGCTAACGGTAGATTTTGCTCTAATTCTTCTCTAGACCAACTGGTATTCAATAAAAATGCTCCATTTGGTTTAAGCCCAGCCAATAAATCATATTTATCTACATAGGCTTGTTGTGAACAAGAAATAAAACCTGCTTTATGAATTAAATAAGGCGATTTTATTGGGGATTTTCCAAAACGAAGATGCGAGATCGTAATCCCACCAGATTTTTTAGAATCATAAGCAAAATATGCTTGTGCATACAAATCGGTATTATCACCAATGATTTTGATTGCACTTTTATTAGCACCAACTGTACCATCAGAACCCATTCCCCAAAACTTACATGCCGCGGTTCCTTCTGGAGTAGTATCAATATCATGTTCTGGCAATGGTAAAGACGTAAACGTTACATCATCTACTATTCCCACTGTGAAATTATCCTTTGGTTTTTCTTGTTTCAAATTTTCATAAATTGAAACAATATGACTAGGCGTAATATCTTTGCCACCTAATGCATAACGTCCGCCAATAATCATCGGACGCATATCAGTATTATAAAATGCATTTTTTACATCTAAATACAGTGGTTCTGCCAAGGCTCCAGGTTCTTTTGTTCTATCAAGAACGGCTACCCGTTTTACTGATTTCGGTAAGTATTTAAAGAAATGTTCAATAGAGAAGGGACGATATAAATGGACATTTAGTAGTCCGACTTTTTCTCCTTTTTCCCTTAAATAATCAACAGTTTCTTCAATCGCTTCACAAACTGATCCCATTGCAATAATAATATTTTCTGCGTCTTTTGCTCCATAGTAGTTGAATAAATGATAATCTTTACCTGTAATTGCATTGATTTTTTCCATATATTCTTCAACAATCTCTGGAAGTGCATTATAAAATTTATTTACAGATTCACGTTCTTGAAAGTAAATATCTGGATTTTGTGCTGTTCCACGCAAAACTGGATGATCTGGATTTAATGCTGATTTTCTAAATGCTTCAACAGCATCCATATCAAGAAGTTTTCCCAGCTCGTTATACTCAAGCACCTCAATTTTTTGAATTTCATGTGAAGTTCTGAAACCATCAAAGAAATTAATAAACGGTACTCTCCCTTTAATCGCGGCTAAATGCGCAACTGCACTTAAATCCATAACTTCCTGTACACTGCTTTCGGCAAGCATTGCACAACCAGTTTGCCTAGCTGCCATTACATCTTGATGATCACCAAATATATTTAAGGAATTTGCCGCAATAGCTCTAGCACTAACATGAAATACTGCTGGTAGTAATTCCCCTGCGATTTTATACATATTGGGAATCATTAGCAATAAACCTTGCGATGCTGTATAAGTAGTTGTAAGTGCACCCGCTTGTAATGAACCATGAACTGCTCCTGCTGCTCCTGCTTCTGACTGTAATTCAATCACTTTTACTGTTTGCCCGAAGATATTTTTCTTTCCTTTTGCAGCCATTTCATCGGCATACTCTGCCATTGGCGATGATGGAGTAATTGGGTAAATCGCCGCAACATCAGTAAAAGCATAAGAAATATACCCCGCAGCAGCATTACCATCCATCGTTTTCATTTTTCTTCCCATAATAAATCCCCCTTATCATCCCTGTAATATAATCAATAAAAATTTACAACACTTCACTAAATTAGAAAATTACCTTTATATGAAATATAGTAACGCTTTAAATAGAAAAATATTCAAAGGTTACTATAATACATAAGCAAATTATTTTATTTTTATATCCATTTAGTGTATTTTTATTCTTTTTCTTCTTATTTTTATTCGTCAGTTACTCCTTTATTATTGATATTATACAATGATGAAAGTAAAAAGTAAATATATACCGCTTAATCATATTATTATAATCTATAATAAAGCTGTTATTTATAAATAAAATTTATTATACTATCAATAAGAGAAGCAAAAATCTTTTTTACAAAAGCTTTTTGCTTCTCTTATACTTATAAAAAAGAATAGCTTTTATTTATGATTTAATCCGCTATGTGAATAACCATACACAAAATAAATAATTGTACCTAATATACTCCATGCAATAAATCTAACCCATGTCATAAATGCCAAATTCAACATAACATAAGCACATGATATGACTGCGCAAGCTGCAATCACATAAACTGCCGGGCATTTAAAAGGTCTCTCTGCATCAGGATATTTTTTTCTCATCACAACAACCCCAATTGAGGCGATAATAAATGCGAATAATGTTCCACTACTACACATTTCAGCAACTAAATGAATTGGTGTAAATCCACTAATCAATGCAACACCTAAGCCAACTAAAATTGTAATGATATGAGGTGTTCCAAAGCGCGGATGAATTGTACAAAGCCATTCAGGAATGAGACCATCACGTGAAATTGCATAAAATGCCCGTGTTTGCGCATACATCATAACCAATAAAACAGTCGTAAGACCTGCTAATGCACCCGTCCCCACAATCGCTGAACCAAAATGATAACCAAGTTGCCTTAAAACGAAAGTAACCGGTTCTGCTGTATCAAGTAATTCATAATGGACAACCCCCGTCATAACACCTGACACCAAAATATATAGCAGCGTACAAATTATCAAGGACCCAATAATACCAATTGGCATATCCCTCTTAGGATTTTTTGTTTCTTCTGCTGCTGTTGCGACAGAATCAAATCCTAAATAGGCGAAAAAAATAACTGCTGCCCCTGCTGAAACACCAGCAAAACCAAATGGCATAAATGGTTGCCAATTTGTTACATCTACTCTAGGACCTGCAAGAAATAAAAATAAGAAAATCGCACCAAATTTTACAGCTACTAAAATTTTATTTGCCGTAGTACTTTCTCTAATTCCTAAAACTAATAAATAAGTCATCAACAAAGTAATAATAATCGCTGGTAAATTCACTATTCCGCCATCGGCCGGAACTGCAGTAATTGCTAAAGGGATATCAATGCCAGCCGATTTTATCAATCCAACAAAATAAGCAGACCATCCACCAGCTACAGCACTAGCACCCACAGAATATTCTAAAATTAAATTCCATCCAACTAGCCAAGCGAGAAATTCTCCCATTGAAGCATATGTATATGTATAAGCACTACCAGAAACCGGAACCATTGAAGCTAACTCTGCATATGCCAAACTTACAAATGCACAAGTGACACTCGCAATTACAAAAGATAGCATTAGAGCTGGACCCGCATATTGTGCCGCCGCTACACCAGTTAAAACAAAAATCCCCGTTCCAATAATAATCCCCACGCCTAGCATAATAACATCAAACGCGCCAAGCGTCCTTCTTAACGATGTATTGGAAGCTTCCTGAGATAAAACTTCCATACTTTTTTTCCGAAAAATATTCATTTAGACACTCCTTTATCAAGTGAGACTTGATTCTCCTTTTAAAATTCTAGAATTTTAAAGAGGTTGGTCATCAAATCAAGCCCCCTGTAAGCATGCATATTATTATATCACATTTTGTTTATTATTTTACGTAAAAATTTAAAAAAGCACACATAGTATAAACCGATTTTACAAACAATAAACAAAATCTTTAAATATCATTTTTCCTAAAAAATTAGCAACCTATTTTAAATTATATCATTGAGGAGTGTATAAATGGAATTTCATGAAGTATTACGCGATACGTGGCAAACAGCCCTCGTTTTTCTCAGCTTACTTGTCTTCACAAGATTTCTTGGTAAAACACAAGTTGGACAACTTACTTTTTATGAATATATCAGTGGCATCACGATTGGCTCTATTGCTGGTAATATCATTGCTGCCGAACAAGAAAAATTCATTCCCCATTTTTACGATCTAATTCTATTTGTCGCCTTAACTTATCTTCTTTCAGTAACTACAATAAAAAACAGGTATCTTCGTCATATTATTGAAGGGTCAGCAACAATTATTATTGAAAATGGAAAAATACTGCGCGACAATATGAAGTCTCTGCGTTATGACTTAGATGAATTAAATGCTCAATTACGCCAACAGGGGATTTTAGACATTAGCGAAGTACAGTTTGCAATCTTTGAAACTACAGGCGAGTTAAGTATAATAAAAAAAGTCCAAGACCAACCTGTAAGCAAAAAAGATTTAAACATCACACCACAAGAAATTCAAATGCCTATTGAGTTGATCATGGACGGTGAAATTATTCATAAAAATCTAGTAAAACAACAGATATCAAGAGAATGGCTAGATGCACAACTTCAAAACCAAAATATTATTAGCCCACATGAGGTAATGTACGCAGGTTTAGATTCACAAGGACAATTTTTTTTAATAAAAAAATAGAATTTTGCTAAGAAAAAATTTTCTTATACCATTGATTAATTTTTGCGCCAAGCTGAATTTTTTCAAAAAATAAGAAGATAATTGGTATAACAAGCAAAGTAAATATAGTTGAAGATAATAGACCTCCGATAATTACCCATGCCATACTTACGCGAGTTTCAGATCCTTCTGTCATCGCTAAAGCTGTCGGCATCATGCCAACGACCATCGTAAGCGTTGTCATAAAAATAGGTTTTAATCTTACCTTACCAGCCTCAATAATCGCATCGTATGCATTCATTCCTCGATCCATAAGCGTCAAGGTATAGTCTAGTAATAAAGTACCATTTTTCGCTACCAATCCATCCATCACTAAAATTCCAATTAACGAATACAGATTGATTGAATTATTTGTTATCAGCAAAAATAACAATGACCCAATCATGCCAAGTGGCAAAGAAAACATCCGAATAAATGGGGTAAGTACAGATTCATACAGAACAGCTAATAACATATAAACGAGAATCAGTGATAAAAATAAAGCTTGCAGCATTTCAGTAAAGGTATCCATCATACGATCAGCTGCACCTTTAAATTTATAGGAAATACTTTTATCTAGATTTGCCCTATCCAGCGCCTGCTTTACTTCTGTCATCAATTCATTTAGCGTGCGATCGCCTGGATTCACGCTGATATTAATTGCACGTTGTTTATCTACACGCCGAATTGTAACCGGACCAACACCTTCTTCAATTTTTGCAATATCCCCCAAAAAGATCGCTCTGCCACTGGAGTAAATCGGTATTCTCTCGATATCAGAGCGTTTAAACCCGTCACTGCCCTTAAAACGAACATTAATATCTGTATCTTTATCATTATTATGTGCATCATTGGCAATTACACCTGCACCTTTTCCTGCAATCGCCGATGCAAAGGCCTTCTCCACATCGCCAATTGAAGTATTGTAATAATTCAATTTTTCTCGATCAAGTGTTAGCTGCATTTCTGGCATTCCTTCCGTATAGGAACTGCGCACATCTTTTACACCCGAAATATTTGCGAAAAGATCCTGCACTTGATATGAAGTATTTACCAACGCATCTAAATTATTACTATACAATTCGACTTGTAAAGAGTTCCCGCTCCCACCTCTACTGCCACCACTGGATACCCCAGCAATGGATGACTGCGTTTCCGTTACCCTTACCGTTGCATCCGTAACCTCTGTTTTGCAGAATGTTCTTACTTCATCAGCAATTTCCCAAATACTGCTCGACCGCTCTTTACGGTCAACTGTTTGCACCATAATTCTCCCACTGTTTGCCGTTTTTCCACCAATGCGCGATAAATAATGCTTTACTTCCGGTATTTGTTCTACACAATTTTCAATTCGCGCAATTACCATATCGGTCTGTTCAACCGTTGCACCTACTGGTAATTCTACATTGATTTCAAAACTACTTTCATCAGTTTTTGGCATATATTCTGCACCAATAATGCCTAAGGGAAATAAACTCATTGCTAAAACAAAGAGAAATAATGCCCCCGTTAAAATTTTTTTTGCATGAGATAAGCTCCACTTTAAAATTCTTTCATATTTTGCTACGGCTGATTCTTCTAACCAGTCCATCCATCGCCAAACTTTCCCTACAGGCATTTTTATGCCATTTGGGAAAAATCTTGATGCTAGCATTGGCGTGAGCGTATAAGAAACAAACAGAGAAAATAACGTAGCAAAAACGATCGTCAAAGCAAATTGCCTAAAAAACTGTCCTGTCATTCCAGTCATAAAGGCAATTGGCAAAAATACTACAACATCGCAAAGTGTAATTGCGATTGCCGCCATGCCAATCTCAGTTCTTCCTTCTTCAGCTGCAAGCTTACTCTCTTTCCCCATATTCATGTGCCGATAAATATTTTCAAGTACAACGATAGAATCGTCAACCAATATCCCTACACATAAAGCCATCCCCATCAATGACATCATATTAAAGGTAAAACCAGCGATATACATAACAAAAAAAGTAGAGATAAGCGACGTTGGTATTGCAAGCATAACAGTAAGTGTTGAACGCCAGCCACGTAAGAATAAGAATAATACTAGCCCAGTTGTACATAAACCTTCAATTAGCGTCATCAATGTATTGTTCAACGAATTTCGCACATATTCTGCCGAATTCGTTACAACAATAAATTTATATTTAGGATATTCCGCCTCTAATTCGGAAACTTTTTTTAACACTTCATCCGCAGTCGCTACAATATTCGCATCGCTATTTTTATAAATCGCCAAAGAAATTGCGTCCTGCCCATTGACTCTTCCATATCGGTCGGCACGGGCATCTTGTGCTTTAATATTTGCTACAGCTGTGATTGGAATATTCTGCCCTAAATTATTTGCAACTTTTATTTTTTCAATTTCAGCAGCATCCTGATATTGCGCAGTTACCCGGATATCCGTCTTTCGTGTATCTGTATATACGGAACCAGACGGCATAAGTTCATTTTCCGAATTAATTTTATTGATAATTTGATCTAAAGACAAATGATAAAATGCCATTTTATCCTTATCAATATCAATTGAAACCTCTTTAGCACGCCCGCCATATATTTCAATTTCTGCTACACCCGAAGCTTGCTGAATCCGCTCTTGAAATGTATTACTCACCATTGAATACATATCACTTAATGAGTCGTCAGATAAAACCGCGAGTTCAATCACTGGAGAGTCATTCATATCCCGTTTCATTACCACAGGTTCCTTTACTTCATCCGGTAAACGACCTCGGATTGCATTTACTTTTTTCGTCGCTTCAATGGAGGAGTAGTCTGCATTTGCTGAAAAATCCAGCTCTAAAAAAATTCGAGCATTCCCCGACGATGCCTCTGCCGTCATATGTTTTAAATCTGGAACGGAAGATAAAGCATCCTCAAGCGGTTTTATTACTTGCTGTTCCACAGATTCAACACTTGCACCTGGATAATCTACCGAAACTGTAACATATGGAGTATTTAATGACGGTAAAAGTTCCACACCAATTCGATAATAACTAAACAAGCCTAATACTATGAAAAAAAGCACAATCATTGTTATGCCAATAGGCCTTTGAATAGAAAATCGCGTTAAATTCATGATGGATCCACCTGCGATTCTTGACTGATTGCATTGATAGACATATTATTTTTCAATCTTGCCAAATTGCTGATCGCAATGATATCCCCTTCTACAACGCCACTTAAAATTTCAATTTCTTCGTCATTTCTAAGACCTGTAGTAACTTCTTTCTCTTGTGTTTTGTTGTTCTCATCCACTAAGAAAATATATTCTTTACCATTTCGCTGCATCAATGATTCTTTCGGAATCGTTAACGTTTGCTTGCGCTGTAAACTATAGAGGTCAGTACGAGCAAACATACCACTTAGCACTTGTGCATCTATATTTTTCAATTCAATTCTTACTATATAATGTTTAGTTGCAACGTCCGCAGCTGGACTGACATAAATAACGTCACCATGATATGTATTGCCTAAAGCTTCAATATTGATATCGACAGGCAAACCAACTTTAACTGCTGCAATATCCATTTCAGAAAGTTCACAATCCACATAAATCTTACTATTATCCACCAAAGATAATACTTTTTGCCCAGCCTGTGCAATCGCACCTACTTCAGCATTTCGATATCCAATCACGCCATCACGTGGCGCATACAATATTAAATCATCGCGTTGTTTCGCTAGCATTGCTTCACCTTTTTGTGATTTCTCCCAAGCCGCAAGCTTTGATTCTACACTCGCAGGAGTTTCTTCTGCCATGCGTTGATTAAGCAATGTATCTAAAGCTGATTTACTATCAATCATTTTCTGCGATACTTTCTCTAGTTCTTCTTTTGAAATTGCCCCTTGATCATATAACGTCGCATATCGTTCATAATTCGTTTTATCATGCTGATAATTTGCATTCACTTTATCATACAACGCTTGATAAGTTGCCACTGCTTCTTGTGCGTCAGCTTCAGCCTGACGACTTGCCGCATTATTTTGTAAAATAGATAAATCTAAATCGCCAGTATCTTGAACCAGTAATACATCTCCTTTATGTACTACTTGCCCTAAACTCACACGCACATCTTTTATTCGCCCCGTATATTTAGGAGCAATATCAATATTCGCCTCAGCAATAGTTTCTCCATATAACGAAATCCTTCTCATCATATCTTTTCTCTGCACAGTATAAGTGAGAACTTCTGGCTTGACTACCTCTCTATTTTTTTGAACCTCATTACGGTTCAATAAAAAATGAAAACCGCTCAATATTACACACGTTAAAATTAAGATAATTACCAACTTTTTTTTGTCAAGCTTAGACAAATCATATCTCACTCTATTCACCCCATGAAATCCCAAAATTTAAATTAAACATATCACAAAACCGTGACAAAACCGTGACAAAGATCTATTACTCATAAAAAATAACCGTCTTTCCAAAGGGATGACAGTTATTTTCAAAATATCACGCAATGAAATTTTTTTAATAATTCGAATCGAATTTCTTATGATAATTATGTCATTTCTTTATTAATAAGAATATTCTCCCATAGTCGCAATAAGCTCAATTTCAACTAATGCACCTTTTGGCAGGTTACTAACTTCAACACATGCCCTAGCTGGACATTGTTCTCTAAAATAATTTGCATAAACTGTATTCATCGCTACAAAATCATTAATATTTTTTAAAAATACAGTTGTTTTCACCACATTTTCAAAACCAATTCCAGCGTCATTTAAAATTGCTTTTAAGTTTTCTAAAGATTGCCTTGTTTGAACATCTACTCCGCCTTCAACAATCTCACCACTTTCTGGATTGATTGGAATTTGTCCTGATACAAATAAAAAACCATTTGATTTAATTGCTTGCGAATATGGTCCAATAGCCGCTGGGGCACATTTAGAATGTACAACTTTTTTCACTATTTCATCACTCCTTATCATGAATTAATCTAATATATTCTTTGCTAAATCCGGTCTTAAACAGTTAGATTCTCCTAAATATACATGAGCAATTTCCTCTTGTTTTTTATCTGTATTTACCAATAAAAGAACTCTCACACACATATCTAGACCATTTTCAACATCAAGTTCTTGCGTGCCAAACAAAGGAACTAAATTCCAACCAATTTTTCGCGCTGCCGCTGCTGGGAAAGCAGCATTTAAATCTGGTGTTGCACTAAAAATAGCAGCTCCAATATCAGATAACGCTAAATCATTTTTTTCTACTAATTGATTCAATAGATCTTGTACAGCTTCAAAAATTATTTCTTTTTTATTTTCACCTACAGTAATTGCGCCCCGTATCCCTTGCAAAAGTCAAACCTCCTAAAAATAAAAGCTTACACTATTTTTATTCGCACTATTTGTCAAAAATCCTATCAGCTTTACAAAATATTTCTTAAATCCTTTCTAACGCACTTTTAATATATGGACTACTTGTACATTTTTTATTAAATCTTTCATCATACTATAATCAATATTTCAATGTTATAATAAGCAAAGCTTCAGCCAATATTTTTATTTTAACTAAAAACATAGTCGCAATCTAAGTCTCTATAAACCCCTAGTTTTCACCAAAAACCAAGACATGTAAAGTGCTGAACTAAAAGCTTTGATTTGGTACAAAAGACTTAAATTTTTAGATAACCAACTTAGCTAGTAAATAAAATTACGATTAAAAAAGCCTAGCAGATAGCTAGGCTTTAATTTATTTTTACAAATACAGGAGTTTTTATGACAAATAATTTAAAAAAACATTTAGCTTTTTTACCTTAATAAAAAATGGCAATCCTTCCACAAATTTTCTCAATCAACGGAATATGGCTTGTTGTACCGTTTGCGGATTTATGCACATTTATCCTTGCTTATTATTTCATTCGAAAATACAACATCTTGCAAGGCTATCTAAAAGAATAGCTTATGGTAGCTGCCGACATAATGGATGTAATAACTTATTTTCCTTCTGCTCATATATTTTTTTGTATTTCTTTTTATAGTAGCTAATATTTTCTGCAATTCGGCAAACGTGCTGGATAAGTTTATCCGCCTCTTGATATGTGTTATATATCCCCAAACTTACTCTAACTAAACCCGGAAAATTTACTTGCGGATTCTGCCGATACCATTCAATATCCGCCTTGCTTAATCCCAACAGTTTCTGAACATATGGATGTGCACAAAATAATCCGCTACGTACAGCAATTCCACCTTCATAAGAAAGAATTTTCGCAATCAAACGATGCTCTATTTCTGGAAGTGTAAATGCAATGATACTAACTTTATCCTTGCATTCCCTAGGGCATCCATACAACCCAATTCCCTTTATTTTTCGGAGTCCTTTAATAATATACGTAATCAGATCTTGTTCATATTCATGAACCTCTTCCATATCCAGCTTTTGCAGGCAATGAATCGCAGCTAACAGAGCTGCCACCCCCATAACATTTGGCGTCCCTGCTTCCTCTTTATAAGGAGGTTTATCCCAATCAACAAAATCATGGGTAACAAGTGTTACAGCTCCACCACCTTTTGTGTTTGGTTGGCAGTGAGTAAATATTTCTGGTTTTCCAATCAGCGCTCCAGAACCAAAAGGTGCATACATTTTATGCGCCGAAAAAGCTAGATAATCAATTCCTTCTTCTTTCATATGAATCTCACGATGTGGAACCAATTGAGCTCCATCAATCAAAAGCTCAGCTCCATACCGATGTACTAAGTAACTGATTTGTGGAATGGAGTTAATATAGCCTGTAACATTAGAAGCTCCAGTGACCGCAACCAATCGAACATTTCCTTGGTATCCTTTTAATTTATACTCCAGATCATTTAAATCAAGTTTCCCCTCATGATTTATCCTCACATAGTCCATCGCAAAACTACTACGCCAAGGTAAATCATTTGCTAAATGCTCCATATCCGTACTAAGCACAATTTTTCCTTCTGCCTGATAACGCAATGCATTTGCGACAATATTAATTGCTTCTGTCGTATTCTTTGTATAAATTACAATATCATCACAATCAGCGCCTACAAACTTTTTGATAAGTTTTCTACCATTTTCAAATAAATCCGAGGATAAAATTGATTTATATCCTGTCCCTCGATGAATAGATGAGTACCATGGTGCAAAATCATTTAACTCTTTTAATACACTTTTAAAAGGTGGTGTTGTCGCCGCATTGTCAAAATTTATTCCAACTACTTCAGAACCATCAAGTAAAGGAATACATTCATCTACTCCTGCAACTAAGCGACGAAATTTTTGTTCAGGATTTTTCTTCATACTTTCATACCTCAACTACAGATTATTTATTTCTATAAAGTAGACTAGATTCGGATAAAGACTAGCTACTTTATAACCTAGCCACTCTTATCCTAGAACTTAGCCACTCTTAACTATCATTAATAAAAAATAGGATTTTTATAAGCAATTCATACTAAAAATTTTTATATGAATCCGTATTTCGCTAATTTGAGTGGAATAGCCCTCAGATAAAAACAACCTAATAAAATAAATTTCCTTTCAGTTTATGAGTATATAAGAAAAAAAAGAATAATAAACTCCATTTAATTCATTATTCTTGATGAAATTTATGTATAAAATCAATGTAGCAATAGTAATTTTTCCAGCTCTTTTACAGAATGAATAAGATAATCAGCATTTGCAGCTTTCAATTCAGCTTCTCCCCCAAAGCCATAAGTAACACCAATAGAATCAATACCATTTGCTTTGGCTCCGATAATATCATGTTCACGATCACCAACCATTACGACTTCCTTTAAATTCACATGGGGCAGCTGTTGTAAATCGAATGCAATAACTTCCGCTTTATTTATTCTCGTCCCGTCAAGATTACTCCCCGATATTGTATGAAAAAATTTTGTTAATTCATATCGTTCTAAAATAATTTTCGCTTGCACAGTAGGTTTTGCCGTTGCCAATAAAACAATTTTACCCGCTTGAGATAAATTTTTAATTAATTTATCAACTCCTTCATATAAAGTATTTTCTAAAATTCCAATTTTATCAAATCTTTCCCGATAGAAATGAATAGCCTTCCATCCGTCTTCCATATTCATCCCATATAGATTACAATAGGTTTCCAATAATGAGGGTCCAATGCAGCGTCGTAGTTTTTCTGTATCACTTTCTACTATTCCCATCTTTTTTAAAGAGTATTGCAGACATCTTACAATTCCCAGTTCAGAATCTATTAAAGTGCCATCTAAGTCAAATAAAATTATATTATACATATTTATTACCTCCAAGAGCTACAATTGATTTGATTATATACTATTATTACATTAAAGTATATTATATACTTTTCAGTCTATTATCTGGGAATACAATTAAATCGAAAAAAAACTGGTAAAAAAACAAAAAAATAAAAAAGGTATTTATTGCCACGTGTGGTATATAATATATTTGTGTGCAATTTGTAAAATAAATTTACGTTGGGAGATTACATTTAATGAGCAGTGCAATGATAAATGAACTTTGGGAATCCACTGACGATTTCTATACTCAAGCTTTTGAACATAATCCAACCGCATTACTTGTTATTGATGACGATATCAAAGTACTCCAAGTAAATGCGGCCTACGAAAAATTATTCCAAGTAAAACGCAAATTCATTATCGGAAAGAAGTTCCAATCGCCTATTCTTTCTAGCGATTGCTATCAACATTTACTTTATAATCATCGTCAGCGATATATTAATCCTGGTAGTGTACCTTCCCAATACATAATTGATTTAAAATTTAAAGATAATAGAAGTTTGACTGTATATATATCTGTTACAGTTCTTCCGAACCGCCAAAGCATAATTTCTATTTTAAATATGACTTCAGTACAAATTCTTCAGCCAAGATCCTTTAGCAGTGAAAAAAATCTTGAAACAGAGTACTCCTATATTGAAAATCTAAAAACTACTAGTGAATTGGCAGCTAGTGTTGGTCATGAGATTCGTAATCCAATGACTTCAATTCGTGGATTTTTGCAAATGATGCAAAAGAAATCCGAATATAATCAACATAAAACTTTTTTTGATCTTATGATTGAAGAACTTGATCGTGCAAATACAATCATTACCGAATATCTTCTATTAGCTCGCAGTAAACCAATGAAACCTAATGCGGAGAACCTAAATGACTTAATCACTCGTATTATGCCTTTGTTAAAAACAAGCGTGACAATTATTAATCAAGATATCAATACAGATTTAAATGAAATTCCTAAATTCTTAATGAATGGGAAAGAAATTCGTCAGCTTATTTTAAATTTTGTTCGCAATGCATTAGAAGCTATGCCAAACGGCGGCGAAGTAAAAATCACTACAAAATTAGAAAATGAAAATACAGTGTTACTATCAATCAGTGATCAAGGATTAGGAATTCCTCCCGAAATTATCAAGAAAATTGGTACGCCATTTTTTACAACAAAAGAAAATGGAACCGGGTTAGGTTTAGCAATTTGCTATAATATCGCAATCAAACATAACGCTACTATAAATATTGACTCCTCTGAAAATGGTACGACTTTCTATATTCGGTTTCAATTAAAATAGCTATCATTTCCTTTCTTTTTGTATAAATTCATTGTTAAAATAATTGCTTGCGTAGTCATATAACAAATGACTATATCAGTTATCAAAAAAATTTTTTTTTTTAGCCAAGAAAAGGATACGATTTTCTAGAAATAGAATCGTATCCTTTTTAACATCATAGAATAAAATTTTTGCAAATATGTCGAAAAGAATTATATAATATTCTGAGGAAAGGCTATGCTATCATGCCTGCAAATTCATTTGCAGACTATCAGATGTCTTAGACCCCATCATTGATAAAACTACCAAACTGAATATTTTCTTCTTTGAATTAGTAAGCTTCTTTCTATGCTTCTTATGACCATTCCATCATACTTCAGGTACGCTTTGCTGCATGACTTTACTCCATATTTTCTTATCATTCATAAAAAATTCTTTAACATCTAATACAATAATTGCATAATAAGTAAAAAAGAACCTCGAAGCAAAGAATCATCTTCGAGGTTCTCATTTTAATTTTTATATTTTTCTTTTTGTTGTTTTTTTACTTCTGCATTTTCTAAATATTCATCGTAAGTCATCGTTCTATCAATTAATCCATTTGGCGTAATTTCGATGATACGATTTGCAATCGTTTGAATAAATTCATGGTCATGCGATACGAAAAGCATCGTGCCCGTAAACGCAATAAGCCCATTATTCAAAGATGTAATAGATTCCAAATCAAGATGATTTGTTGGTTCATCTAATAGCAATACGTTTGAGCCACTCAGCATCATCTTAGAAAGCATACAACGAACTTTTTCTCCCCCTGAAAGTACAGATGCTTCTTTTAGTGATTCTTCTCCGGAAAATAACATTCTGCCTAAAAAGCCACGAATAAAGGATTCATCTTGGTCAACAGAATATTGACGAAGCCAATCTACCAAATTTAAATGCACGCCATCAAAATAAGCGGAATTATCTTTTGGCAAGTATGCCTGCGTTGTAGTAATTCCCCATTTAAATTCACCAGCGTCCGCTTCCATTTCACCCATAAGAATTTTAAACAACGTCGTCTTTGCCAACCCATCTGAACCTACAAATGCAATTTTGTCGCCTTTATTTACAAAGAAGCTGACGTTATCAAGTACTTTTTCACCATCAATAACTTTCGTTAAACCTTCAACTTGTAACAATTGATTGCCGGCTTCGCGCTCTGGTTTAAATGCGATATATGGATAACGGCGCGTTGATGGTTTAATATCATCAAGCGTAATTTTTTCTAATAATTTTTTACGAGACGTTGCCTGTTTAGACTTTGATGCGTTTGCACTGAAGCGTTGAATAAACGTTTGCAAATCTTTCATCTTTTCTTCTTTTTTCTTATTTGCATCTTTTGCCAATTGTAATGCTAACTGACTAGATTCTAGCCAAAAATCATAGTTACCAACATACAGTTGAATACCTTCAAAATCAACATCGGCAATATGCGTACATACTTGATTTAAAAAATGACGATCATGTGATACAACGATAACTGTATTTTCAAAATTTGCCAAGAAATCTTCCAACCAATTAATGGATTCAATATCAAGATGATTTGTCGGTTCATCCAATAATAAAATATCAGGATTACCAAATAAAGCCTGTGCTAATAATACACGTACTTTCTCTTTCCCACTCAAATCCGCCATTTTTTGTGTATGAAGTTCCTCTGGAATTCCAAGGCCATTTAATAAACGAGCTGCTTCTGGCTCTGCTTCCCAGCCATCTAATTCAGCAAACTCACATTCCAGTTCTGAAACACGCATACCATCTTCATCAGAAAATTCAGGTTTTGCATAAATTTCATCTTTTTCATCCATAATTTCGACTAAACGTTTATGCCCCATAATTACTGTACGCAAAACTTCATATTCATCAAATTCATAATGGTTTTGTTTTAATACTGCCAATCTTTCGCCAGGCGTAATGTCTACCGTACCTTTTGTCGGTTCAATATCACCAGCTAATAATTTCAAAAATGTAGATTTACCAGCACCATTTGCACCAATCACACCATAACAATTTCCAGGTGTAAATTTTATGCTTACATCTTTAAATAATATTCTTTTCCCAAATTGTAAAGTTAAACCACTCGTACTAATCATATGTTACTTAATCAATCCTTTTTCTATATTATCATATTTTATTAACCATTCAAAAAACCATACCATAGCTCATTATTCTATCATATTATATGAGTCTAGTCTAATAAATTCTGTAAATCTACAATTAAATTCGCTTCGCTATTTTTCCCCAATCTTCTTTATCTAAAAAAGACCCTGCTGAATTTTTTTCCATCTCTTGAAACATTTCAAAAGGAACTGTAAAAGAAAGTGTTTCAGCAGGAACAATTGGGCGTGCCGTTATATCTGTCATACCAATAACCGCTTTAGGTAACGATTTTTTCCCTTGTGCATACGGCAATAGACAGATAGATTGGCACCCCGCCGCAAATGGAATCACAACATTATCATTTGTCTCCCTATTATAATTTGCCAAAACAACTAATGCTGAAAGCTGATCCGGATTTGCATACATGCAAACTAAAGCTGGCTTTTCCGCTGCACAATCAACATCTTTTAACGGTTTGAAAATAACATACTCTGCTTCAATATCTGTATACGGAAGCGAATCAACAAAAGCTTTGGCTAATTCCGGCGTTTTTATATAACCTTCGCCTGCTGGATAGCCTTCGCCCCGACCCGTTGAAAGGAAATAATCAATACCACCTGGCATTAAATGATACTGATTGCCAAAGCAAATTCCTGCCATGCCACCGACACAGCCAGCAGTTTTACGATCAAATACCGCCGTTTTTCCTTTTGTGGCCGCAGTCAAAAGTGCAATTACGCAAGCGCGTTTTCCTTCTTGAAACTGCATTGCTTCCTTTGGCTTTTCATTACTAAACAAAATTGCAACTGGAGAATACTTTAATTTGAGTTTTTCTACTAATTGACTATTCATATCTCCCACTCCCATAAAATCATTTTTTAAGAAAAAAGAGACTAATTCAGCAGTAGCCAGACCAGTCTCATTGTATATAGGTTTACCTATGAATAATTAAATTAAATACATTCTCTACATCTTCTCGAAAATATTCAGTTTTATTTATAAAATTCGCGCAAAACTTCAAAATTCCTCTTCTTTTTTATATCGCATTAAATTATATCTGCAATTTCACGTTTTCCAACTTGCAAAGTTGGAATAAGGGACGATTCTCTTGGTTGCAAACTTATGTCATTAAAATTATATTTTTAACCTTTTTAATCGCTTTTTCATCAGTAACTTGATAACGAATTGTTCGTCGTTCTCCAAAATGTTTTTCTGCTAAATTTCTATTTATCATTACTTGAATACCTTTTTTCTGCACCTCTTTTACTTCAATAAGAAAATCAAAGGTTTATCTGACAATAAGTTTTGCCTGATGAGTCGGCAAAATAGTTATCAATTGTTCTTGTTGTACTACGTAAAGAACAGTAAAAGAAAGTTCTGGATTCACTGCCATATACCAAAGCTGTCTAAGAGGTAAGAATTGCTTTACATAATTTTTTCTTAGTTTTATTTTTATCATGAAATAAAATCCTCCTTAACATTTGTACGTTCATCATACAACTTAAGGAGGATTTTTTGTTATTATCATGTTAAATTTTTATAAATCAAAAAAATTTGTTTTTTCTTCTCACGATAATAATCTTTTTAATATTTTTCCAGTCTGACTTTTAGGGAAATGATCGACAATATGAATTTCCCTTGGTACTTTATAAATCGCCAGATTTCGCTGCAAATAATCCTTTACTTCTTTTTTATCAATGACTACACCATCCGCAGGAACGATATAAGCAACTACAGCCTGTCCTCGCAATTTATCTTCCCTACCAACAACAGCAGCTTCCATTACTCCATCATACGTATACAAGACCTCTTCAATTTCGCGCGGATAAACATTTTCTCCACTACTAATTAACATATCTTTCAACCGATCAACAATAAAAATAAATCCATCTTCATCTTGATATGCAATATCTCCTGTATGCAGCCATCCATCTGGTTTTAGTGCAGCCTTTGTAGCCTCAGGCAAATGATAATAGCCTTTCATTACATTATCACCTCGAACGATTAATTCACCGACTTCACCCCGAGACACCCCTTTTCCATTGGCATCAATAATTTTAACTTCGATGTCTGGTAATGGACAACCAATAGATCCCAAACGATATTTATTTTTCGTATTTACCGCGACAACAGGTGACGCTTCCGATAATCCATATCCTTCTAAAATTGTTAAGTTAAATTTTTTCGCAAAATCTGTAGCAATTTTTATTGGCAAAGATGTTCCCCCAACGATAAAAGTATGAACATTTGCCAAAGCTTCTGTCGGAGCTGTACGGGTAAGTATATTACAAATCGCCGGAACAGCATAAATTAAGTTGACATCAAACTTTTGTATTGCAACAACTGTTTCTTTTGGATTAAATGCATCTAAAATAGTAATTCTAGCTTTTGAATACAATGGATTTAATACTGCGCAAGTCCACGCAAAACAATGATACATCGGAAGTACACACAAAACATTATCATTTTCATTAATTCCAATTGCCTGTTTAAACATTCGAGCATTACTCACCTGATTTTTATGAGTAAGCATCGCACCCTTTGGATTTCCTGTTGTTCCTGAAGTATAAATAATAACACAGACCTCATCTTCCGTAAACGATTCCGGCAAACTCGGTGCAGGAACATATTTCCCTTTAATTTTTGCTTTGACTTCAATATCAGTTAACAACATTTTTTTCACTGGAAATTTATACTGATAAAATTCTAGTTCTTCTTTAATCTCAACTTCAACATCACTAATAAAAAACTTCATTTCTGCATCTTGAACAATATAAGCAATTTCACGTGCAGTAAGTTGAAAGTTGATCGGGACAACAACTGCTCCTAAACTTACAATTGCCATATATGCATAAATATAATACGCAGAATTTTTAGAAAGCACTCCGACATTATCACCTCTACGAATGCCTATTGAATATAAATAATTACGATACTCCTCTACGCTTATTTGTAAATCTCGATAAGTAATCTTTAGTTCGCCATCAATTGCAACTTTATCTGCTTGCCCTTGGTATATCAGATCTTGTACAAACACTTATTTAATCCCCCTATAATATAGAAATTAGCCAAATACAATCATATTTGGCTAATTAAACTTGCCCCTATTTTTGATAAATAAATTTTATCATATTTCTTTTATTTTCACCAAGCAAAAATTCTCCATCTTATTTTATCCAATGACTATCCTACTTATTTGACGAAATAAATGATTTACACAAAATCAAAAATTTTAATTTTTTCAAGCCAAAATTTTCATATTAAAATATATTAAAAAAATTTTTCAACAAAACCTTACGAGATTATTTATAACATATTTAAAGTCATTCTTGCGTATTTATTTCTTCCGATATTCCAATAGCTTTTATTGGCTGCCCAAATTGATCGAATATATTTGTATACGTAATATGATGCCAAAGATATCTTCCTTGTATATTTCTAATTTTAACTAAACATGTGACTGTTTTTTCTCCATTATATATCTTTTGATGAGCAACTAAATAATCCTTTGCCGTATCGGGATGTATGATTTCTTCTTTAATCAATGAATATGGCGCATCTTTAACTATTAAATCAACATCATATTGCTCAGCTATTTTTTGTGCATTCTTAAACTCATGTTTATTCAAATCAAATTCCCATATATAAGTATGAGTTTTATCTAAAGCAATTCGAAAACGTTCCTCGCTCACTTTTAACTCATCTAACGCCTTCTTAAGTTTCGCAGTCGTTGCTAAACTATCTTTTAATAAAATAATATTTTCTAAAATAGAACTGGTCAGTTTTGCAACACGTTTGGCAGTCTCAATTTCTTCATATGTCCATATGTGTTTTTCCCTTGTGAAAGAAAAAATCACAGCAGCACTCACTTTTTTTTCGCAATAAATTGGCATAGACAACTCTGCTTGAATCCCTTTATTCAAATAAAACTCCCCTAGGTCAAGTGGCAGTAAACTCACATCATTGCAAATCCAAGTTTCACCTTTTTCAACTATTCGAATTGCCCCTTCTTTATATTTACCTAAAAAAGTAAAATAATCTAAATACTCGATTAATTTATTTTTTGCAGACCACTGTGCAAGAATTCTAAACTCCCTAAAATTTACTATCGTTATATTATCAATTTCATAATGCCGCGCTACACAGTCTAATAAAATATTTAACGTATCTATACTTAAACCATTTTCAAACAAAATATTAGGTAGTAAGCTATTAAATTCATCCGTTTCTTTATAAAAGCCTTCAATCCGATGATTTTTCTTTTTCTTTAGTTCAGAAATCATGCTTTTATCATAAATCTTCCATTGATTCTTGCCATTCTTTTTTGCCTGATATTGCGCCTCATCACCAGATCGATAAATTTCTGTAAAAGAACTTCCATCATCAGGTGCAAAGGCGACTCCTAATGAACACGACAAACTAAATTCCGCTTTGCCAAAATTGATAGTATCTGGCATCGCTTTGCATATTTGATCTACCTTCTTTAAAACTTCTTCCCTTGTAGTAAAATAAGAAATAAAAATAGCAAATTCATCTCCACCGAGTCGCCCAATAACACCAAAATTCCCAATAATTGATTTTAGCAATGCTGTAATTTTTTTTAATACATTATCACCATATACATGACCAAAACTATCATTAATCCATTTAAAATCATCTATATCAAGAACAATCAAGGCCATTTCACTTTTAATCTTCTTTAGACGATCTTCTAAGAGCATTTCAAAAGTAACGCGATTATACACCCCTGTTAACTGATCACGTTCAGCACGCTCCCTTAATCCTAATTCATATTGCTTTTTACTATTAATATCTTTTACATACCATCGACAGCACAAATGCCCAGTGTTGCAATCATAAATTAAATTGGCGAAAGATGCCGCCCAAAAATAGTCATTACTCGCTGCATGAAAAGACCGATAGTCAAAAGATAAAATATAATTATTTTCATTTGATGCTAACGCCAAATAATTTATACTTAAATTCTTCAAAAACATCTCGCGGTCACTAGGATAAACAAGCTCATTTGCAACTGCCTCAATTACATCAGAAAAACTTGCACTTTTAGACAAAGATAAGGTTTTTAATATTCTTGGAGCTATTTCTTTTATCGTATTATTAGTTAAATCAAATTCAGCACAAAGAATAGCGTCTGAAATAATGACATCTTGATATTGTTTTTCCTGTAAATATTGAGTCTGTACCTTCATTTTCTCATCAATATCCGTTACAAAACATATATATGCTTCCTTTTCATCCTCCATCTCCATAGGAAAAATTAATAACGACACCCAATGATATTTTTCATCATACCATAATTGACGAAGCTCAATTGAAATAAAAGGTTTCCTATTAGATAAATTTTCTCTAACATTCGTTAATGATACAAATCTTAAAAAACGCTCTTTATCATCAGGATGTATTATTTTACTTGTAGCATTTTTTATTCCTTCATCAATACTCCCATTTTTAATTAAGGTTAAATATTTATTCTGTATATGATAAAGAATCTTATAAGTTCCATCAGTAACATTAATTTCAAATAACTCATGATAAAATTTTTGTACAGCTTTATTGTATTGTTCAAGCATTCGCGGAGTAAAATTTTCAAAATAAGTTACTATTTTTTTCATGCAGATACATCCTTCCACTATGACTAGCATCTATATATAAATGACAAAATTCATTTTTATTTTATAAAATATTACTCATATAGTTTATTATACCATTAATTATTTTTTCTGTATATTTACAATTTCATGCTCTTAAATTAAAGAAAACTCCAGGCTGATTTAATTCGCCTAGAGTTTTACTTAGCTTAATTATTCTACTAGAATTCTTTTTTAAAAAGCTTTTTTAATGTTATATAGTAAGCAATAATCAGTGGGATAGCCGATCCTATCCATGCTAATGGGCTAGCACTCGCTACACCTGCAAACCCAAAAAATTTCGCCATAACCATTGCAGCAAATACCCGCATAATAAGTTCCATAATTCCTGCAACTGTAGGAACTACACTTTTTCCCAACCCTTGCAAAGTATATCGGTAAATAAACAATAATGATAGCACCCAATAAAACACACCATTAATATTTAAATAAACTTGTGCTAAACGAATGACCTCTGTTTCATCATTTCCAACAAAAAAGCTAGTCATCCAGCCTCCAAAGAAGATATTTATCAATGCAATAAAAATACTAAAACCAACCGACATCAATATACATTGATTCACCCCTTGATTAATTCTTTCAATGTTTTTCGCCCCATAATTTTGTGCTGTATAAGCAGCCATTGCCATACCAAATGACATCATCGGCATAATTGCAATCATATCAATTTTTTGTGCTGCTGCAAACGCGGCAATCGCATTTGCTCCCAGATGATTTAGCGCAACTTGTAATACAATTGCACCAACTGCGATAATCGCCGCCTGAAACCCCATAGGAAATCCAATTTTTATGTGATCCCAAAGGATATTCCATTCAACGCGCCAATCAGACTTCTTAACATGTAATATTGGTAAATATTTTATGATATACCAGATGCACAATATTGCTGAAACAGCTTGCGCAACGACAGTAGCAAGAGCAGCTCCTTGAACCCCCATAGAAAATACTAAGATAAAAATCAAATCGAGACCTATATTTAATAAACTCGCTACAATAAGAAAAAATAAAGGCGTTCTGCTATCTCCTAAAGCACGAATCAAATTAGATAACATATTAAATATCATTGTAATTCCTATACCACTATATATTACAACAATAAATTGATAAGCATCCTCAAGAAGTTCTGGTGGAGTTTGCATAGTTTCTAAAAAAAATCGTGCAGTTAGTATACCAAAAATCGTTAAAAATACGGTAAAAGTTAACGTTAAAATTGCACAAGCAACGACACTTTTTCGCACGCCGATTTTATCATTTGCACCATACCGTTGTCCCGTAACAATAGAGAATCCTGAAGTCACTCCGATTAAAAAACCGATCATTAAAAACATTAAGCTTCCAGTAGAACCAACAGCAGCAAGCGCATGAATTCCCAAGGTTCGTCCTACAATTAAGGTATCAATTACAGCATATAATTGTTGGCATATATTTCCTATAATTAGCGGTATTGTAAAGCCTAGAATTAATTTTGCAGGGTTTCCTGCCGTTAAATTTTTTTCCATATATAATCTTCAACCTTTATTTTTATGGTTTCCTACCCTTCTTATTATTACCATTTTGTTTTTTAACTTTCATCATAACGACAATTTTCAAAATAATCCATATCCCATACGTAGACAAACAGAGAATATCTAAAAATTTTAAATTTTGAAAATCCATTCCCAATAATAATATAATACCTAAAATAATTGTAATCCACTCTAACTTAGATAACCTTAGCATAACTAATCTCCTATAAATTCAATAATTTTCTACTATTATATCATAGCTATATCCTGATACAGCTATTTTTCTAAAGCTTTTCCAAAATAAAAACCGTAAGAAAGTTCTTCTTACGGTTTTTACATCAAATGATGCATTTTAGTTAAATATTATCTCGCTGCTTTAATTTCAGTCCATGCTTTATCATATTTTACAAGATTTTTTGATAAATCATCAAATACTTCAGTATTTGCTAAAATTTGATCTCCAGGATATGCTGCAATATCCGCTTGTACATCTGGATCCAAATTCTTTTCTACTTCTGGAATCGGCGTAGCATAACCAATATATTCAACATTTCTTTGTGCAATATCTGGCCTTGATAAGTAGTTGATAAACTCTTCAGCTTCTTTTTTATGTTTTGCTCCTTTTGGAATTACGATAGAATCAAACCATAAATTTGTTCCTTCTTTTGGAATTGCATATTCTAGGTCGGAATTTTTCTCTTTCATGAACATAGCATCGCCAGACCATACCACAGCCATAGCAGCTTCACCAGATATCATCTTATCCTTTACTTCATCAACTACATATGCTAAAACAAGCGGTTTTTGCTCAATTAATTTTAGCTTAGCAGCTTCAATTTCATTATCTTTATCAGTATTTAAAGAATATCCAAGATATTTTAATGTAACACCAATAGAGTCACGAGGACTGTCTACCATTAGAATTTGTTTAGCATATTTCTTATTCCACAAAATTCCCCAACTATCCACTGGCTCTTGTACCATAGTTTTATTATAAATAATACCTACAGTTCCCCACATATAAGGTACAGAATACTCATTTTTCGCATCAAATGCTAAATTCTTAAATTTATCAGAAATGTTTTTATAGTTTGGTACATTGTTATAATCAATTTTTTCTAAAAGATCTTCATTAATCATACGTTTAATCATATAGTCAGAAGGAATTGCAACATCATAATCACTACCACCTGATTTAATTTTCACATACATATCTTCATTTGTCGCAAAAGTATCATAGATAACTTTAATTCCAGTTTCTTTTTCAAAATCTTTGATTACCTCAGGATCAATATAGTCTCCCCAATTATACACTTTTAACTGACGCTGTGCACTTTTTTCGCCACCACAACCAGTTAAAGCTACCACACTAAATACACATAGAGTTATAAAGAATAAAATCTTTGTTAATTTGCCCAATTTCACGCCTCCTTAAAATTCTCTTCATCTTTCGCAATGCGCCTATTAACCGCTAATAATAATATCAAAACAGCAGCAAATAGTAAAGTAGATAACGCGTTAATTGTTGGATGAATTCCCCTTCTCGCCATCGAATAAATTAAAATAGATAAATTATTCACTCCTGACCCCGTCGTAAAAAAGCTAATAACAAAATCATCAATGGACAAAGTAAAAGCAAACAATGCTCCAGTAATAATCCCCGGCATAATCTCCGGTAAAACAACTTTCTTAAACGCATAAGATGGACTGGCTCCTAAATCTAACGCAGCCTCATATAAGCTATTATTAAACTGTTTCAATTTCGGTAAAATTGCCAAAATAACATAGGGAACGTTAAAGACCGTGTGCGCAATCAATAATGAAAAAAATCCTAAGTCCATTTTAACAAAAATAAACAACAACATTAACGAAATTCCTGTTACGATATCAGGATTTAATACTGGTAGATACGTTAAATTCATAACGATATTTTTTTGAATAGGCTTCATATGATTATGAATTGCTAAAGCGGCAACCGTTCCAATAATCGTCGCTAAAATCGCTGATATTACTGCAACAGAGAGTGTGTAATAAAGCGCCGTTAAAATTTCACTATTATTAAATAACTCCTCATACCAGCGCAAAGTAAAGCCGTCCCAGCTGCCTCTAGATTTTGAATCATTAAAAGAGAATATAATGAGTACAAAAATCGGCGCGTACAGAAAGGCAAAGACAATTCCGGTGTAAGATTTTTTAAAAAAATTCATCACCAAAACATCCCTCCCCCTCTATTATCTTTTTCATAGCGTCCCATGAATGCTAAACTGCATAAAATCAAAGCCATCATAACAACGGATAATGATGCTCCAAAATTCCAATCACCAATCGCCAAAAATTGCTGTTCAATTAGGTTTCCTATTAACATATATTGACCACCACCAAGCAAACGTGAAATAACAAATGTAGTGACGGCAGGCATAAACACCATAATCATCCCAGCATAGACTCCTGGTAAGCTTAATGGGAAAGTAATCTTACGAAAAGACGTCAATTTATTTGCTCCAAGATCATCTGCCGCCTCTAGAAGACTCTTATCCAATTTCATTAATACCGAGTAAATAGGCAATATCATAAATGGCAGAAAATTATAAACCATCCCTAAAATAACTGCATAGTCGGTATAAAGAATATTAATTGTAGGTAAATGTAGATTCGTCAAAATAGAGTTAATTAACCCTTTTCTCTCTAAAAGAGTCATCCAAGCGTAAGTACGAAGTAAAAAATTCATCCACATTGGAATAACTACCATTAAAACTAGCATATTACGATACTTTATCGAAGTTTCAGATAAAATTAATGCCATTGGGTAACCAATAATAAAACAAATCACTGTACTAACTAATGCCAAATAAATTGAACGCAACAAAACTTCTAAATAAAGTGGTTCCATTACACGTTTTATATTCTCTAAAGAAAATGTAAATTCATTCGGTAATGTAAAAGCATAAAAGACAATTAATGCTAACGGCACAACTGTAAAAATTGCCATCCATATGTGATACGGATAAGCAATCCAACGTTTTTCCATTAAACTCTCACCTTCTTCATTACATGAATTTCATTTGGTCCAATATTCATTCCAATCGTTGCTCCAATTGGTGCCATTACTGTACTATGCACCATCCAAGCAAACTCGGCCGCTTTTATCATCATCTCATAATGTACTCCTTTAAAAGTAACCGACTCTACCCGACCAACCAACATTCCCGATCCTTGGTCAACAACTTGAATATCCTCTGGACGAACAACAATATCGACAGCTTCATTCTCTTGAAATCCGCCATCAACACAAACAAATTCACGTCCTGCAAAAAACGTCAAACCATCTTTTATCATTTTTCCATCAATAATATTACTTTCACCAATAAAATCAGCAACAAAAGGATTCTTCGGCTCATTATAAATATCTTCCGGATGACCAATTTGCTGAATTCGCCCACCATTCATAATTACAATAGTGTCACTCATAGTTAGAGCTTCTTCTTGATCATGAGTAACATAAATAAAGGTAATGCCAACTCGTTTCTGTATCTTTTTTAATTCAGTCTGCATATCCTTTCGAAGTTTCAAGTCTAATGCACCTAACGGCTCATCTAGCAATAATACCTCTGGCTCATTAATCAAAGCCCTTGCGATAGCAATTCTCTGCTGCTGTCCACCGCTCAAAGAATCAATTTTTCTTTTTTCAAAACCAGAAAGATTAACTAGCGCGAGCATTTCCTTTACTCGTCTTCTAATTTCATCTTTGGATACCTTTTTTATCGTTAAACCAAAAGCCACATTTTCAAATACATTCATATGCGGAAATAATGCATATTTCTGAAAAACTGTATTAATTCTTCGTTTATAAGGTGGAACATGATTAATATCTTTGCCCTCAAAAAGAACTGTTCCTTCCGTTGCTTGTTCAAAGCCAGCAATAATCCTTAACATTGTCGTTTTTCCACAACCACTAGGTCCTAATAAGGTTAGAAACTCATTTTTCCTAATATATAAATTAATCTTATCTAAAACGGTATGATCATCAAATTGTTTAGTAAGATTGACTAAATTGATAATATTTTGCTCATGTTCATGCATCAACTAAATCTGCCTTTCTCTATAAAATTACGCCTGTACCCCGACAAAATCCGGCAGACTACTACATAAATAAAATCACATTTTGCCAATAAAGTCAAGGAATAAAAATTTACAATAAATTAGTTATTTTTTTACGTTCTTCAACTAGTAATTAACGATATTTTAAAAGTTCCCTTTATCGTCATTTCTAATACAAAAATTTGAAAATTCATTCAAAATAGTAAAGAATACTAACAAAAAAAGCTTTGGATAAATCCAAAGCTTTACATTCCTATAATGGCGGAGTGGGTGGGGTTCGAACCCACGCACGCTTGCGCGTCTAACGATTTAGCAAACCGTCCTCTTCAGCCTCTTGAGTACCACTCCATGGACAATATAAAGTTGGCAGGGGCAGTAGGACTTGAACCCACAACCAATGGTTTTGGAGACCACTACTCTACCAATTGAGCTATACCCCTGTATATTATATGGGGTGACTAGTGGGAATCGAACCCACGAGTAACGGAGCCACAATCCGTCGTGTTAACCACTTCACCATAGCCACCATATAACAAAAGCCAAACGAATACTTATATTCATTTGGCCCTCTCTAACTAGCAACTACCTAACCTCCCAGGACGTTTCCATCCAAGTACTTTCGGCGTATATAGGCTTAACTACTGTGTTCGGTATGGGAACAGGTGGTACCCTATAGCTATCATCACTAGATTTCAACTGGCATCTACCTAACCTCCCAGGACGTTTCCATCCAAGTACTTTCGGCGTGTATAGGCTTAACTACTGTGTTCGGTATGGGAACAGGTGGTACCCTATAGCTATCGACACCAGATCCGTCTGTCTATAAACGCACATCTACTTCGTTACTGCTCAATCCGTTCAGTCAACGTAATTCTCATTACGCCTCCCTCTCTTCTTTCCGCTGCGCCTTGTATCTGCACATTTCTAGTCATCCGTGCTTTTTGAAGTGAACTTTCTTTTTAGATATGTTCCTTCAAAACTATACAGAAGAATTGAAATTAATCTTAACTACATTTTATTCTTGCTTTATTCCGCTTCGCTTAGATATGAAACTCACTCGCTCCATTTCTTTACGCTCGGAGTAAAGCGATTCGCTCAATCTACTTCATTCGCTTTCGCTCATGGTATATTGGCTCTCTGCTTTAAGTCAAGCCCTCGACCTATTAGTACCAGTCAGCTAAATACATTACTGTACTTACACATCTGGCCTATCTACCTTGTCTTCTTCAAGGGGTCTTACTAGATTACTCTATGAGAAACCTCATCTTAAGGCTGGTTTCACGCTTAGATGCTTTCAGCGTTTATCCTTTCCGAACGTAGCTACCCAACTGTACGCCTGGCGGCATAATTGGTACACCATTGGTTCGTCCACTCCGGTCCTCTCGTACTAGGAGCAGCTCCCTTCAAGTTTCTTACGCCCGCGATGGATAGGGACCGAACTGTCTCACGACGTTCTGAACCCAGCTCACGTACCACTTTAATGGGCGAACAGCCCAACCCTTGGGACCTACTTCAGCCCCAGGATGTGATGAGCCGACATCGAGGTGCCAAACCTCCCCGTCGATATGGACTCTTGGGAGAGATTAGCCTGTTATCCCCAGGGTAGCTTTTATCCGTTGAGCGATGGCCCTTCCACTCGGTACCACCGGATCACTAAGCCCTACTTTCGTACCTGCTCGACCTGTCCGTCTCGCAGTCAAGCTCCCTTCTGCCTTTACACTCTTCGCGCGATTTCTTGCCGCGCTGAGGGAACCTTTGGGCGCCTCCGTTACTCTTTCGGAGGCGACCGCCCCAGTCAAACTGCCCGCCTGACACTGTCTTGATGTTTGTTATTCATTCAGTTAGATTTTCAGTAAATAAAGGGTGGTATCCCAACATTGACTCCTATGATACTAGCGTACCATATTCTCAGTCTCCCACCTATCCTGTACATTATTTACCAAAAACCAATGTCAGGTTGCAGTAAAGCTCCATGGGGTCTTTCTGTCCAGTCGCGGGTAACCTGCATCTTCACAGGTATTTCAATTTCACCGGGTCCCTCGTTGAGACAGTGCCCAAGTCGTTACACCTTTCGTGCGGGTCGGAACTTACCCGACAAGGAATTTCGCTACCTTAGGACCGTTATAGTTACGGCCGCCGTTTACTGGGGCTTCAATTCAGATCTTCGAATTACTTCTAAACCCTCCTCTTAACCTTCCAGCACCGGGCAGGTGTCAGCACATATACTTCAGATTTCTCTTTCGCATGCACCTGTGTTTGTGGTAAACAGTCGCTTGGGCCTCTCTTCTGTCGCCTTCTTCAGCTCTGCTAGCTTGTAGCTTCACCAAAAATGGCTATCCTTTTCCCGAAGTTACGGATACATTTTGCCGAGTTCCTTAACGAGGGTTTTCCCGCGCACCTTAGGATTCTCTCCCCGCCTACCTGTGTCGGTTTGCGGTACGGGCACCTTTAATCTCACTAGAAGCTTTTCTTGGCAGCGTGGTCCAGTTAAATTCAATGTAATTGCTTACATCTTTCCGTCACTTCTCAGGTTTTTAAGATGCGGATTTGCCTACATCTCACCCTACCAGCTTAGACAGGCGTTTCCATCTGCCCGCTTAACCTTCCTTCTGCGTCACTCCATTGCTCAAACAATTATCGGTGGTACAGGAATCTTTACCTGTTGTCCATCGCCTACGCTCTTTGCCTCGGCTTAGGTCCCGACTTACCCTGAGTCGACGATCGTTGCTCAGGAAACCTTAGGCTTTCGGTGGGAAGGATTCTTACCTTCCTTTTCGCTACTCATACCGGCATTCTCACTTCTATACTCTCCAGCACTCCTTTCGGTATACCTTCGTCGTGTATAGAACGCTCCCCTACCCAACATACTTTAGTATGCTGACGCGACTTCGGTTCTGTGCTTTAGCCCCGGACATTTTCGGCGCAAAGCCTCTCGACCAGTGAGCTATTACGCACTCTTTAAATGGTGGCTGCTTCTGAGCCAACATCCTGGTTGTTTGTGAAGCTTTACATCCTTTGCCACTTAGCACAGCATTGGGGACCTTAGTCGGCGTTCTGGGCTGTTTCCCTTTTGACTACGGGTCTTATCACTCGCAGTCTGACTCCCAAGTACAAGTATAGCCATTCGCAGTTTGACTGGGTTCGGTAAGCTTTACGCCCCCTAGCCCGATCAGAGCTCTACCGTCTATACTTTTTACCTTGAGGCTAGCCCTAAAGCTATTTCGGGGAGAACCAGCTATCTCCGCGTTCGATTGGCATTTCACCCCTATCCACAACTCATCCCAAAACTTTTCAACGTTCACGGGTTCGGTCCTCCACTCAATTTTACCTGAGCTTCAACCTGGTCATGGATAGATCACTGCGGTTTCGGGTCTACAATATCTAACTTTCGCCCTATTAAGACTCGCTTTCGCTTCGGCTCCGTGTTTTCCACTTAACCTCGCTAGATACTGTAACTCGCCGGTTCATTCTTCAATAGGCACGCTGTCGCACATTTATAGTGCTTCAACTGCTTGTAGACATACGGTTTCAGGTTCTTTTCACTCCCCTCCCGGGGTTCTTTTCACCTTTCCCTCACGGTACTATACGCTATCGGTCGCCAAGGAGTATTTTGCCTTGGAGGGTGGTCCCCCCTGCTTCCCACAAGGTTCCTCGTGTCTCGTGGTACTCTGGATTCTGACCCACTTATTTATCTTTCATCTACAGGAGTTTCACCTTCTACGCTTGACTTTCCCAAGTCATTCGATTAGATAAATTTCGCTTTTTGTCAGTCCTCAACCCCAGTTGACCGAAGTCAGCTGGTTTGGGCTCTTCCCCGTTCGCTCGCCGCTACTTAGGGAATCTCATTTGATTACTTTTCCTCCGGGTACTTAGATGTTTCAGTTCCCCGGGTCTACCTTCTCATGCTCTTTGGCATGGATAACAGTACATTACTACTGCTGGGTTCCCCCATTCGGACATCCATGGATCAAGACTTACTTGCAGTTCCCCATGGCTTTTCGCAGCTTATCGCGTCCTTCTTCGGCTCTTGGCGCCTAGGCATCCGCCGTATGCCCTTAGTAGCTTGACTTACGTCATTTAAGCTCTAAGTTCATCATTTTTGATGCTTAGTTTGTTTTTTTGAATCCTAAAATGTCGTTAATTTACTCTCTCTTTTGAGAGGTTGATTAATTTCATTTGTTTCTTCTGTGTAGTTTTCAAAGAACATTTTTGAGTCAATACATACTTGTATTCCCTCAAAACTAATCAATGTAGATGCCAAATGTGTCGACCTGGATGACAAGAATTCTATTTCAAATTCTCATGTCTCCTTAGAAAGGAGGTGATCCAGCCGCACCTTCCGATACGGCTACCTTGTTACGACTTCACCCCAATCATCGGCCCCACCTTAGACGGCTAGCTCTCGTTAGAGTTACCCCACCGGCTTTGGGTGTGACTGACTTTCGTGGTGTGACGGGCGGTGTGTACAAGGCCCGGGAACGTATTCACCGCAGTATGCTGACCTGCGATTACTAGCGATTCCGACTTCATGTAGGCGAGTTGCAGCCTACAATCCGAACTGAGAGATTGTTTCTGGGGTTTGCTCCATCTCGCGATTTCGCTTCCCTCTGTCAATCCCATTGTAGTACGTGTGTAGCCCAGGACATAAGGGGCATGATGACTTGACGTCATCCCCGCCTTCCTCCGCGTTATCCGCGGCAGTCTCATTTGAGTTCCCACCTTTACGTGCTGGCAACAAATGATAGGGGTTGCGCTCGTTGCGGGACTTAACCCAACATCTCACGACACGAGCTGACGACAGCCATGCACCACCTGTTTTCTTGTCTTCCGAAGAAGAGGTACGTATCTCTACGTCTTTCAATCAATGTCAAGCCCTGGTAAGGTTCTTCGCGTTGCGTCGAATTAAACCACATACTCCACCGCTTGTGCGGGCCCCCGTCAATTCCTTTGAGTTTCAACCTTGCGGCCGTACTCCCCAGGCGGGGTACTTATTGCGTTAACTCCGGCACAGAAGGGGTCGATACCTCCTACACCTAGTACCCATCGTTTACGGCCAGGACTACCGGGGTATCTAATCCCGTTCGCTACCCTGGCTTTCGAGCCTCAGTGTCAGTTACAGTCCAGAAAGTCGCCTTCGCCACTGGTGTTCCTCCTAATATCTACGCATTTCACCGCTACACTAGGAATTCCACTTTCCTCTCCTGCACTCAAGAAAAACAGTTTCCATTCCATCACGGGGTTGAGCCCCGCACTTTTAAAACAGACTTATTTTCCCACCTGCGCTCCCTTTACGCCCAATAATTCCGGACAACGCTTGCCACCTACGTATTACCGCGGCTGCTGGCACGTAGTTAGCCGTGGCTTTCTCGTTTAGTACCGTCATTACCTCATACTATTCGCATAAGGCACATTCGTCCTAAACAACAGAGCTTTACGATCCTAAAACCTTCTTCACTCACGCGGCGTTGCTCCGTCAGACTTTCGTCCATTGCGGAAGATTCCCCACTGCTGCCTCCCGTAGGAGTTTGGGCCGTGTCTCAGTCCCAATGTGGCCGTTCATCCTCTCAGACCGGCTACTGATCGTTGCCTTGGTGGGCTGTTATCTCACCAACTAGCTAATCAGACGCAGACCCATCTTTTAGCGATAGCTTATATATAGAGGCCATCTTTAAATAACGAAACATGCATTTCATTATCAACATTCGGTATTAGCACCGCTTTCGCGATGTTGTCCCCATCTAAAAGGTAGGTTGTCTACGCGTTACTCACCCGTTCGCCACTAAGAATTACCGAAATAATTCTCCGTTCGACTTGCATGTGTTAAGCACGCCGCCAGCGTTCGTCCTGAGCCAGGATCAAACTCTCCAATAAATTTATTATTAGAAAGCCTAAATGGCTCAATAATTATCTTTTCTTTAAAAGAAATTGTTGTTACTTTTTTGTAACATTTGTTTTGTGTTTCGTTTAAAACGAAACCCGCACATCTGGCATAATTGAATCAAGTAATACATTACTTAATATCTACATTGTTTAGTTTTCAAGGAACACTTGGTTGCTGGCGAACCAGCTCATTTATATTAACACAATCAAGGATTGTTGTCAACATATTTTTTTGAAATTCTTTTTGATGAATTTCTTTTTAGTTAGTGCCGTAAGCGTTTCCCGCTGACGACTTTTATTATGATATCAGAAGAAATGTGCCTTGTCAACATATTTTTTGAAAAATCGACAAGGCATTGCATTCTTATTTTATTAAATTATTTTTCGTGTGCTAAATTATATAATTCAGCTGCTGTTTCTGATAATTTTACTAGTTCGTTTGCTACGCTTTCAATTGCGCTAGTCTGTTGACTAACAATTTCTAATGTAGCTGCCCCTTTATCTACAGTTTCATTTACAGATGAATTAATCATCCCTGTAAATTCTCTTATTTTTTCTACGGTTTCTTTCGAATTGCCGGATAACTTGCGAATTTCTTGAGCAACAACACCAAATCCAGCACCAGCTACGCCTGCACGAGCAGCTTCAATAGACGCATTTAATCCCAGCAATTGTGTTTCATTCGCAATATCTTTGATTAAATCTGTCACTTCGTTAATTTTTACTGAAATAAGATTTACATTTTTAATTTCATTATTTAAATTATTCTGATTTTCATTTACATCATTTGCTGATGCCGCTAATTCTTCCATCGTCGCAGATACATGCATTAGTTTTTCATTAATAGTTTCAGACATATCTTTTAAACAGAATTTATAATATCCCATTTGAGAAAATGCATTTGCCATTAAAAATAAAACATTTGCCGCTGCCTCTAAATTTTCCCGTGGCATATAATTAATCTCACGAACCGCTGCAACATATTTCTCTGGATTAACGCCAATTTCTTCTGCAATTTTTCTGTATTTGCTTTCTACTAACGGTTCAGTTAAAACTTGACCTCCTAAAATTGAACCAATCTGCTTCCCATTTAACATAATTGGAGCTGCAAAATCCATCAAACCAGCATGACATTCATAAATTGCAGGTCTACCATTTTTTGCTGATGTTTCTCCACCAATACGGTCACACTCCATACAACGCTTATTTCCAATTGGTGAATTACGCGTATATTCCATGCAAAATTTTGTCCAGTAACTAGGGCGTGTTATTGGATTTCCTTCTAAATCAACAGTAACAGCTGTCATTCCTAAACTTTTTGCAAAAGAATCTTGGAATGCTTGCAGAAACTTCATATCAAAAACATCTTCTACTTTTAAATTTTCTAAATCCTTTTCAATATTATTTGTCATAAACAATCACCTTTCTTCTTTATTATTTTATTTATAATCGAAAATTCATATTTTTAATTTTATGAATTTTCTGTTTATTTTTCCGTTAGAACCAGCTAACCTCATCTTTTAGATAACGCCAGCCAGCCTATTGAGCACACCCTATGTATCTTCTTCATTTAAAATTTATCTCTGTAAGTATTCTTTGTAACTCTTCTTTTAACTCTCTCAGCCTTTTTTCTATTTCCAAATCATCCTCAGTAATAATAGCTTTTTCTAGTTCCATCGCTTTTTCCCGCATATTAGTTATTCCTAAATTAGCTGATGTTCCTTTTATCGTATGAGCTAAAAGTCGAGCATCCTCATAATTTTTTTTATTAATAAGTTCTTTTACTTCCCCATCAGCATTTTTATATGAATTTATGTACTTATTAAATAAACGATTGAATAAATTTATATTTCCCCCTAACCGTTCCATAACATCGGCTTCATTAATAAAACTATAACAGATTTGTTTTTTCTCCATACTAACACCTCAAAATTTCAGCTATAAGTCCTTTGTGTTCCAAAAATTAGCATCTTTTTTAATAAAGTCTCTAATATGAATCAACTTTAACGCTAAATTTATTTGAGTACGAACATTGATATCGTCAATGGATGATTCTAAAATCTCTTCTATTTTTTGTTTACGCCATAAAACAGTATTTGGATGTATAAATAAACTAGCAGCAACACTTTTTATACTATTTGAAAAGATTAATTGTTCTAACGTTAACAAAAGTTCACTATTATTTTTACAATCATGCTGAATGATCTTCCCCAATGCATTATCGATAAAACGCTCTATATCCATTTTTTCAAAGGTATGAACAATAACTTCATATAATCCATTTTGCGAATAATCCAAGATAGCAACATCACGATTCTCATCTATTGCCATCATTAATCCAGCTAAAGCATCATAATATAATTGTTTAAAGTTAAGAATCATTCCTCTCGTAGTCGATACCCCAATACGAATTACTATTTTGGGAAATCGCATTTCTATTGACTCCTTTAAAAGTCCTGCAATTCTTTCCACATCGCCCATACTGCTTGGATACTGCATAAGTATACCTATACCAAAATTACTGTTCCATATCCATCCATAACCCTTTTCAATTAACCATTCTCCGATGCTTGCACGAATATTTTCTGGAGAATATGCCGTTTCATCTAACAGAGAGGTCGAAACCACATAACAAACTAATGGTTTTTGATTCTCAATTCCATATACGCTTAATAGTTGATTTTGCTGTTCTTGACTATATCCTCCCGTTAAAACACTGTTAAAAAAGCGACTGCGTTTTTGATATTCATATGTTAAATCGACTTTTCTCTCGGTCAGACGGCGTTCTGTTATATCTTGAACATGGGCGGAAATTATCTTTTTGTTATGAACGGAATTATCCATAATCGACATCGTAATTTGCAAAATGAAACGATTTGCACCAATAAATTCTGTCTCAAATTCAAAATTTTCTTCTGAGTTTATCACAGCTTCTATCGCAATCATAAATTGCTTCTGTAAATACTTCGGCAAACATTCAAGCAGATTTATGTTAACAAATTGTTCAGGAATTTCAGGAAAATAAACATGGTAATTACCAAACAATTCAAGAATCTCAGCTTTCTCATTCATAATAATTGCCGCATCTGAAATAGAACTAGCAAAATTCTTTAAAAGAGCTAGAGACTTCTTATGTCCTTGCTGCAATATTAATTGATTTTTTATTTTAGCATTAATAACCGTAAGATTATAAGGCTTTACAATATAGTCAACGGCTCCTAACTCTAACCCTTTCGTTACATCTTCTGTATCCGCTAAGCTGGTTAGAAACATAATAGGGATATGCATCGTTCTAATATCTTTTTTTAATAATTTGCACACTTGATACCCATCCATATCTGGCATCATAACATCTAACAGTATTAAATCTGGGATTTCTTTTTTTATATATTTTAAAACTTCTTTTCCACTATAGGCAGCCGTTAAATGACGTTCTTCATCGGCAATACCCGCCATTAATATTTCAACATCAGTCTCACTATCATCAGCAATTAAAATTTTATATTGATTTTTCTTTTTACTATTCATCTACATTCCACCTAATTATTTTTCCGTCCAAATTCTTTATTTAAACTAAATTCGCTATTGATAAAACATTTTCCTACATATAAAATTTTTTCACTATTTTTTTATAAAAAAATATAAATCTAGGACAAATTCACTGTTTTATTTTCCAAAACTTATTTTTATGTAAATTAATATCATATTGTGCACTATTCTTATTATATATGAATAGTAAGGAGTTTTTCCAATAAATCATAAATAAAAATTTATAAAAATTATTAACCCTTTCATATTCCTATGAATTCTAATTAAAAACCACGTACTAAACTCCAGTACGTGGCATAATTTTATAAAGAACAAAATTCTATTTTTTATTTTAGATCGAAATCCATCAGACTAAACATATCAACCTTATCAACCTTAAACTAAAAAGATGCTATCCAAATAAAATTATAATAATGGATAGCATCTTTCACTTATTAGATAAAAGCAATTTGTAACCGCATTTTTGCAATGTAAATTACAAGTTTATTTATGTCTCATATGTGGGAATAAAAGAACATCACGAATTGATGTGCTATCAGTTAAGAACATAACTAAACGGTCAACACCAATTCCCAAACCACCTGTTGGAGGTAGCCCATATTCAAGTGCCGTTACATAATCATGATCCATCATATGAGCTTCATCGTCACCGGATTCGCGTTGTTTTGCTTGCTCCAAAAAACGACCTTCTTGATCAATAGGGTCATTTAACTCGGAGAATCCATTTGCAAGTTCTCTTCCATAAATAAATACTTCAAACCGATCCGTATTTTCAGGCTTTTCTTTATTTCGCTTTGCAAGTGGCGATATTTCTGTTGGGTGACCAGTAATAAACGTAGGTTGAATCAAATGTTCTTCTACTTTATCTTCAAATATGGCATTTAAAATACCACCAATACCATGATTTTTTTCATATTTTACGCCTAGTTTATCAGCAATTGCACGAGCTCCATCAATAGTAGTAACATTACTAAAATCTTCACCTGTGTATTTTTCTACAGCTTCTGTCATGCTAAGGCGCGTCCAAGGTGAGCCAAGGTCAATCTCTGTTCCTTGATAGTTTATTGTTGCTTTACCCAGCACTTCTTTAGCAATACTTACAACAATTCCTTCTGTAAGTTCCATTAAATCATTATAGTCCGCAAATGCTTGATAAATTTCTACCGACGTAAATTCAGGATTATGACGAATAGAAATGCCTTCATTTCTAAATACACGCCCTAATTCATAAACTTTTTCAAAACCGCCAACAATTAAGCGTTTTAAGTAAAGTTCCGGAGCAATGCGTAAATATAAATCCATATCTAGCGCATTGTGATGAGTGATAAACGGACGAGCTGCAGCCCCGCCGGCAATTGGATGCATCATTGGAGTTTCTACTTCTAGGAAATCTCTTGCATCTAAATATCCACGCATCGCTTTAATAATTTTACTGCGTAATACAAAAGTATCTTTTACTTCTGGATTTACAATTAAATCTAAGTAACGTTGACGATAACGAGTTTCTACATCTTTTAATCCGTGGAATTTTTCCGGTAATGGACGAAGTGATTTCGATTGAATCTCAAAATTAGTTACTTTTAAACTGATTTCACCACGTTGTGTTCTAAACACAATTCCTTCCGCCCCAATAATATCACCAATATCAAGAAGTTTGAAATTCGAATAAATTTCTTCTCCCAATACATCTTGGCGAAAATAAAGCTGTATTTTTCCACTCATATCACCTACCGTAGTAAAACTAGCTTTACCATGTCCACGTACTGCCATTAAACGACCCGCAACACTTACCGTTTTTCCTTCTAATTCTTCAAAATTATCTATAACATCCTTCGCATGATGCGTATAAGCATAACGGCGACCAAAAGGTTCAATACCTTTTTCAGCAATCGCAGCCATCTTTTCACGACGAACTTTCATTAATTCATTTAATTCATCATTTTGAAGTTGTTGTTCATTTACTTCACTCATTAAAAACTTCTCCTCCAGCACTTACAACTTTCCCAGTTATCTTTTTATTTCAACAATTCTATATTGTAAAACCCCTGCTGGTACATGTACTTCTACTGTACTACCAACTTTTTGCCCAATAATAGCAGAACCTACAGGAGATTCATTGGATATTTTAAACTCAGTAGGATCCGCTTCTGCTGAACCTACCAAAGTATATTCTAAATCTTCATTGAACTCAAGGTCTTTAATAATAACAGTACAACCTAAATGAACTGTATCATTATTAGCACCTTCTTCAATGATATGGCTATTACGAAGCATTTTTTCAAGAGTCATAATTTCCCCTTCAATAAATGCTTGTTCATTTTTTGCATCTTCATATTCAGAGTTTTCGCTGATATCACCGAATTCAATTGCTTGTTTGATGCGTTCAGCTACTGCACCTCTACGAACAGTTTTTAAGTGATCCAGCTTCTCTTCAAGCTTTTTTAAACCCTCTTCAGTAAGCATTACCTGCTTTTCAGCCATCTAAAATATCCCCTTTTATACAATCTATTTTGTTTCTAGTAAATAAAAATAATCATGATTTCTATTATAAAAATCAAAAATCAGTGCTTTAGGCAATATAAATAGTGTCAAGTATAACTTGACACCTAGTCAATCCCTGCCTAACTGATTATTCATCATTATATGTTTTTTTTAAATCTTTGTCAATTACTTCTAAGTCTATCCTACATCTTGAATTGTTTTTTTTACATTTTTTAATTTTGCTTTTATCGCCTCAATTTTTTCTAAAGTTACAGGCTTTTCAAAACTTCTAAGCCCAGCCAATTTAAATCCATGTTTTTTTGCTAAACCCCCTATTACTTTTATTTGCTTAACTGTTAAGTCCCTACCAATGGTAAAGTTCTCGTATCTCTTTTCCAAAGCTAAAATCATAGTCTCAGCAATGCAAGCATAAGCAGTGTTTACAGGAAAGCCAAAATTTATTCCAAAATCTATATCACCAGGAATTTCAACAACGCCGCCTTCAATCACCAATACATCATCACGTATTTCATTTACCAATTTAGATACATTTCGCGGTCTAGCAACGTCACAAACGATTGCCCCTGTTTTCAAATCCTCTGGCATAATAATGCTATCAACTGCACTCGTTACCGTAATAATAATATCAGCTTTCTTTACTGCACTTTGTATTTGATTCGTTACCCTAACCGCAACTCCATGTTCACGGAAAATTTTATTTGCGAGCTTTTCTAATTTATTTACATTTCGTGCAGCTAAGGTTAACGCTCTTACTTCATCTGCTAAAATACATGCACACGCAGCACCAATCGAACCCGTTGCCCCTAAAATCAAAACATTTGCATTATATAAGTCTATTTCCATTAATTTTGCAGCTAATTTAGTCCCTTCTATCGCAGTCGCTACGGTATAGCTATTTCCAGTTGTTACAGGAATCGATAAATTTTTTGCTATTGTAATCCCTGCATCCCCAACAACAGACGTAAACGCACCAAGACCTAAAATTTTTGCTCCTAATTTTTCTGCTAATTTTCCTGTTTTAATTATTTTCTTAATCACATATTCTTGCGGTAACTCAAGAATCTGTTTAGATGTAAGCGGACAGGCAACAAAATTCCCTTCCACTTGATTATATTTAGATTTTACTCCACTAATTTTTGAAACTTTTAATGGCGGAAGCCATCTCATAAAATATTCCAATAACTCCGGCGGACAATATTTTGCATAAGAAAATTTATGAATTAAATCTTCCGGTGATAATGGATGTACAACAAATGCGAATTGTTCCATACTCTTAAATCACCTCAAAAAAATTGAATTCGTGGCTTTAATCCATATTTTTGGATTAGCCATTCATAATCATTTTGTTTCATTGCGCCTCCTTTGTTTGCCAATGCTACTAATACAGCTTCAATAACATTTGTTCCAAAAGACCGTCCTTCTAATAACGGTGTAGTCGTAATTAATAATTTGATTCCTAACGTTCTGAGTAAAAATTCATCCTCTTTCGTTACTGTATTGGTAATAATAATTTTCCCCTCAAGCTTTGGAGGTAAATTTCGTTTAATTATATGAAAATCACCAGCAATTACATCTGCATCAAGAAAATATTTTGTATAATGCGGATTCATTTGCTCTTGCGCTTTTCCTGTTGGATAAAGATATCGAATTGGAACCTGTGTAATAATTGGTAGAATAAGTTTGGCCGCAAAATTAAGAACTGTGAGGTGATGAATAGGAATCGGTATACTAAGCCCATAGAGCAAATCGCCAAATACAATATTTTTTGATATTTTCGACAAACTTCGTGCCATACCAAATCTATCTACCCCACAGACAAGTAACACTGATAAATTTTGAAAATTTATCACTTTATTATCTTGCAGCTTATAAATCACTTTTTCTTCTAGCGTATTTTTTAATCCACTCCCATCGACAATAGGAGTCTTTTTCACGATCTGCAGCAATTTTTTTGATTCTTTAAATGTATATTGTTTATCTCCCGCATATATGTATAAATCTGTTCCACCCAACCCAAAAGCATCTACTTTTCCATCAAGCTCCTGTAAATGCTGCCTGAGCACCTGCACATTTCCATCTGTTCCGATCCGTTTAATACTAACTTCTTCTCCTGCAAAATGTGTAACCACTTGATGATCTCGAGTTGATGAACCCAAACTAATACTTACAATTCGTTTCATAATCTCACCAGCTTAAAATAAAAATAACTACAGTCGATTGACTGTAGTTATTTTGTCCAAAAAAAAATTTTTTACTATATATCAGCTTCATCCAGTACACGAATAAAATCCGCTCTTGTCTCTGCTTGATTAAATTTTAATCTTAATTCCGAAGAATGTGCCAATCCCTTGGTGTACCACGTTGCATGCTTTCTCATTTCCCTAGCTCCAATATAATCGCCTTTATGCTCAATTAGCATATCCAAATGACGAATAATTACTTCTCTCCGCTGGGCAAAATTAGCTGACGGCAACTCCTCTCCAGTTAATAAGTAATGTGTTAATTGACGAAAAATCCATGGATTCCCTTGTGCCGCCCGTCCAATCATCACAGCATCACAGCCAGTATGAGCAAAAATTTTCTTCATATCCCGACATGTGCGAATATCCCCATTTCCAATTACAGGAATACGAATATTTTGTTTGACTTCGGCAATGATATCCCAATCCGCTTGTCCTGAGTAGTAAGCTTCACGTGTTCTCCCATGAACGGCAACTGCTGCAATCCCCGCTGCTTCTGCAAGTTTTGCCATTTCGACAACATTTACCGTATTATCGTCCCAGCCTTTACGAAATTTAACTGTAACCGGTAATTTTACCGCCTTTACTACGCTTTCCATAATAGAAAATGCAATTTTCGGAGTTTTCATCAAAGCTGACCCCTCATGGTTTTTCGTTACTTTTGGAGCCGGACACCCCATATTGATATCTAAAATATCTGCAACGCCTAGACTCTCTACATATTTTGCCGCTTCACTGATACTTTGCGGCTCCGCTCCAAACAATTGCAAAGAAATCGGTCGTTCAGCTTGATCAGTTTCTAGCATTTCCAAAGTATGTGAATTACGATAATTAATCCCCTTATCGCTGACCATTTCCGAGTAAACAAGCCCACACCCAAGCTCTCTCGCTAAAATTCGATAAGGTAAATCTGTAACTCCAGCCATTGGCGCTAAAAAAACTGGATTCGCGATCTCTACATTGCCTATTTTCACCCCATAAACCTCCTAAAAACGAATCGCCCGAACTCAAATAGCACGAGCGACAAAAAACTTTATCAACCTTATTATGAATTTCGTTTATATAATATATACAAACCATCTAATGTAAGAAAAGGCTCTACAATATCAATCGCCTTTGATTGTTTTGCAATTAAATTTGCTAAACCACCCGTTGCAACGACCTTTGCATCTTTGCCTAATTCCTCTTTCATCCGTCGAACAATTTCATCTACTTGCCCAGTAAATCCAAAGATAATTCCCGATTGCATACTTGCTACCGTATTGCGACAAATCACAGACTTCGGTGTAACAAGTTCAATCCTTGGTAACTTAGCTGCACGCTGAAATAAAGCCTCTGTTGAAATTCCAATTCCAGGCGCAATCGCGCCACCTAAGTAATCACCATTATCATCAATTGCACAAAATGTTGTTGCTGTACCAAAATCAATAATAATTAAGGGACCGCCGAACTTTTCATATGCACCAACAGCATTGACAATACGATCCGCTCCAATTTCACGCGGATTTTCATATTTTAATCGGATCCCCGTTTTTATTCCTGGTCCAACAATTAACGGCTCAATATTAAAATAGCGCTTACACATTTTTGAAATAGGTACAACAAGCGGCGGTACAACCGAAGAAATAATAATCGCCTGAATATCTTTTACATTTAATTTATGATGTTCAAATAAATTGTTAATTAGCAAACCATATTCATCACCGGTTTTTTGCCGATCTGTAGAAATTCTCCAATGGCGTAATAGTTGCTCGCCTTTATATGCACCCAATACAATATTACTATTGCCTATATCAAATACCAATAACATTTATAAATTCCTCCATCATTTTACGTTTTCGGCCTAATGGATACATCTCCAGCTAAAACACGCTCAACCCCATTTTCTGTTTCTACTAACAACGCACCATCTTCATCAATATCTTTTGCAATTCCAGAAAAAGTTTGATCAATCCCAATTACATTTACTGCTTGTCCTAATGTAATCGAATATGTTTTCCATTCGTTTAATATATGAAGGAACCCATTCTTTAATATTTCTAGATAAGCACTTTCTAATTCTACTAAAACTTGACTCAATAATTCTTTTCGCTCTATTGCATTGCCACTTATCGCTTGCAGAGATGTAGCAATCCTCTGTAACTCTTCAGGAAACTCTGCCTGCGCAATATTCACATTAATCCCAATACCAATCACAATATAATTCACGGCATCCATTTCCGCATTCATTTCCGTTAAAATACCAACAAGCTTTTTTCCTTCGTAAAATATATCATTTGGCCATTTTATCCCGCAACGAATTCCTGTGAATTTTTCAATAGCTTTCGTTACAGCTACAGCTGTCACCAACGTACATTTTGATGCATGTTGTGGTGCAAAAGATGGACGTAAAATAACAGATAGCCAAATTCCTTTACTTGCCGGCGAAAAAAATCCTCTTGAAAGCCTGCCTCGTCCACTATTTTGTGCTTCGCTAACTACAATTGTCCCCTCGACGGCTCCATCTGCAGCCAATTTTTTTGCTTCATTATTCGTCGAATCTGTGTCAAAAAAATGAACAACTTCTTTCCCCAGTAAATCACTTTTTAAAACAGACTTCACCTCATTCGGCAGCAATAAATCTGGAGTCCCCATTAGGGCATATCCACGTTTGGCATGACTGACAATCTCATATCCAGTCTGTTTCAATTCCCTAATATGTTTCCAAATTGCTGTTCTTGAAACATTTAAGTGTTTTGCAATCTCTTCTCCTGAAATATAATTTCCCGCCCTGCTTCTTAGCAGTTTTAGCACACTAGAACGCATATTTTTATGCTCCTTAATCTCACTTTCTATATTCAATAGCACTAATCAACCTAATCATAACGTATCATTTGTTGATAATCAAACAATATTATACAAAAATACAAGATATTTTTTCACTATTAAAGATACAGCAAAAGTTCACCTTAAACTATTCTTCAAAATATAAAATGTAAGTATTTATAATTCCAAGCAAATATGATAGCATATTTGTAAATATGTCACAATATAGCGAGGGATAATTTTAATGAAAATTTTAATTGCTGACGATGAATCTTCGATTCGCGAGGTCGTAGCTCTTTATTTAAAGAAAGAAGGTTTTACTGTCTTAACAGCTCGTGACGGTGAAGAAGCATTAACAATCGAAACAAATGAGCGACCTGACTTACTCATTTTAGACATCATGCTACCAAAACTTACAGGACTTGAGATTTGTCAATCGATTGAGCGTTCTGTTCCTGTTATTTTTCTTACAGCAAAAACAGCCGAGGAAGATAAAATTACAGGCTTCTCTTTAGGTGCTGATGATTATATTACCAAGCCATTCAGCCCTCGAGAATTAGTTGCTAGAACAAAAGCAGTCCTACGTCGTAGTGGATTGCTTCATGAATCAGATAATAATCTCTCTGTTGACGGAATGATGATCAACCAAGCACTAAAATCAGTTACAATCAATCAAAAAGAAATCTCCTTATCACCAAAAGAATTTGAACTACTCTCTTTTTTAATCCGCCATCCAAAACAAACCTTTTCCAGAGAGCAACTTTTAACAAATATATGGGGCTATGATTACGATGGAGATGGCCGAGCAGTTGATGCAACAATAAAACGACTTCGTCAAAAAATTGCCCATCCAGATTACAATTACATTCACACGATACGTGGATTTGGCTATAAATTTGAGGTTCAACATGATTAAATCACTCTTTGGAAAAATTTTCACCGCACATATTGCATTAATCTTAATTTTCACCTTAACGTTAGGCTTATTTCTTTCTCATGTCATCACTGAATACCTCATTGAAAGCAAACGTGATGATCTCTATAACAAGGGCATTGCCGCTGCCAGATTTCTTGATGCTGCATTTTACAATGAAAAAGTTCTAAACGAATTAATTGATGGATTAAGCGAATTATCTGGTTCGCAAATGTTTCTCATGGATAAAAACGGCATGATTTGTGCCGGAGTAGAACCTGGTCCACGTCCTCGCGAAGGACGAGAAATCCGCAATGGACAAAATCACAGTAAACATCATCAAAAGTTACTTGAAAAGGCCAAAATCGCATTTGAGCAAAATACGCCATGTTCTTGGATACAAAAAACGCCTCAAAACGATGAAGATCCTGCGATCTCTGTTGTAATTCCCTTAAAAGATCATCCTGATGTTGCCCTATTTATGCGAACCCCTATTCAAGGGCTTACGAAAACCTCTAGCGCAATTACAAACTTATTGTTATCTTGTTTAATCGCCACTTTAGTTCTAGCTGCTGTCCTGGCTTATTTTGTTTCACGCAATCTAACCAAACCAATTTCTGATATCACTAAAGCAGCACAAAATTTTGCCAAGGGCGATTATAGTAGCCGAACCAACGCCATTGGAACAGATGAAATTGGAAAGTTAGGGAATACTTTTAATGCAATGGCGACAAGTCTTGCTACCATTGAAAAAAATCGTCGTGAATTTTTTTCAGATGTAACACATGAATTAAAAACTCCATTAGCCGCAGTACAAGCTTTGACTGAAAGCATGTTAGATGGTGTTATTAATAGTAAAGAAGAACGGCAACGTTATCTAAGCACGATTGTAAAAGAAACGAATCGCATGAATCATTTAATTAATGATTTATTAGATTTAGCGCGTCTAGAGTCGTTATCTACAGATTTTAAGAATGAAAAACTTTCTCTTAAAGATTTTACTGATTCGCTACAATTAAAATACAGCTCCCTCTTAGAAGATAAAAATCTGCATTTTTCTTTCTTCTATGATAAAAACATTACTCATATTATCACTGACATTCGTTATTTTGAACAAATTTTTGCTAACTTAATCAGTAATGCAATTCGCTATTCTTTCCCTGATACAATCATTAAAATTACCTTTGCCCGGACTTCGCAACTTTTCCAAGTCGCCGTTGAAAATTCAGGGCACGGTATTCCCGAAAAAGATTTACCATTTATTTGGGATAGATTTTATAGAGTGGACAAATCACGCTCGCGCGAAAATGGTGGTACTGGCTTAGGGCTTTCAATTACAAAACAATTAGTAGAGCGCATGGGAGGAACTATTACTGCTCAAAGTACCATAGATGATAAAACTACTTTCAAATTTACTCTTCCTCAGATGAAAAGCTCATAAAAATTTTCTAATCTATCACTTTGTCACAGCTTTGTCATATTATTGCTTTATAGTAAAGTCAAACAAAGAGATGGAGGGATACAGCATGAAAGTATCTAATTTAAAAACAAAACTTTTAACAAAAAAATTTATTGCGCTAGCATTAGCTGGAACATTTGCCCTTGGAGGATTTGCTTTAACAAATTTACCTGAATCTATCGCTAATGCCGCAGCAAAATCGACGCAAAATTTTGATTGCCCAACAATGCACCCACGCTTCGGCGGAGATCAACAAATAACAAATGAAGAAATGGCGAAAAATATGGAACAATGCTTTGGAATTAGCCAGCAATCCATTCTAGATTATCACAATCAAGGTTGGCAAATGCATGATTTGCATCGAGCCGCTTCTATCGCTAAATTAAGCGGTAAACAAATAGGAGATATATTGAACGCAAAAACTACAACAAATACTTGGAGAGATGTTGCTGACTCTTTTGGCGTGACTAAAGAACAAATGAATGAGTTTAGGCAACAATTAATGTCTGAACGTATTGCAAAATCGACAGGAATGAATAAATCTATACTTAATCAACTTGTAAAAGAGGGCTACCATCCACATGATATCGTGATGGCAAATGCATTAGCTGAGAAATCTGGGAAAGATATTAAATCTGTATTGAGCATGAAGCAAATCAATAATCATTGGAAAGATATTGCTTCCCAACTTGGTATCGATGATAATGGATATCAAGAATGTCGTGAGCAAATCAAAAATTGCTTTGATGGGGATAGACCTTTTGGCAAACATGGTAATTTTCATCAAGGTGGGCGTAAAGACGGACATGGACCTCATAACAGAATGAATTAGGATGATTAAATAAAAAAAGCAATCAATTGATTGCTTTTTTTATTTAATCTTTTCTATAAATCTTTATTTAACAACTAAAACTGGAAAATGCCCTCTAGTTAGTAAAAACTGACTTACACTTCCCAGCAACATACTTTCGGCTAAATTTAAACCTCTTGACCCCATGATAATCAGAGAACTATTTAATTCTGAAGCTGTGGCTAGAATAGTTTCTGCTGGAAGCCCTGTTTTGCAATGAATATTTACTTTCATTCCTCTTGGTACATTTTTTACCACTCTTTCAAGAACTTTTTTCCCAGAGGTTTTCAAATTTTCTAAAACTTCAGCTGGTAGATTTAAATCACTTTTTAAATGATTTCCACCGGTAATCCCTGTAATATTTGCAACATATAAGAAATCAATCGTCCCTTCACTCAATTGAGCCAAGTTTATCGCTTTTTGTGCCGCCCGTTCAGAAATTTCTGATCCATCCACAGGAACTAAAATACGTGAAAAATCATTCATAAAAAGTCCTCCTTGCAGTAATTTTAATTTATCTATTTCTCTAAATAAATATAAAATCCTTCATTTGGTAGATACCGAAATCCAATTAGCCTTGTTCATCTAGTATCTTACAAGAATTTACTATTCAAAATCAAATTATATATTAACATTAAAGCTGTTCCCCAAATAAAAAGAGATGATATTTTATTTATTATTTTTATTTTATTTCCTAAGTTATCGGCAGCCCCCAAACATCGCCCTGCGAATGCAAGCAAAAAAAACCATATCCAAGAAACCAAGATACATGCGAATGTAAACAAGATTTTTTCTTCATTTTCATACTGTAAAGAACTTGTACCAATCACTCCTATAATGTCCAAAAAGGCATATGGATTAAGAAAAGACACAGACATAGCAAAAACAATCTGCTGTTTAGGCGAAAATGCTTTTACATTCACACCTGCCAAATCACCACAATTTCGCCAATTGATATATCCCATATAAAGTAAAAATAATATTCCGCATACTAACAAACAATCTTTTAATACACGAAAATGTATAAAAACCATAAATACTCCGCTGACTGATAAAATAATAAGGATAGTATCACTAATTGCCGCCGTTACAACTACAGGAATTGCATATAACAGTTTTCTTTGGACGATTCCTTGCTGAAAAACAAATAAATTTTGTACCCCCAAAGGTAAAATTAAACCTAAAGCTAAACAAAAACCATGAACAAATGCGATCATTTTCAATCTCCTCAACTAAAGCTTTTCTTTATCCAGCAACTAAGTAACTCTAAGACTTTTCACTTCTATAAGTTTGAGTCTAAAATAGTTTAATTTCTGGATAGGGATGACGCGATTCAAACAGAATAAGATTTCCATCTGAATCACGTCTACTTTATTATAAAGAATCTATCTTTCCATGTCTCCATCCAATCGGTTTATTTTTATACTATCCAATTGTTGAAGACGATGTTTATCATGAGTTATGGCTACATGAGCCTCCTCCATTACCATTAAGTCGCCTCATAGACAATCCCCAAAGGAGGATTTTACATATGGCTAAAAATAAATAAGCCGATATCAATTTATAAGCTATTTAAAGGCGCTCTCTCTTATCATATTTTGGTCAATCCAGGAAATCTTTACGATAATCTAAGTAATACTAATTTGCGCATTGCATATGCATATGCTAATATAAACGATTTAATTTATTCACTTCAGAAACTATCTGAACTAATTAAAATTGAATTTTAAAAATAGGAATAAAGTCCTCCCAAAAACATAAAAAATCTGCTATATTCTATCAGATTATAGCAGGAAAATTATTCTTAAAAATAGAATTTTTAACTAATTATATTTTTCGTTCTATTCTCGAATCTACATTAAGGAGAGGAACAATGTCGCAAATAATATTAAAGAGATATCCTTTAGCAGAACTAAAAGCTGGAATGATTGTAGGAAAAACTATTTATGACCACTTTGAGAGAGAACTTATTACGAAAGGGACCATTTTAACCAAGCAAATAATTGATGCCTTAGCAACTTATTTTGTAAGCTTTGTTACGATTGCCGAAGCACTTCCAGAAGATTCAGGTAAACCTATCGAAAACATAAAATTCTCTACGCCTAAAATCAAAGTTGCTGCAACATTAGATGCCTATGTAATCGATCAAGATTTTGTTGAATCTTATTATGTAGTATTTGATGCATTAAAACAATTATTTTCAATTTCTCGATATACAGGAAATATTAATCAACATTTATTAGCACAACTTGTTAACCATCATTTTTTCAAACTTTCTGATGGATTCAAAGCAATTACGCATTTACATAACCTTTCTAGAGACGGATATTATCTATTGCACCATAGTATTAATGTCGCAATTTTATCGGGAGTATTAGGACGTTGGTTACATCTGCCTAAACAAGAACTACATAATTTAATTATTGCCGGTTTACTACACGATATAGGAAAGACACAAATAGATAAAGAACTTTTAAATAAACCAGGAAAATTAACACCGATCGAGTTTAAAGAAGTTAAACAGCATTCCAAAAAAGGCTTCGACATCCTCCAACATACTAAACTTTTTGAAAATAAGGATATCCTATTAGGGGTATTACAACATCATGAACGTTTGGATGGTTCCGGATATCCTCTTGGCGTAACAGCAGATAAAATTCATAAATTTGCTAAAATTATTGCCATAGCAGATATTTATGATGCAATGGCATCCAATAAAGTTTACGCTGGTAAAAAGAATCCTTTTGACATTTTCACCGAACTATCTAATGAAATGACGAATAAACTAGATACACATTATTGCGTTTTATTTATCAAAAATGTATGTCATGCTATGATTGGAAATTGGGCAAAGTTAAGCAATGGAATGAAAGTGAAAATTATTTATATTGATGAAACTAGAATTTCGTCACTACCAATCGTTCAGTCAAATACGGGGGATTTTATCGATTTAAATAAAGAAAATGATATTACCATCGTCGAACTCTTAAGCGCTACAGATAATGAAACATTAAACTAAGAGTATCCGAAACAACGAAAAGCCATTCATAAAGTATCTTATATAATACTTTACGAATGGCTTATTTTTATTTACAGGTAAGTTTACACTTCAACAAACTTTACTAACTCTTCATTAAATCTGTCCTTTTCATCATAAAATGCTGCATGCCCACTATAATAAAATGGTACTAGCCTTGAACTTTTGATACTTTTGCTTTGTATTTCACCAAGTTGAAAAGGAACAACTTGATCATGAATACCATGAATAATTAAAGTTGGAACCGTAATTGTTTCAAGATCAGAAAATAAAACCTCACGAATCCACATATTTGCAATCGCCGCAGTTGCCCATCCAGCTGCCTGTAATCCTAACTGAAAGAACCATTCTGAAAAAGCTTGTGTAATATGTTGAAAGAAAAAAATATTGCCAAAATCCTGAAGCATTTTAGGTCGATCTGTATCTGTTTGATGAATCAGTTGTACAACGGTTTCCTTATCCAATCCATAAGGGAAGTTCGGGCGTTTAATCAGACTGGGTGCTGCTGCTGCAAATAGAGCCAGCTTTGATACACCATTACTATGATGCCGAGCCATGTATCGAATAGCAATTGCGCCTCCTGTTGAGTGTCCTGCCAGTATAATATCCTTTAATTCTAATGCATTAATAACATACCAAATATCATCAGCCAATGTATTATAATCATACCCCGTCCAAGGCTTATCAGAATTTCCAAATCCCCTGGTATCGACCCCGATACATCTATATCCCAGCTTTGGTAAACAATCGAATTGATATTCAAACAATTTATGACTTCCTGGCCAACCATGAACAAATAGAATTGTCTTTCTCCCTTCTGGGTTCAAATCTTCCACATAAATTTTTATATCTTCTGCAGCACTAACATAATACCCCATAAATATCCTCCAATACATAAACACCTATTTGAAATATCTTATTCATGTAAACAATAGTTTATGAAGAATCCAACCTATAATCTAATAATACAGATAATCTTTATCATTTTATAATGCTACACATAATCAGATGAAGAAATTGTAAAAAAGCATCCATCACTCAACTACATTATTTCATAAAAAAATGGACTCGGCATAATGCCAAGTCCATGGAATTCATGGTGGTCGGGGTGACAGGATTCGAACCTGCGACCTCATCGTCCCGAACGATGCGCGCTACCAAACTGTGCTACACCCCGAATTCACTATTTATTTTACTCCTCTAAATAAAAAAATCAACAGCTATTTTACGATTTTTCTAATTGTATAGGCATAAAGATATACTTTCCAGCCTTATTTTTAAAGACCTCTGCTGTTACTCCAAATACCCGTTCAAACATATTAACATCAATTACATCTTCTGGACTGCCCTGTCCTTCAATTTTTCCATCTTTTACAATGATAATTTCATCAGCAAATTGCATGGCATGATTAATATCATGTAATACCATAATAATAGAAATCCCATTTTTTTTATTTAGTTCGCTAATAATATTCATCACTTCTAATTGATGTGAAATATCTAAATAAGTAGTCGGTTCGTCAAGCATCAATAAAGACGGTTGCTGTGCTAGTGCCATTGCAATCCAAGCACGTTGTCTTTCTCCACCCGACAAAGTATTTACCAGTCTATTTTGCAAAGAAAGAATTCCCGTTTGTTTTAACGCCCACTCTACAGTATCCTTTTCATTAAATTCTGACTTACCCCACCACTTCCGATGCGGAAAGCGCCCGTATTCAACTAAATCTTTTACCGTTACATCAGCCGGAACTTGAGGTGCCTGCGGTAAAATTGCCATTTTTTGCGCCAATTCTCTCCTACCCATTTTTTTTATGTCTTCTTCCATAAAAGATATAGAGCCTGACTTACACTTTATCAAACCTGATAAGGCTTTTAATAACGTGCTTTTCCCGGATCCGTTAGGCCCAATAATAGCGGTTCGTTTGCTCCTTTCTATTTGCACTGATATGTCCTTTAAAATAACTTTTTCATTTATTTCTACTGTAATATGTTCACCTTTTAAAATTGTCATTACAACTCTCTCCTTAATAAAAACAAAAAGAAAGGAGCACCAATAAACGCCATAATAATCCCTACCGGTAATTCTATTGGAGCGAATGCCGTACGTGCAAACGTATCACTAAATGTAACTACCGACATTCCTAATAATGCCGAAGCAGGAACTAGGTACCGATAATCAGACCCGATAATCAATCTAGCTGCGTGTGGAACAACTAATCCAACAAAACCTAGTAAACCAACAACACTTACTGCACTTGCCGCTAAAAGCGCTGCTACTGCAGTCATCAGAATACGTGTTAATTCCACGTTAACACCTAGTCCACGAGCAATCTCATCACCTAGCTGCAAAATATTAAGATATTTCGCACCGAAGAAAGCAAGAAGAAAACCAATAATAGCATAAGGAAGAATAATATCGACATGCGGCCAGCTACGCGCTGCGAGACCTCCAACCATCCACATCAAAGCTCCATGTACTCTGTCACTATAAAAAATCATCAATGCAGATATTCCCGAACCAAGAAAAGCCGAAACTGCTACGCCAGCCAGAATAATACGAACGGGTCTGATTCCACCTTTCCAAGCTAAGATATAAATACAAACGGCTGCGAGCATTGCACCAATAAAAGCTACAGGTGTAATCAAATATTCCATTGCCGGAAATAGAATCATAATTGTAACTCCTGCGAGTCCTGCTCCTGATGATATCCCAATGATATGTGGATCAGCTAATGGATTTCGCATAATCGCTTGTAAAATTGCTCCCGATAATGCTAAATTCATTCCTACTAAAAGTCCAACAATTGTTCGCGGCAATCGAATATTATAAATAATTTGCTCATTTGTTCCTACTATCCCACTAAATAATGCTTGATAAATAGATTGATAAGAAATATCTACAGCTCCTTTAATCAAGCTGATCATAATTCCTCCAAGCATTAATATCGTAAATAAAATGAGAACAGATATCCGCCATACTTTAATTGGAATCCCAAACTTTTTATATTCATTTTCCTGTATTGGATTATTCTCCATTCATAAATACCTCTGGATATACTAATTTAGCCATCCTATGAACTGCTTCTGGATAGTGAATACTTGGATTAAGTAAAAATAACTCTTGTGGCAAGAAATATATCTTTTTATTCTTTACCGCTTCTAAAGAATTCCAAGCAGGATTACTTTCTACATCTTCTAACATGCGTTTTTTTATCGCCTCTAGTTCCCCCATAGTAACAACAAAAATAACTTCTGGGTTACTTTCTACTAATTTTTCTAAACTATATGGAGTAGAGTCAGGATCACTTTCTAAAGCTTTGCTACCTGTAGCAACATTTTTAAAACCAAGCATCTTTGCAGTAGATCCAGCTATACTACTATCCAGTTCTACGGTTACACTTTTAGCTGTAGAATGAAGAATTGCCACTCGTTTGCTTTCCTTTGGAACTTTATCAACAATATTTTTCACTTCTTTTTGCATTTTTTCAACCAATGCTTGTCCCTTAGCTTCATTTCCAACAACTTTCCCTAATGATTGAATTTTATCTATTACATCTTCATATGTTTTCATTTTTAATACAATCACCGGAATATGATTTGATTCTAAGATTGGAATAAATTTATTATGCATACCTTCATAAGCTATGACTAAATCAGGCTGAAGCCCGACAACTTTTTCAATATTAATCTGATAAACAGCGCCAACTTCTTCTATTGCTTTGAAATTTTCGGGAACATTAGATTTCGAGCTTGGTCTGCCAATGAGCTCTGCGTCAACTTCACTAAGAATTTCTAAAAAAGACGGTGATAATGCTACGATTTTTTTAGGATATTTATCAATGAATACGCTTCGATTTAAATCATCAATAACCGTTATTTTATTCTCCGCTGAATCAGCAGTATCCATCTGCTGTTTTTGATTGCCACATCCAGCTATAATCGATAAAGCAATCACAATGGCAAGAATAAAGAGACTTCTATATTTAAACTTTCTCATATAAATCTTTTCCTCTTCTTTTACCTTAAAATAAACTCAGCTTCACGTGGAACATAATTCCAGATGAAGCTGAGAAAACTATCTACGACGAGATAAAATAGTCGATAAGTAATTAACTTTTTTATCTTTCGCTTTTTCTAAATCATGAATAATTTCTTCTTCCGGCAATCCACAACGACTAATCATAACCGCTTTATCCGTTAACTGATTCTCTGTTAAACAATCTACGATTTCAGAGAAATTCTTATATACTTTCATCAAAACTACATTATCAGATACGGCAATTGCCTGTTTTACTTTAGCTTCTTCTGCTGTTGCTGGAATAATCGTTAAAATATCATTACCTTCAACTAGAGGATAACCAAGTTTACTCCCTATCGCGCAAAAAGCTGGTATTCCTGGAATTGTTTCAATTGGATACCCTTCGTTTTCTAACAATCTAAAAACATAAATATATGTACTATAAAACATTGGGTCACCTAAAGTTAAAAAAGCAATCTTTTTACCAGCTTTTAGTAATGCTAAAATTTCATTTTTGTTATTTTCCCACGCTTCAGGTGATTTCTCAAAGTTGACTACCATTGGGAAAACTTGTTTTACAATTTCTACATCATCACGAAGATATGGCCTAGCAATAGAAAGTGCTACACTATCCTCTTTTTTTTCAGTTTTTGGTGCAATAATGATATCGACTTCTTTAATCGCATTGATTGCCTTCACCGTTAATAATTCTGGATCCCCAGGCCCAACGCCGATACCATAAAAAATTCCTGACATTCGTTATCCTCCTAACTTACCTAACCAAATATGCTCTTATAGCATACCACATTATTTGAACATAGCCAACATAGTTCCTGCTGCAACAGCAGTGCCGATTACACCAGCAACATTAGGCCCCATTGCATGCATTAACAAATAATTGGACGGATTCGCCTTTTGACCAACAACTTGACATACTCGCGCTGCCATTGGAACAGCTGAAACGCCCGCTGCACCAACTAATGGATTAATTTTTCCTCCACTTGTCCAGTACATAACTTTACCTAAAAGAACTCCAGCTGCTGTACCAACTGCAAAAGCAAATAAACCTAACCCGATAATTTTTATTGTTTGTATATGTAAGAAATTTTCTGCTGACATCGTAAGTCCAGTTCCTGTCGCTAAGAAAATTGTTACAATATTAATTAAAGAATTCTGCGCTGTATCTGACAATCTGTCTGTTACTCCAGATTCTCTAAATAAATTTCCAAGCATAAGCATACCAATCAATGAAGTAATTGGTGGTAATAATAAACTAATTACAATCGTAGATACTACAGGAAATGCAATACGTTCAAATTTAGTTACTTCACGTAATTGTCCCATCTCCACCGCACGTTCTTTTTCTGTTGTTAAAAGTTTCATAATTGGCGGCTGAATGAGTGGGACTAACGACATATATGAATATGCGGCGACAGCAATTGCGCCTAACAGATGAGGTGCTAATTTAATTGTCATATAAATTGCTGTAGGACCATCCGCCCCACCAATAATCCCAATCGCAGATGCTTCTTGTACAGTAAACCCAAAGAACATTGCACTTGCTAAAGCCGCAAAAACACCAAATTGTGCTGCTGCACCTAGTAATAACATTTTGGGATTTGCAAGAAGCGGCCCAAAATCTGTCATTGCACCTACACCTAAGAAAATCAACGGTGGAAAAATTTCATATTGAATCCCGTAAGAAATCGCCTGCATGACACCAGGCTCAACATCAAAACCAGTCTTAGGTATATTTGCTAAAAGACAGCCAAATGCAATTGGACCTAATAATAATGGCTCAAATTTTTTGCCAAATGCTAAATACAATAAAAGAATACCAACTAAAATCATGATGCCATTGCCTATACTAAACCCGGCATATCCACTATTCGCCCAAACTGACTGCAACGCAATACTAAATGCTTCCATTTATTTATACCTCCTGTAAATAATTCTTTTTACTTTAATAGAGTTAATCGTGTATCTCTTTTATCGAGGTAATTCTCACGTCGCGATACCCATACGCCATAATTGCTGTGGTGATAACTGCAACCAACTCTTTTTCCTGTAATTTATCTGGTAAATCATCTTCAGAAACAACAACTGTCGCTGGCTGCATAGGTGCAGTCGAAATAATTTTTTCCGTGTTTTTTTTCTTCGTCGGATCAATAAAATGAATAAACTTAATCATACATCCAAGCAACCATAAAACACCGAATACAATGGTCATGTTAATTAACATGATTAAAAAGGGATTTGTTGTTACTGGTTCTCCATTCATAAAAACCCCACCTTTCTTCGTATTTTGTATACATATTAAACGTATCAAAAAATACCCTATAAGTAGAAATACTATATAAAAGTGGATTTTCCTTGTCGTTTTAGTAGAAATTATTAAATATCTTACAAATCCCAAGGATTTAACACTTGAAAAAATTTTTTATAAGTGAACTTTATCAACAGTTCGTCTCATAACTAAAGTCTTTAACTAGATTAAATATATGAAAAGATATGCACCCTTAATGCATATCTTTTCATATATTTTAATATTTTATTATTTCAAAGCTTCAAGAGCATGTTCTACATAAATTGCTTGAATTGCCACGTTACGTCCAATTCCACCAAATTGAACTTTAGTTTTATAACCATCCTTTTCAATCATAGATTTCCAAGAATCTTCTTCATCACCAGCCATATCATTATTGGCATGATCACCAGACACTACCATCAATGGCATAAATACTGCAGATTTATATCCACGTTCTTTAAACATCGCATACATGTCTTCAAAATTTGGATGGTCAACTTCTTCAACAACACCAATTAAAACAGACATTTTTTCAGCATCAAATGCAGCTTGTAATGTTTTATAAGTGTTGCCAAATGACTTGTTATTATCACGCGGCGAGCCATGCCCCATGAAAATGACAGCTTCATCTTTTTCTAAAGCTGGGAATTGTGTTGCTAAAGCAGTAGCCACAATTGCATAATCTTTTTCGTCAGTCATCAAAGGTTTTCCCACGGAAACTTTAGCAAACTCCTTTTCAAATTTGCTAACTGTTCCTAAAACTTTTCCTTCGTATTCTTCTCCATGAATCAAATGCGTTGGCTGAATTAAAATATCTTCATAGCCTTCTGCTTTTAATTCTTTTAATGTTGTTTCTAAATCATTTACTTTAATTCCTTGGTTTTCTAACATACGTTTCATTACTATTTTAGATGTAAACGCTCTTCTAAACTCACGATCAGGGAAAGCCTTCTTTAATGCATTTTCAATCCCTTCAATATCATTTTGTCTAGCTTCCTCAAAAGTAGTACCAAAACTTACAACAACTAAAGCTTTTTTACTATTTGCCTGTGCAACAGAAGCTCCCGTCATAAATACCGCTGAAACAGAAAAAACAACTGCCATTACTCCACATAATAAAGTTTTCATAAAATCCTCCCATATTTTCATCTTTAGAAAAATAAAAACCTTTTCTACTTCGCATAGAAAAGGTTCATCATATTCAGTAATAAATATAAGACTGACGAATCCCCCTCCCTATCGCTCGTAGGTATAACGGTGATGTTAAACAGGCAGTTCTCCTGGCTCTAGTTCATCGCTCACTCAGCCTTCCCAGAATTATTTCCAGTGACATTTTTGAGTTTGCTCCCTATTACAGTGGCGGGACCGCGTTGGCATTCAACCAACTTCCCTATTAAGTCCTTGCGGACACCTGTTTCTTTTATTTAATTTTACAATTGAATCGATTCGTGTCCAATAATACCATTAATGAATACCACTGTCAATAAAGACTATAACAATTTCTTAATTTTTCCTATGTAAATCTCTTGTACCTCTTTATTTTCACAAATTCCATGCGGATAAACTTCCACCTCATACCCCGCCTGTTTTAATCTATTTTTCCATGAACTTTTATCATCAGTCAGCAATTCCTGTTCTACATGTCCACCCGCAATAAATAATAATGGCATGAGAATAATTCTCCTGCCTTTAGACTTTACCGCCAAACGCTCTACTATATGCTCAAGACTAAAACATTCCTCCATTAACCCAATAAATACAGGAAGCTTGATTTTATTAAATGTTGATTGCAATAATTTATATTCTTGTAAGCACCGATTTTTTACACCATGCCCCATGAAAACAAATTCACAATCATCGAAATTCTTAAACTGCTTTTGTAGTGCACGGGCTAATAAAGTATAATTCACTTCATTTTCGCTTGCAGTTCCAACATACATTAATGGTTTTCCAATTTTTAAACTATTAAAAATCTGCCTCATTTTTTCTGCAACTTTAACAATTTTCTCTTCATACTCTTTTCCTGTCGCCAAATTTGTTGGCTGTATAACAACATCTAAAATACCTGCTTGTGCAAAGTCTTCTAAACATTCCTGAACACTTTTAACAGTAATTCCTTTGTTGTTAAGGTTTTTAGAAATAAATACTGAAGTAAAAGCGTTTTTGACAACTGCATCTGAAAAATTCAATTCTACTTGTTTAACAAAATCATTCAATAATGAATGTGCGTTTAAATTTGCAGATCCAAAACTTGTAATTAAAATTCCTTTTTTCTTTTCCATTTCAAATTCCTTTATGATAATAAAATAACAAAAAGCCCTCTAACCTATGTGTTAAAGGACTTCTATCTCATAAATGGTGATCCACCCGCGACTCGAACGCGGGACACCCTGATTAAAAGTCAGGTGCTCTACCGACTGAGCTAGTGGATCAAAATGGCTGGGGCAGCTGGACTCGAACCAACGCATGCGGGAGTCAAAGTCCCGTGCCTTACCAACTTGGCTATGCCCCAGTATTTTATGGGGTGACTAGTGGGTCTCGAACCCACGAATACCGGAGCCACAATCCGGCGTGTTAACCGCTTCACCATAGCCACCATAAAAACTGCTGTAAACCGTCATTTATTATAACAAAGCAATAACTTTATGTCAACTTCTTTATAAATAAATGGTGACCCTGGCAGGACTCGAACCTGCGACCCTTTGATTCGTAGTCAAATACTCTAATCCAACTGAGCTACAGAGTCACGTGCTTTACTTGTAATATTATATATATAAACAAATAGATTGTCAACATAATTTTTAAAGATATTTCAATAATTTTTAAAATGATTTATTTTGCTAAAATTTCTACACCATCATCAGTAATTAAAACAGTGTGTTCCCACTGTGCAGATAGCGAGTGATCTTTTGTATAAACAGTCCAATCATCATTTTTATCTATATAAACAGCATATTTTCCTGTATTAATCATTGGTTCAACCGTTAATACCATACCTGGGACAAGAAGCATTCCTGTTCCAGCTTCACCAACATGAGGTACAAATGGTTCTTCGTGGAATTTCTTTCCAATTCCATGTCCTCCTAAATCCGTTACTACTGAATAACCATGCGCATGCGCATGTAATTGTACAGCTGCACCAATATCTCCCAAAAATCCCCATGGACGAATAGCTTCAATTCCTTTTATCATACATTCACGTGCTACACGAACCAATTTTTCAGCCTCTTCACTTACATTGCCAATCATAAACATTCTCGATGCATCCGCATAATATCCATTGTAAATCGTTGTGATATCCACGTTGACAATATCACCATCTTTTAAAATTGTATCTTTAGATGGAATTCCGTGACATACAACATCATTAATTGAAACACAAATACTCTTTGGATATCCTTCATAATTTAAGCAAGCCGGAATGCCTCCTTGTGAAACAATATATTCATGAGCCAATTGGTTTAGCATCTCTGTATCAACGCCAACTTTCATATGCTCTGCAACTAAATCTAATGCTGCATCATTAATGACCGCACTTTTTTTTATTCCTTCAATATCGGTTGGTGTCTTTATAATTGTATGAGGTGGGCGAATTTGACCTTTATAAAAATCCAGTTTTATACTCATTATCTTTTCATCAAATTCCAAGTGACATTTTTTGTATTTTTTCCCACTTCCACACCAACATTGCGAATTTCTATCCATGTATTTATCCCTCTTTCCGTCTTTTACAATGTAATTATTATATACCGTAAGTAGAAAAAACAAAAGGCTTGCTTTTATTCTATGCAATTTAGAATTTATTTTACATTTAATCTTTTTTTGAAAAATGGCAAACAAAAAATTAAATTGCCATGTTCATCAGGATAACTAAGCCTCGGTAAATAAACTCTTACCATGCTACCTACCAAAAAAGCGGAAATCACCGTACCTTCCCGAATACCACGAATTTCGCCAAAGTAAATCAAAGATAACGTAAGCGCTATAATTACAAGTGAAACATCAAAAGCGATTTTTGTATAACCAAAATTAAACTTCCACTGCATTGCAATCGCATTTACTAAGCCTTCGCCTGACATCATAACTACATTGCCAATTACCTGCAACGTGACTCCTAATCCCAACAAAGCGCAGCCAATAAACAATAATAATAATTTAAATAAGTAATTTTCTGGCTGTATCAGAGAAAATAAAAGCATCGCCAGATCTATAAAACAACTAAAAATTAGCGTCATTGGAATCTGCAAAAATTGAATGTACTGAAACTGCCGTCGTAAAATAAATATTTGCCCTATAATAAAAAGCATATTAACAATGAATGTAAAACCACCTAAAGTAATCGGATAACGAAAGCTTAAGATATAAGGTACACTTGAAATCGGCGATGTTCCCAAGAAACTTTGAATAATTAAAGCAATGCCTAATGCCATAAAGAAAATTCCACATATAAACAAACAATATCGTTTTAAAACGGTCACTTTGTTTCACCTTCTTTAATTTCTAAACTATATAAAAACAAAACCCTCATCAAAGATGAGGGTAATATTTCTTAGTATGGTGGGCGATAACAGGATCGAACTGCTGACATCCTGCTTGTAAGGCAGGCGCTCTCCCAGCTGAGCTAATCGCCCATATAAAATTGGTGACGCGTACGGGATTCGAACCCGTGAAGCCGCCGTGAAAGGGCGGTGTCTTAACCACTTGACCAACGCGCCATGGCTCCTTGAGTAGGACTCGAACCTACGACCGATCGGTTAACAGCCGATTGCTCTACCAACTGAGCTATCAAGGAAGGAACATTTATTATTATAGCGGATTATTTTAAATAATGCAAGTACTTTTTTTATTTTTTTTGCAGGTTTTATAAATTTTTTTCCGAATTCTATCTAATACTAGCTTTAAACGCTAAATAACATCTAAAGGAGTCTTTATTTCATGGATCCAAGAATAGAAAAATTGGCTCATCAATTAATTCACTACTCAACAAGATTGCAAAAAGGTGAAAAAATCCTCATTGAAGTATTCGACGATGCACATCCACTTGCAAAAGCATTGATTAAAGAAGTATACAAAGTAGGTGCACTTCCTTTCCTAACCGTCAAAAGCAATGTCTTACAAAGAGAACTATTGCTAGGTGCAAGCAGAGAGCAACTCGACTTTATCGCCTCTTATGAATCTATACGTATGCGTGACATGAATGCCTATCTCGGTATACGCGCAAGTCAAAATGTCAGTGAACTCTCCGATGTACCAAGTGAAAAAATGAGTTTATATCAGCAGTATTGGCAACATCCAGTCCACAGTAATATCCGTGTTCCTCATACGAAATGGTGCGTTATGCGCTACCCTAATGGTGCAATGGCACAACTTGCTAATATGAGCAGTGAACAGTTTGAAGATTTCTATTTCAACGTATGTAACCTCGATTATGCAAGAATGGCTGAATCAATGACACCACTTATTCAGCTAATGAATCATACAGACAAAGTAAAAATCGTGGGTCCTAATACCGATTTGACTTTTTCGATCAAAGATATTCCCGCAGTAAAATGTTGCGGTCTCCGCAATATTCCCGATGGTGAAGTTTATACCGCACCAGTTAAGACTTCTGTAAACGGAAAACTATCCTATAATACACCTGCCGTTTATCAGGGGGTATCTTACGAAAATATTTCTTTAGAATTCAAAAACGGAAAAATTGTAAATGCAACAGCAAATCATACAGAGCAAATCAATAAGGTATTTGATACTGATGACGGATCTCGTTTTATCGGTGAATTCGCACTTGGTGTAAACCCATATATCACAAAGCCGATGAAAGATACTTTATTTGATGAAAAAATTTCCGGAAGTTTTCATTTTACCCCAGGTATGGCTTATAAAGAAGCGAATAATGGAAACTCCTCCTCCATTCATTGGGATTTAGTTTGTATTCAAACTTCTGAATATGGCGGTGGTGAAATCTATTTTGATGATGTATTAATCAGAAAAGATGGACTCTTCACCATACCAGAACTTCAAGGACTCAATCCTGAAAATTTAAAATAGCATTCCAAACGTTTCTGACTGGAAATAATACTTGCTCTTCGCTTATTTCCAGTCAAAACTTTTACTTTACATAAAGAAAGAGGTATTTCGATGATTATTATTAATCATTCTATATTACATATATTTGATTTCAATTCAGGTGTAACTGTTTTTTCTGATAAAGAATTAGCCATAGAAAATAGTGTAGAAACATTCTTGCTAAAACACTTAGAAAAATCATTTACCGACACTAATCTTAAAACAGGTAATTTTTATGAAACCAGTCCATTTAAATCTTCCCTTAGTAGTTATTTAAATGAGGAACTTCCTTTTGTTGATTTTTCTAAAGCACTCGCCAATTATGCTTATACAATGATTCAACGGGTCGAAAATCCTGAATCTACCGATCTTTTAATCTGTGACATTGATGTAGATACTGTCCGTTATATCGCTTTATTAAAATGCAATAATCGTATGGGCTTTGTTCATCAAGTCATGCAAGATGATGGTGGTGTTAAAAATGATATTATCAACCATTACGCGATTATGCCCATGTTATCACAAAAAATTGATGAATGTGCATTTATTAATGCTGAAACATTAGAAATTAAATTTACAGATAAAAAATACTCTATCGATGGTGATGCTGCATTTCTTCTTTCTGACTATATTTTGCAATGTAACTTTCAACTATCAAGTAAAGACTCATTAAAAGCAATGCAGACAATTGCCAAAAAAATAGCTGAAGATCATGGGCAGAATAGCGTCGACGCCATAGTAAAAACTAAAAACTACATTGTAGATAATATTGAATACTCTGAATCTGTAAATCCCGAAACATTAGGTAGGCAAGTCTTTGCCTCCTCCCCTATGCTGCAAGAGGAATATATTAAAGAGATTCGAACTGCTGGAATCAGCTCTCAAGTGAATCTTGATCGTGAATTTGCCATCAAAAAAACAAAAACGCACAGAATTAAAACTGACACAGGTATTGAATTAATTATCCCTGTTGAATACTTTGAAAATCAAGACTACGTTGAATTTATCAATAATCAAAATGGTACCGTCTCTATCAACTTGAAAAATATTGCAAAACTCATCAATAAGTAAAAGGAAATCCATATGTATGCATCACTTCCATACATATGGATTTCTTTCATTTCATTACCCTTCCACCTAATATTCCTAACCATTCATGAAAAAATATACAGGAAGTTTGTAAAGCGAAACTTGATGGAACCATTTTATTTACATAAAAGTCATTTTTACCACTTACTAAATAATCCGTTGGAACGGGCAAAGCATCAATGCCTTCTTTCTTAAAATTCATCATAGAACGCTCCATATGAAATGCAGATGTAACTAAGATTGCTTTTTCATATCCATTTTGCTTCATAATTTCGTGTACCAATTGCGCATTCTGCCGCGTATTTAAACTATTGTCTTCAATGATGATTTTTTCTTCTGCGACACCAATCCCCATTAGCATTCTCTTTGCAACTAAAGCCTCTCTGCCTGAATCAGAAAAAACCTTTCCACCAGACACAACAATCGGAATCTTTAGTTGATGTTGTAACCTCGCTGCCATCAATAAACGATTTGCTGCACTGCCAGATAAGTTTCCCTCTCCATCAATATCCGGAGTTTCCGCTGTAGCACCTCCGCCCAGCATAATGATAACATCCCCATGAATCGTTTCTGGAACCGTATATCGACTTTCTAAAGAATGAACTAAATAAGAACTAACATAGGAAGTAGAAAAAATATAAAAAAATAATGTAATTCCCATCAAAATTTTTGACCAAAACCGATTCGTTCGCCAAATTAAAATACTTACGAAAAAGAAAAGAAGAATAAAAATACCCGGTGGTAATAAAAAAGCAGCTATATTTTTTAAAGCATAAATCAATATGATTTACCTCCCCTCTATTTTTTTATTAATTTTATCAAAACTATATCTAACATGCAAAAATTTCCCCAAACTATGAGATTGAAAAATTATCTATTTATATATCAAATTAAATTCTTGCTTAAAATCAATTTAATATATAAATAGACAGGTTCTCCCGAACCTGTCTAAAGCGTTATTTATTGTTTATTCTGCGGAATCCCCACCGCCAGCCATTTTTTTCGTTTTTACGTCTACATAATCTACGCCCGTATGATATTTACTATTAGGATTTATCATTGGTTCATGCAATTTAATTCCACGTTTTTCTAATACACTGCGTAAAACCCAAGGCTTATCTGAAATCATACCATCCACACCCATATCAATCATCATATTGATATCAGTTACACTGTTTACTGTCCAAGGAACTACCTTCATTCCAAGCTCGTGTGCCAAATCCACATCTTGCTTAGAAATTTCCGGATAATAAGGTGATACAATATCTACGCCAATTGCTTTTGCCGCTAAAATTGGATTGCCTTGATAATCATCAATATCCAATCCACCAAGCCAAGGCGATTTTCCTTTCTGATATGCTCTTAGTGATACTGCATCGGGACCCCAAGAAGGCTGCTCCTGCCACAAAGCCACCAAGGAAATATTCGGATTCAATTTTTTCATTTCGATTAAAGTTCTCCAGTCAAACGACTGTAATAAAACGCGATCTTCCATACCATATTTTTTAACAACATCATTAAATGCCTTTACAAAACGAACAGGATCTACACTATTTTTATAAGCATCCCCAGATAATGGGTCAGGATAAGATTTTGTTTCTGCATTGACAATAACTTTTTTGTCTCCATATTCCTGAATTAATTCAAACAATTCATCTAACGTCGGTATCTGTGCACCTGGTACTGTTATCTGAGTCTTCCCATGCCCTTCATAGTACTCTCCACAATTAGGATCCATAACGCCCACATCAAATTTTCTAATTTCATCTAATGTCATTAATCGAATATCGTATTTTCCATCTTCCACATAATTTCCATTTTTATCTCTTGTGATCTTGTGATTTAAAATTGGATTATGACTCATCACAATACGATTATCTTTTGTCAATTGCATATCACATTCAATTGATGTAGCTCCCATTTCCATTGCATATGCATAAGAGTATAACGTATTCTCTGGACGCGCATCACGTCCACCACGATGTGGCTCAAAATCAAATACATCAAAACTTGCTTTTGCATAAGCTTGCTGTTGACTGACAAAACTTCCACCTAACCCAATCACGGCAGCTGTTAGACCTGCAATCACCATACGTCTCATTACCTTGCTTCTCTGCATCTCTTATCATCCCCTATATAATTATAAATAAAATTTTCCATTTATATTATATCTTTAATTTTTTAAAGATACAGTCAGATAAATTCTGATTTTTATTACAGAATATTTTAGGAGTAACTCAATTTAATTATATTATAAGGATAAATTTATGGCTGTCTTAAATTTTTATCTTAAGACAGCCGTTTTTATCCTTATTTAATTAACTCTTGTACAAATTGAGGCAATGCGAAACATGCTTTTTGTATTGCTGCTGTGTGATAACGGGTTTCTAATTTTTGACGATTCGTTAAATCTGTATCCATTGGTTTATGCTTTTTAGAACCAATAGTAAAACAATGCATTCCACCTGGATAAATAGGAATATATGCTAAATACATATCATGAATCGGGAAAATGCCTTTTACATCTTTCGTAATTTTTTTAATTAATTCTTGATGATAAAAAGGCGATTCTGTCTGCTGGACAAATAAACCATCCTCTTTGAGTGCTTTATGTACATTCTTATAAAATTCTTTTGTGAATAGCCCTTCCCCTGGGCCAATTGGATCAGAACAGTCTACAATAATTACATCATACGCATTTTCTGCAGCCGCCATATGAGCAATTCCATCACCAATTTTCAACTCTAGCTTAGGATGGTTTTCACGCATTGCCACGCTGATTTCCGGCAAATACTTCTTAGCAGCTTCAACTACCATACCGTCAATTTCCACCATTTCAACTTTTTCTACACTATCGTGGCGTACAACTTCACGTACAGCTCCGCCATCACCACCGCCAATGACCAAAACGCGTTTAGGATTAGGATGCATGTAAAGCGGAACATGCGCAATCATCTCATGATAAACAAATTCTTCTGCAATACTCGTTTGAAAAACTCCATCTAAAACAAGCATTCTGCCAAATTGATATGAATCTACTACTGCAACATCCTGAAACTCAGATTTTCCAGTAAAAAGGGTTTCTTTTACCCTTGTTGTTAAACCAAGATATTCAGTTTGATTTTCTGTGCACCATAACTGCATAACGATTACCTCCAATAGACAAAAATTCTCTGATAATAGAATTACTTTATCTTAAAAAAACAAATTAGTCAAATCTAGTTTCTTTAAGAATAATAAATGAGAATAAATCCATACCATTAAAAAGTTAATAATAACAAAAAGCTCCATGATATAAAATACCATGGAGCCAATAAAAATCAACTGGTGCGCCTGGTAGGAATCGAACCTACGCACCTGCCTCCGGAGGGCAGCGCTCTATCCACTGAGCTACAGGCGCAAATCATAACGAATAATATTATACCATATATAAAGCAGTAAGTCGAGTAAAATTAATTTACTTTACAAACCAAATGCTTTCTGTAGTAGTTTTATCTTCTACTGAAACCAACCGCCCATTAGCCATCGGATAAAAATTTTTTAATAAGTTTTTATATTATCCCTATCATACTCTATGCATTTTCTTTTTATTCAAGATTTTGTTTCTACTTTTATGTTGATACATTCTTGCATCTAAAATTTGCATAATTTCATCGAAAGTCAGTTCATTTCTATAGGTATATTCTAAAACGCCAAAAGCAAAAGATCGTCGGTAACCATCTTTTGCTGTTTTATTTAAAGAATTCAAATTTTTATTAATGCGCTCTAATAAAGTTATAACTTTTTTCTCTCTAAGGTTAGAAAAAACAATAATAAATTCATCTCCACCGTATCTACAAATAATATCCTGTGGCTGAGCTTTTTCCTTTAAGAGACCAACAACTGTGCGTAAATATTCATCGCCTTCTTCATGCCCATAATAATCATTTGCAATTTTTAAATTATCTAAATCAATAAAAGCAAAGGTTAATATCGCCTCTTGACTTATAGGGTTGTTTAATAATTGATGAATAATCTCGTAACCTGATCTTCTTGTATATACATCCGTCAACTCATCTTTTGTATATCTCGACATAGATTCTTCCATAATCTGCACTTTCTCTTCTAACCGCTTTCGTTGAGAAGATAATTTATCTAATGCCATTTGCATATAAGAAATCAGCGTTCCGATCTCGCCATAACTCACTTTTTTCCCTTCATCTGAAGCTTTACCGAACGTATCAAGAATTACTTTTCGATTATCTTGATACTGTTTTTCCAATACTTTATCATAATTAAAATCCGTGATTAATGAAGAAAAAATCATATCAATATTCATTTGATTTTTATTCGGTTCGCCCTTTTCACCGTTTTTAGCTCGACGATATTCATTTAAAATTTCAAGGACTTTCTTTTCTAAATCATTAACAATCTGCATTTGCTTCAAGCGTCTTAATAGAAAGTACCCTTTAAATTCCGCGTAATAAATAGGGAAATAATCATAATATTTATCTTCATATGAAGCATTTTTATCCACTCTAAAAAAGAAAACCGACGTTAAAGTATCATTTAACGGAATCCCCATAAACTCACCAAAGCATGAAAATCCTCCAATTGTAATATCTTTAAAAAGATTCATTTTATGAAGTTCTTCACTATTGACTACTCGCCTAGTAATACAATCATTCAATATTCCGGCAAAAGGTTTTGGTTTGTTCTTCATAAAAGCATCCCAATCGCATTGTAATGTCTCTAAAAAAGATGCCCGATGAATAACTAAAAGTTTTTCTCCAATGCCAATATCACAATAAAAATAAACTCTATTTTGTGTCTCGTCAATTTTTAAAATTGTTCGCGCAAAAATCTCTCCATTGACATCTATTGCAAAACTGTAATTATAAATAATCTTTTCTAACTCTTCTACTGTTTTACAAGAAAATTTGAACTTTAGCGCATCAATAAAATCTACAAAGCGTCCCTGCTCATCCAAAACTTTTGAAACATATCTCAGTGAAGGATTTGCATCCGCAATAATAAAGGAATTCCCAGTGCGACAAAATCCCTGACTTTTAAACACACCAAATTTATATCCCGAGTTTATTTTTAGCAGGCAAACCATTAGATGATTTTCTATTACTCGTTCCCCATTATACAAGTACGCACTTCCCAAGGCTTCATCATTTCCCGATGATCCTCCAACGAAAATACAAGGAAACTTTTGACTATCGTATACAGCTTGCATAACAAACGTTTCACATTTTGCCATTCCATCTATATAGGCAAGTGCAACCGTATCTTGCGCATTAATTGCCATACTAACATTCTGATTTTTTAACTTTTCTACAATAATGTCAGTTCTTTCTTTAGGCGTCATTATGCTCTCATTTTTTAATAAGTCATCATTCGGTAAATCTATAGTGAAAATTTGGCAATCGTTAATCATTCTATTTGAAAATGCCTGCAAAACTATTTTCTTTCTGCCAATTTGATTTGGCGGATAAATAGAATTTTTCCCTTCAAAATGGCAGAGTTCTCCCGCTGTAGAAATCATCATAAATTTTGTATTAACTGGTAAACATGCCTTTATAAACGCCCCTACTTTTGACATGTTACAAGCAGAGGATATAAATGCAATAAGCAATGCTACACCATCTGCTAAATTACATACATTAGCAACAGATTTTTGATTCAACTCAGACTGGTCAAGATATTCTACTCTTACATCATCTAAAGTTTGTCTTTCTAAACTTGTCTCATCAAATTGATTTTTCAGCATAGAACTCTACTCTCTTTCGTATCTCAGCCTTTTGTCCTACTACCATTTTATTTTCTATTTTACTATAAAATCTTACAAAAATCAGCATATTTTCATTTAAAGTAAATATTTTTTACATATTATAAAAAAATTAGATAAATTATTTCTTTATTTTAGTTTTTCTTCAATTATTTCTACTATAAATCTCAATACATTTTCTAGGCAAATAAAAAAGCTCGGAATACTCCGAGCTAGAATTGATTATTATTTAAAGCTAATTATTTAATTTAATAAATGGTGCGGGAGAAGGGACTTGAACCCCCACGCCAAAGGCGCCAGATCCTAAGTCTGGTGCGTCTGCCAATTCCGCCACTCCCGCATCAGTTAGCTTTTATATATTATCATTGATTAATCCTCTTGTCAATATTTTTATTATTTTTTAATAAATTTTCAATCAATACATCCATTTTTTCCTCTAAACCATCAATTCGAGATTTTATATCATTTATTTCATTCTGTAGCATAACTCCCTCTCGAGCTACTTTTTCTTCTGCTTCTTTATCCACTCTTCTTTGGTCATAATATACCATAACAGCTATAATCGCACTGAGTAAATCTACATAGACAAAAATTTCCTCCAAATCATTTAACGATTCTTCATCGAACACAACGTCACCCCATATAAAAGCCAATCTTCATCTAAGATTTTTATCATTTCACAGCGTAAGGTTTCATCACTAAAGTAACAAAAAATAGTATTGAAGAAATTAAGACAATGGTTGCCCCTGTAGCTGTATTAAAATAATATGAAGCAACAAGTCCAAAGATACCTGATAGCAAAGCAAATGTAATAGATATGCAGTGGTAACTCTGAACGCTATTCGTAATATTTCTAGCAGCCGCTGCAGGCAGGACAAGCATCGAATTAATAATCAATAAGCCTACCCATTGAATGCTAATTGCAACGACTATTGCTAACATAGCCGCAAAAATCATTTCAATAGCCATAGTATGAATACCTCTGCTTGATGCAAGCGATGTATTAATACTGATTAAAAGCAATTTATTAAATATAATCATCCAAACAATGAGTACTGCAATAAAAACGAAAAAAAGGACAACTAAGTCACTATCTGAAATACTCAATAAATCTCCAATCAAATAGGAAGAAAATTTATTAAAACTTCCTCCATATGACATAAGCATAAGCCCAATAGCAATCGCTGTTGAAGAAAAAACACCAATAATCGTATCCGTCGATGCACTGCTCTTTCCCTTAATATAAGTAATAATCCCTGCAAAAAGAACGGAGAAAAGAACAATTGATAAAAGTGGCTCTATACTTCCAAGGAGTGCACCTATCGCAACGCCAGTAAATGCACCATGCCCTAATGAGTCAGAAAAAAAAGCCATCCGATTGCTGACAACCATCGTTCCTAATAAGCCAAATAGGGGAGTAATCAAAATTATTGCTAGAAAAGCATTTTTCATAAAAGTATAAGACAGCCATTCAAAAGGCAAAGCCATATCGATAACTTGATAAATGAACTCCATTTTATTCCCCCCGTTCTCCATGATTTACTAACATCCCAAAAATCTTATGTGTCCGTGCATCCCTAAATACCTCTTTAGGTACTCCATTGCAAACTACTGTCTTATCTAATAACACGACTCTATCTGCATGTTTTGCTACTAAATTAAAATCATGAGAAATTAAAATAATTGCTAAATCATGACTTTTTCTCAACTCCGAAACAATTTCATAAAATATTTCTAATCCATTTTGGTCTACACCCGATACAGGCTCATCTAATAAGAGTAAGTCAGGCAGTGGGTTAAGTGCCAAAGCTAATAACACCCGTTGCAATTCTCCTCCAGAAAGTGCGCCTAATCGCCTATCTATTAAATGTTCTGCTTTTACCTTTTTCAATGTATGTAATACACTTTCCCGTTCTTTCGCTTTACTTTGAAACCAAGCTGGTCGATTGCTTAATGACACTCTAAACAAGTCCAATACACTCGTAGGGGTACTTAAATCGAAATTCAAATATTGTGGAACATAGCCAATCACTGGATTTCCGGTATGTTTTCCTTTAGCATCAAAATAATAGAGATTCCCTTGATGATCAATCTCACCTAAAATAGCTTTTAGTAAAGTACTTTTACCTGCACCATTCGGTCCAATTAAAGCGGTTAACTCCCCGCAATGAATATGAATATTCACATCATGAAAAACATCATTTTTCCCAAACGTAACAGAAAAACCATCTATTTTCGTACAGCATAATTTATTGCACTTATCGTCCGCTTTTCCTGTATGATGATGAAAAAACTTTCTTAACACCTTAAATCCTCCTAAATTACTCTTTAAACTCTTTACAATTTTTACAGTAACCATACACTTCAAAGATATGCCTTTTTACTGCAAATCCTTTTTTCTCCGCTTCTTCAAAATATCTATCATTGACAGGGCAATTTTCCATGCATTCCATCTCACCACATTTTAAACAAACCAAATGATGATGATGACCTGAGATCATCAATTCAAAAACATTTCCCTCTCTATTATTTGTATGAATCTCATGTACCAACCCTAACTGAACAAATATATCCAAATTGCGATATACTGTGTCTAGGCTAACATCTGGATTAGATTGCTTTACAAAGTCTAGAATCTGCTGCACAGTTAGAAATTTATCACATTTTAATAATGCTAAAATAACCGCACGCCTTTGTGGTGTAATTTTATAACCATTTTCTCTAAGTACCTTTATTATTTTTTCCATTTCATCAACTTCCTAAATAGTAAAATTCTTATTTAGTTTATCACAAATTTATTTTATTGCAAACAAAATTCCGGTAGTAATATTATTTACTACCGGAATTTTTCTGTATAATTCGGTTTAAATCTCGAATCTGATGCAATAAATGTTCATATTCCAAATCGTTGCTGACGTGAATAATCTGCTTGCGCAACATTTCTACTTGATTCTTTAATTTAGATATTGTTACTTCATTTAAGCCTTTCTTCTCTGTCATTTGAAAACCCCATTTAAAATTGATATGTTATTGTACCTGTTAGTGCATCTAAAAAAGAAATTCCACTATATCTTTTTAAAGACAAGTCACTAACTACAACTTTCATTACTCTAACTTTTTCTTTTATGCCATTTTGATGGAGTGTATGGCTTCCTAATGAATGAATAATATAAGGTGTATCATTTGTCATACCTAGATAAAGCATTACGTGCCCGTCAAAAAAAATTACATCACCAGCATTTAGTTGCTTTAAAGTATCCATTCTCTCTTCACTTGACATAGAGGACATCGGGATATACTTTCCTGCTGTCAATTCCTGTTCATCTGCATTACGTGGCAAATCAATGCCAAAAGAACGATAAATATCAGCAATAAAACTTGAACAATCCACACTATTTTTTAACCCACCCCATCCGTATGGTTCTTGCAGAAACTTAAAGGATTGTTGAATAATGTTATTTTTCGTATAGGGTAAGTTTCCTTCTATTAACTCAATGGTTTTCGCTATGTTTTGAGAAATCTCTATTAAATTCCCGTCTGCATTACGTGTCGGTAAAATTACTTGATAAAAACTTTCAGCACTTTCTGCTAATTTTATCTTACTCCCCATTTGATAAATTACAGCTTCATTTGCCCCTTGCAGTGCTATCTTATCTGTTAAGACAGTAAGAAAACGATTTGGCTGTACATAGGTGAGCCACATTTCGCGATTCGCTAATGCAATATCCTTTTTTAATACCCAGCCATAGTAATTGCGCATTTGAACAAAATAAAATTCTTTGGACTTGCTTTCATGTAAAATAACGACTGGTTCAGATGGATCAACTGCAGTTTCTTGCAAGTAATCAAACTCTTTATCTTCGGCTGATTCAAATATCCCTTCCACTGTCGGTAACGTCCGTAAATTACTTCTTCTTACAACAACGCCATACTGAACTTTATTATCTTCAAAAATCTCAGTCAAATTTCTTTCACTTAGTAATCTTTCTTTTTCTGCCTTAGACATAAGGTGCGATCCGATAAAAACAGATTCATCTAACACCTCTGTTTCTAACATTTTTTTCAATTGAGTTCCTGAAATTAATGTTGGATATTTGCTTAAATCATATACGCTGTTACTTCTATCTATTATTTCTTGATTAAATCTTGCTACTTCTTCATCATTTAGTATAAGTTCATCGCCATCTTTCTCTATTCCTTGCCAAAACTCTGCTGTATTTAGACGTGGATAATTTGTTATTCCAGAAGCAAAACATGCTTCTGTCATAACCCCCATAAAAACGAATACAAGAAAAATGTATAGCATAAAGCTCCCCCTCATTACGGTTAATAAGCTTTTTTTATTTAAAGTATATGTAAAGAGTTGAAAAAATTTGTTCATACTTTTGTTTCTTCCTTAAAATTTTATTCTAAACTCTATTACTTTAACACTTAAAAAGAAAATTGTAAATAAAAAGCCCTGCGCTTTAGCGCAGGGCTTTAACAAACATTTCTTATTTATTAAATAAGTTTTTTAACGCTTGCTTATTTGTATCTCTGTTTAATTGTGCCAGATATTCAGTAAGTTTGATATCTTTTGGACATGCTTGTACACAGTTTTGGCTGTTACCACAGCTACTAATGCCACCTTTGTCCATTAAAGCATTCAAGCGTTCTTCTTTAGAATACGCTCCAATTGGATGTAAGTTGAATAAATGCGCTTGAACTGTAGGTGCAGGACCAATGAAATCAGAACCTGCATTTACGTTAGGACAAGCTTCCATACAACAACCGCAAGTCATGCAACGAGAAATTTCGTATGCAGTTTCAGCAGTTTTAGGGTTTTGACGCGGAGCGTCATTATGAACTTCCCAAGTACCGTCAACTTTCACCCATGCTTGTACACGTTTTAAGCTTTCAAACATTACAGAGCGGTCAATCGCAAGGTCGCGGATTACAGGGAAAGTACGAGCTGGTGCTAAACGAATTGGTTGTTCCAAATGATCAATCAAAGCTGCACAAGCTTGGCGAGCTTTGCCATTGATAACCATCATGCAGGCACCGCATACTTTTTCCAGACAGTTACATTCCCAAACAACAGCAGTTGTTTTTTTACCATCTTTTGTTACAGGGTTCTTTTGAATTTCCATAAGAGCCGCAACTACGTTAAGAGCTGGACGATAGTCAACTTCAAATTCTTCTGTGTAAGGAGCACTTGTAGGGCTATCTTGTCTTTCAATAATAAAATGTACTTTTTTCTTAGTTTCTGCCATGATTATTTAGCCTCCTTCTTAGCAACAGCATAGTTACGAGGACGAGGTTTTACTAAAGAATGATCAAAATCTTCATAACTGATTACAGGTTCTTCAGTAGCTGGATCATAAGCAGCAACAGTAATCTTCATGAAACGCTCGTCATCACGTTGAGGGAATTCGCGTTTGAAGTGAGCACCGCGACTTTCATCACGCAAACGTGCAGCTTTTGTTACAACTAAAGCATAAAGAATCATATTGCGAAGTTGTCTTACAAACATAGCTTCTTGGTTTGCCCAGTTTCCTTTATCCGTTAAACCAATATTTTCCCAACGTTTAAGAATCTTTTTCACTTCTGCAAAACAGTAGTCAAGATCTTTATTTACACGTTCAATTGTTACATATTTGTTCATCAAATCGCCAAGTTCATGGTGAAGTTGATGCGCATTTTCAGAGCCATCCATTTTCAAGATCGCTTGATATTCGTCAAGACATTCTTTTTCTGCTTGTGCTAATTCAGCATCTGTAAGTTCAGACCCTTTTTCGCCTTCTTTAGCCCAACGCATAGCTTCTGGACCAGAAACTGTTCCCGAATATGCAGCGGAAAGAAGAGAGTTAGCACCAAGACGGTTTGCACCATGATATTGGTAATCACACTCACCTGATGCCATAAGTCCAGGAATATTTGTGTTATGTTTTCTGTCAACCCAAATACCGCCCATAGAATAATGAACTGAAGGATAAATTTGCATTGGAACTTTACGAGGATCATCACCAACAAATTCTGTATAAATTTCAATGATACCGCCCAATTTATGTTCCAAATAATCAGCTGGAATATGAGAGAGATCAAGATATACTCTGTTTTCGCCGTTAATACCAAGTTTTTGATTCATGCAAACATCATAAATTGCACGAGATGCTACGTCACGAGGTACAAGGTTACCATATGCAGGGTACATTTCTTCAAGGAAGTACCAAGGTTTACCATCTTTATATACCCAAACACGTCCACCTTCACCACGACAAGCTTCGGACATTAAACGATTTTTATCTGTACCAGGAATAGCAGTTGGATGAATTTGAATAAATTCAGGATTACCGATATGTGCACCTTGTTGATATACTGCGGATACTGCTGAACCGTTACAGATTGTAGAAGCAGTACATCTACCAAATACCATACCAGGACCGCCAGTAGCTAAGATAACTGTATCAGCACGGAAAGCTCTGATTTCCATAGAATTCATGCTTTGTGCTACGATACCACGGCAAACGCCTTCTTTATTTTTAATGATTTTAATGAATTCCCAGAATTCATATTTTTTAACTGTGCCTTTTACTTCCCATGCACGCACTTGTTCGTCTAGTGCATAAAGAAGTTGTTGACCTGTTGTGGAACCAGAGAAACAAGTACGTTTATTTTTCTGACCACCAAAGTTACGAAGGTCAAGTAAACCTTCATCTGTACGAGTGAATGTTACGCCCATACGGTCAAACATTTTAATTAATTTTGGCGCTGCTTCACACATACCTTTTACTGCCGTTTGGTCAGCTAGGAAGTCGCCACCATATACAGTATCATCAAAATGTTCATATGTGCTATCATTTTCACCTTTCGTATCCATACATGCGTTAATACCGCCTTGTGCGCAAAGGGAATGAGAGCGTTTTACTGGGCAATAGGAGAATAATTCTACTTCGCCGCCAGCTTCACAAATCTTTAAGGTAGCCATCAAACCAGATAAACCGCCACCTACAACTATAATTTTACTTTTCACGCAGGTTCTCTCCTTAATCTAGATTATATAGAATCGTCATCTCTATATCGATGTTATTAAGCAATAAAACGAGTAAGTGATACTACACCTAATACGGATAAAATCACGCATAAAGCCCATGCACATTTATTAACTACAGATTGAATGCGAGGACCTTTTGCGATACCCCAAGTGATAGTAAATGTGAATAAACCATTTGTGAAATGGAATACCGCTGCAACTACACCAATCGCATATAATACAAATATGATAGGATTGCTTAAATGTGCGCTCACAAGTGCAAAATCAATTGGTACGCCTGAACCTTTCATTGCAAAACGTAAATAGCCAACATGACCAATTAAAAATAATAAAGTATACCAAGCAGTCAATCTTTGTAAATAGAATTGCCAGTTACGAGTATACCCATATCCTCCAATTGCATTGTTTCTAGCTTGTAATGCAATATATGCACCATAAAGACCATGGAATAATAGCGGAATCGCGATAAAACAAACTTCCATAAAAATTAAAAGTTCATGAGGAATTGCTGCAAGTTTTGCTACAGCATCGTCAAAGCTTTTTGCCCCACCCATTACTGTCGAAACTGTAATCAAGTGTTCCAATAGGAAAACACCGACAGGTACTACACCTAATAATGAATGCAGACGACGTACATAAAAATCATTGTTACCCATGTTAAACCTCCTATATTTTTTGCGACCCTCACGAGTCAAATATTATAACTTACGATAAGGTGCTTGACCCTGTTCGTAGAAGTTATTACCTTCTGAATCAATTACTACGATAGCCGGAAAATCTTCAACTGTTAAAGCAGCAACTGCTTCTGGACCAAGTTCTGGATAAGCAAGCACTTCATATTTTTTAACCGATTTTGCAATAAGTGCTGCTGCGCCACCAACAGCGGCAAAATAAGTAACACCATGTTTTTTCATTGCTTCTACGACTTCTGGGCTACGGGAGCCTTTACCAATCATCCCTTTAATACCTTGATCAAGCATTGTAGGTGTATAAGCATCCATACGACCAGCTGTAGTAGGACCAGCAGAACCAATTGGATCACCAGGTTTTGCAGGTGTTGGTCCTAAATAGTAAACGATTTGATTTGTCCAGTCCACTGGCAATTTTTCACCACGCGCTAATGCTTCTGTCATCGCTTTATGAGCAGCATCACGTGCACTGAAAATCGTTCCGCTGATAAGTACACTATCACCAGCTTTTAAGCTGCGAGAGACTTCTTCTGTTAACGGCGTTGTAATACGAATTTTTTCACTCATTTTACATTCCCCTCCTATAACACAACTTCAGCATGACGCATTGCATGACAGCAGATCGTTACACAAACAGGTAAACCGGCAATATGCGTAGGATACCATTCAATGTTAACTGCAAGAGCTGTTGTCGTACCGCCAAGTTGAGGCCCGATACCAGTTTTGTTAATCATTTCTAAGAGTTCATTTTCTAATTTTGCATATTCAGGATGTGCATTACGAACATTAATGGAGCGAACAAGTGCTTCTTTAGAAAGAAGAGCTGCTCTATCCATAGTACCACCAATACCTACACCAACAACCATTGGTGGGCAAGGGTTAGGACCAGCATGTTTGATAATATCAAGGACAGCTTTTTTCACGCCTTCTACACCATCAGCAGGAACAAGCATTTTCAATCCGCTCTTGTTTTCACTGCCAAAACCTTTTGGTGCAAGTTTAATTTTTAATTTGTCACCTGGTACGATGGAAGTATAAATAACCGCAGGTGTATTATTTGTTGTATTCTTACGATCAAATAACGGTTCCGCCACAACAGATTTACGTAAGTAACCACTTATGTAACCATCAGCTACACCAGCATTTACTGCTTCAACCAAATCACCACCAACTAAATGAACATCTTGTCCAACTTCTAAGAAGATGATAGCCATACCCGTATCCTGACAAATTGGTCTATCTTCAGCCTTTGCAATTTCAGCATTTTTAATGATTTGATCTAAAACGTCTCTACCTACTGGAGATTCTTCAGTCCTACGACCTTCTACCAAAGCTGCATAAACATCATCCGGTAAATAATAAGCTGCTTCTTTACACATTTTTGAAACAACTTCAGTAACTTGTTTCACATCAATTTCGCGCAATTCAGACCCTCCCAATAATAAATTTTTTATATACTCAACAGCAACATGATAGCACATTTACTATGCCATTTCAACAATTTTTCAAAAGACTTTTAAACATATAATTGCCTTCCAAGCTAGATTATTCGTGCCTTTATGAGCTGTATAAGCCAAAGAACCCCAAACAATAAACTTTCATTATAATATAATAAATATATTTTACGATAATTATACCAATTCTATGATTTCAGGTTTAATATTTCCCCAATCATCAATTTCAATAATGGCAAATGTCGGATTTTTAAATCTAGGACGCGATACACTTCCAGGGTTTAAAATTAATAATTCATCCTCCCAATGCATCTCTGGAATATGTGAATGTCCGTAAATGGCAATATCAACCTCATATGTTTTAGCCATCCATTCTAATTCGCGAGTACTGGATTTAACCCCATACCGATGCCCATGACAAATCCATATTTCTTTCCCTGCACATTGAACAAACTCTTCTTCTGGACACTTTATTCCAATCCCATCACAGTTTCCTGCTACAGAAACAATTTTTGTTATATGATTTTTGCGAATAAAGTTAACATCATGATAATAATCCCCTGCATGTAACCAAACATCGACGTTACCTGCACTTTGGACAGCTTTTTTTACCGCATCTTCATCACCATGGCTATCACTCATTACACCTATTCTCATCTTAAGTACCCTGCTAATTTTTCAGCCATTTTTTTTAAAGCCTTGCCGCGATGACTAATTTTATTTTTTTCTTCCATTGATAATTGTGCCATAGATTTATTTAATTCAGGTAGATAAAACAAAGGATCGTACCCAAATCCACCATCACCAGAAGGCGCAAAAGCAATTTCTCCCTCGCAACTTCCATCGCAAGTAATTACAGTACCATCCGTATCTAAAAATGTTAACGCACAACGAAATCTTGCTTGCCGTTTATTTTTTGAAATATTCTCTAATGAAACTAATAATTTTTGGTTATTTTCCGCGTCAGTAGCATGTTCTCCCGCAAATCTAGCCGAATACACTCCTGGAGCATAATTTAAAGCATCTACTTCTAGCCCAGAATCATCGGCTAAACAAGCTTTCCCCGTATGCAAAGCATAATAACTTGCCTTAATGAGAGAGTTTTTTTCAAAAGTATCTCCATCTTCAATTGGCTCATCAACCTCAGGAAATTCAGCCAATGAAATTACTTTTACCGATAAGGTAGCAAAATACTTTTCAATTTCTGCAATTTTTCCTTTGTTTTTGCTCGCAATTACAATTTCTTTCACGGTTCGCGCCCTACTTTCCAAACCAATTGTCCAAGTACATCCTTTTGGTAATCAATGAGCTCTTGTATCCCCTTTTCGGCTTTTTCAAGCATAGCATTCATTTCTATCCGAGAAAAAGGGCGCTCTTCCCCAGTTCCTTGAACTTCAACAAAATTACCTTCTCCTGTCATAATCACATTCATATCTACAGCAGCATTTGAATCTTCTTCGTAACATAAGTCAAGGATAGATGTGCCGTCTTTTAATAAGCCAACACTAATTGCCGCAACAAAGTCTTTTACCGGAAATGGTTTCTCCGGATGATAAATTGTAGCTACAGCATCCACCAATGCCACAAACGCTCCTGTAATCGAAGCAGTTCTTGTCCCACCATCCGCTTGAATAACGTCACAGTCAATCATAATGGTTCGTTCACCTAATGCTTTTAAATCAATTACACTGCGAAGTGACCGACCAATTAATCTTTGAATTTCATGTGTCCTTCCCGACACCTTTCCACGCATTGATTCACGTGCATTACGTGTTTGCGTAGAACTTGGAAGCAAAGAATATTCTGCCGTAATCCAACCTTCTCCACTTCCTTTTAAAAATGAAGGAACTCTTTCTTCAATTGTCGCGGCACAAATTACCTTTGTATTTCCAAACTCAATTAAAACCGAGCCTGCTGGGTATTTTAAATAGTTCCTAGTTATTTTTACTTTTCTCATTTCATCGACTTGTCGTCCATCTACTCTAATCACAATTTCACCTACTATCAATTTGTTAACGTCATTTAAGCGAATTTTATACAAATCCTCTACTATTTTTAGCTACCTCTTATTTTATAACTACTTTGTGAAAACAGCAACTTAGTTAATCAATTTTTTCTTAAAATCTATCAAAACACAAGGAAAGAGGATAGATTATAGTCTATCCTCTTTCGCCGTGGTTTCATACTCTGCACTAGCCATTATATTTTGTAAAATTTTTTATAATTACAATCGGTGTTTTTTGTGACGCATTTCCAAACGGATTATCAATAAGTAAATGTGCAACTACTGCGCCATCTGTACCTTCGGTTACGCCGACGATACGAGAACGTTTCAAATCGTTAACATCAGCAATAACTACACCGTGACAACCTAACCGCTCTTTTATTTCATTCACTACATTTTGTGGATTTGCTGGTCCATACACAATATGTTTATCAAACGGAGGCATCGTACCTGTAACATCATCAATTAAAGCTGTTTGTTCACCACCCAATTGATAAAAAACGCCACGTTTACCAACTGCCATTGCAAGCATGCCAACAATAAAAGCAAAAAAGACACGCCACATACCTTCTACGTTCATTAACGCCTGCATTCCATAAGGGCTTGCTAAACTCCCATCCTGATGAATAAATCTGCATAAAACCCGTGCCAAAAAACAAGGCTGTATTTCTTCTGGTCTAACAATTCTTCCTTGTGTAATCGCCACTACACTCTCAGCCACAGATACTACATCATTCGGACCTATTTTATCTTTCACGTATTTATCCATTACATCTAATATATTATCTTTATCTGTTAAAATCCGTGTTGGTACCGGTATAATTTCTACATTCGCCATCTTTACATCTCCCTATTTATATAAAAACACTTCGAAGGAAGTCTAGACCTGCTTATCTCCCCAGCATAAACTTTCATTCACTGAAATTATGCCAAAGTAATTCCCACAGCTTGAGCTACCTCACTCGCTTTTAACTCAATTCTAGATTTCTCAATATGCCAATCCTTACGTGTTACCATTTGGTAGACAATATCAATTGGCATGTCCACCATATTAACTAAAGTATCTTTAATTGACTCATCTTTACGCGCAATAAGTTCTACTTCAACGATTAAGATAGCTTTGCTTCGTTGATAAATAATAAACGATTCAAAATAGTCATCCTCACGCAATGCATCCTTACGCTGAATCCGCGAATCCACTTCAACACCATCAAAATATTCATAAGGCATTAGATGACGGCTATAACAATCCATAATTGTGCCACATTGTTTACCTTCATTTGCAATTTCAACTTCACATTGCAGAGTAATACTCTTTTGAGACTGAGCGACTAATTTAAATTCGCTGCGCTCAGTATTTTTCACTACGAATTGAGCATTCCCCTTATTTTCAATATACAACCATGTCGCTAAAACAACGATGACTGCTATCCCTACTAAACCATATAAAACTACCAAAACTTACGCCCCCAATTATACTAATCTATACAATATTAGTATTATATCAAAAATTTGGTCAAATCTACATAAAAACATCAATAATCTGCTAAATTTATTAAATTAAATTTAGCTTTGTCAGTATTTAATATTAAATGGGTCATTTGCTTAGCTTTTTCGATATCAGCCGAAAAACACATTGTCAAATCTCCCATACTCTCATTCGCTGTTAATAGCTGTTCGCTTTGCAAGAGATTCATTGCATCCATCGCCGTAGATTTCGCCGGGTTGATTAAATGAATCTGACTTCCAACATATTTTTGCAAAATATCACAGATCAAAGGATAATGTGTACAGCCTAAAATTAATGAATCAATTCCACTCCCTCTAAATTCATTCATATACTCAGAAGTAACCTGTTCAAGCTCATTTCCTCTTATTTTTCCTCCTTCAATTAATGGAACAAAACTCGGACAAGCCATCGCATAAATTTCTACCTCAGCATCAATTTTTTCAGCCGCTCTGCTATGCATTTGATTCATGATTGTCCCTTGGGTAGCAATTACGCCAATTTTTTTTGTTGGACTTACTTCAATAGCGTCTTTAACAGCACTATTCATTGGCACAAGCAAAAATTGGTACATTGATGCAGCCTCTGAAAATCCACAAGCTGTCATCGTATTACAGGCAAATACCACCATCTTCACTTTTTGTTTTGCAAAAAATCGCAAAGTCTGATGCATAAAACATTTTACTTCCTCTGTCGCTCGGGATCCATACGGAACTCTTGCTGTATCTCCTACATAAATAATATCTTCATGTGGTAATAAAGCACGCACTTCCTTTACCACCGTTAAGCCACCGATTCCCGAATCAAATATACCGATTGGTGCATTCTTATTAATCATTGCACCCCCTCCTTAGCCCATGGATTACTTCAATATAAAAATAAAACACAGAATAAATCTTACAATTCTGCTATTTTCTTTAATTTTTCTACATACTCAGCCTCTAAACGAATAATTTTCCCTTCCATGTTTGTAAATAGATTTTGTGTTTTCCCCTCGGCTAACAAAGTATGATCTGCTTCACGAAACACTTGATAGGTAAAAGCCATTTTCACAGGAGTTAAAGCCGTCGGCGTCACTTCAATCACAATCCAATCATCAAATTTAGCAGAAGCCTTATACTTACATGAAACCTCCGTAATCGGAAAAACAATTCCCTTTGCCATTAATTCATTCAATGTAATTCCAGCTTTACGCAAAAATTCAACCCGTCCCATTTCAAACCAACGAAAATAATTTGCGTGATGAACCACAGCCATAGCATCCGTTTCATAAAAGTTAACTTTTGTTCTTACACTAAACATAATATCCTCCGCTCTAGTATTGTGATATTCAAAACAGCAAGATAAATGGAGACTTAACCATTTGGATAAAACACAATATTGTTTTACTCTTTGCAATAGTACATAAACTACAGAGTAAATCAAAAAATTCATATTGTCAATATAAATAAGTCTTGTTTAAGAACTAGATTTAAATTCTAAATTACATCCTATCTTAAATCATTAAAACTACAACCTAAGAGTAACCATTCTATCCTATAAAAATATACTATAAGAGAACGTATACTCACATTAGAATTAAACTCCTTTTTTTATACTTAATATCTATAAATTCATCGAAAAAATTAAAAATACCATGTTAACATTATTTGGATTCAGCCTTATATTTAATATAGTATTTAACTAAATAGTGCTTCCTCGTTAGGTGAGGCTCCTATATAAACATAGGCCACTGCCCGGAAATGTCGAGAGACGCCAATGGGTAGAACAGATATTATCAACATAAGGTTTTACTTAAAATGGCAGAGTTTTAACTTTACTCTACGCTAAACTCAAACGAGTGGTGAGGTCATTTACTGCTGTTTTGTTATGCATTTTTCTCGACTTTAGAGACCTTCCTGTTAGGAAGTTTTTTTTATTTGTAAAGGAAATGAGTATAGAGTGAGTGCAAATAGTTCTGATCCTAAAAGTCTTGTACCAGATGTGCTGACCAGCTATTTACACACAAACACAATTAAATTAGGAAGTGATTTATATGTCTGTATTTAGTAGTCACATACCCACCCGTCGGTTTTGTTTCGCCGACATACTGGTTATCGGATTTGTATTTGCAATCTTGTATTCCCTCCTACATCTGGGAGTAGGAATGACCGTTCCATTTTCAACAGAAGTCCAAATGGAAATTTCCACTGATCCTTCTGATTTACCTTATTATGCTGGACGGTCACTTCTTAGAATGTTTTTAGCTTATGGTGCATCTCTAATTTTCACTTTGATTTACGGTAGTATTGCCGCTAAAACTCGTATAGCGCAAAAGGTTCTCATTCCACTATTGGATATTTTACAATCTGTGCCGGTACTTGGATTTCTGTCTATTACTATTACCATGTTTATGGGACTATTTCCCGGTAGCTTGCTAGGTGTTGAACTTGCTTCCATCTTTGCTATTTTTACCGGACAGTGTTGGAATATGACTTTTAGTTTTTATCATTCGCTGATTACAATTCCTAAAGAACTTCATGAAGCGGCGGCAGTACTTCGCTTGAATTGGTGGCAACGATTTATTCACTTGGAAGTACCTTTTTCCATGATTGGCTTAGTATGGAACAGCATGATGTCCTTTGGCGGCGGTTGGTTTTTTCTGGCGGCTAGTGAGGCTATTACCGTTCTCAATGAAAGTATCCGGTTGCCTGGTGTTGGATCTTTCATGGCTACTGCCGTAGAAGAAGGCAATATGAAAGCACTCGTTTATGCTATTTTAACGATGGTTATTATGATTGTGCTGATTGACCAACTTTTTTGGCGTCCACTTGTAGTATGGTCGCAAAAATTTAAAATGGAACGAACAGAAGCTCTTGAAGTTCCAACCTCATTTGTATACGACATTTGTAAACAATCGATATTTTTAGTATGGTTACAAAAATATGCATTAATTCCTCTGTGGAAAATATTTTATAATATATTTAATTTTATCGCCCATGTTACTAATCGAACATCAGCTAAAATTCAAAGTATCACTTCCTGTTCTTATTTATCTTTCACTATAAAATGGACCTTGTTTTCTATAACGCTGTACTACACAGCACAACAAGCTTATGAAGGCTATCATATGATGGCCTCTATGGGATTTGAAAAGCTGGTAAATATTATCCAAGCTGGGTTCTACACTCTTGGGCGAGTAATGGCGTCCAGCCTAATCGGGCTACTATGGACAGTGCCTGTTGGAGTTTGGATCGGAACCAGTCCTAAGTTAAGTAAAATTTGTCAACCCATTGTGCAAGTAGCGGCTTCTTTTCCGGCAAATATGATCTATCCTTTCCTTGCTATATTCTATATAAAATACGCTGTTAACTTTGAATTTGGTGCCATTCCCCTAATGATGCTTGGTACTCAATGGTATATTTTATTTAATGTAATCGCCGGCGCTATGGCAATTCCTAACGACTTAAAAGAGGTTGCTACAGTCTTTAATCTTTCCAAATGGCAAAGATGGCGTAAACTGATTTTGCCATCCATCTTTCCCTACCTCATTACCGGTTGTCTCACTGCTTCTGGTGGCGCCTGGAATGCTAGTATTGTATCCGAACTGGTAATTTGGAAATCTAATCAACTCAGCGCTACAGGTCTAGGAAGCTTCATTAACCAAGTTACAGCTACGGGCGATTGGCCAGGGATTATTAGCGGTATTACCGTCATGTGTGCTTTTGTCGTCCTGATTAACCACTTGTTTTGGCGCAAACTTTATCAACTAGCTGAAACTAAATACCATTTGAATTAAAGGGGAAAAGCATTATGAGTAAACATGCTCTGATAGAATTAAAAAATGTCCAGAAAAAATGGGATATGGGTGGTAATGCTACTATTCCAGTTTTGACTAACATAAACCTCACCATTCGCGCTGGGGAGTTTCTTGCAATATTGGGCCCATCCGGCTCAGGAAAATCTACTCTTCTCCGCATTATCGCTGGGCTAACGCCAGTCAGTTCTGGGGAAATAATTTATTTAGGGAAGGAATATCACGGTGTAAACCCTGGTGCTGCTATGGTATTTCAGTCCTTCGCTCTATTCCCTTGGTTAACAGTATTAGAGAATGTAACGCTTGGTTTGGAATCTAAGCCCATTGCTGATGATGAAAAGAAAGAAAAAGCATTGCACATTATCGATGTAATTGGCCTTGATGGTTTTGAAAATGCATACCCCAAGGAGTTATCAGGTGGTATGCAGCAACGTGTTGGACTTGGGCGCGCTTTAGTAAGTGACCCCGATGTACTCCTGATGGATGAACCTTTTTCTGCCTTGGATGTATTAACAGCAGAGAATCTCCGGCGAGATTTATTAAAACTTTGGCGAGATAAAAAGATTCCCACCAAGACGATCATCATGGTAACCCATGGCATTGAAGAAGCTGTCTATATGGCTGACCGTATAATCGTAGTATCTGGTAACCCGGCACGCATTAATTACGATATGCAAGTTACTTTACCTCATTGTCGAGATAAAAAGGACCCATTGTTTACCAATTTCGTTGATAAACTATATTCTCTTATGATGAAGAAAGAACATATTGAGACGCATAGAGTCATTACTGTGAAAAACCGCGAAATAGCCATGATTCCTCAGGTATCAGCAGGTGCACTTACTGGTTTTTTGGAGTTTCTAAAGGATCTGAACAAAAAAACCGACTTATATAAATTAGCTGATCGTTTTATGATGGACAGTGAAGACTTTTTTCCTATTGTCGAAGGTACTACACTTCTCAAGTTTACTAAAGTCACAGACGGAGATATTGAACTTACACCGGAAGGTATTCTTTTCGCTCAAGCTTCCGTACTAGAGCGGAAGAAATTATTCCGCTCTCAACTTATACAACATGTACCTTTTATTAATAAAATTATAGCCATACTACAATCAAAATCTAATAAACGCATGAGCATTGAATTTTTTGAAGATATTTTGACCAATTCATTTTCCCCAACAGAAGTCCAAAAGCACATGAATATTCTAATCACTTGGGGACGCTACGCCGAATTGTTTGCATACGATGAAAAAAGCAAACAACTGTATCTAGAGGATACTACAAATTCCTAAATTACTATAACCTACTTATAATTAAAACCCCCAGCTGAGCTGGGGGTTTTATCATGCCTGTTCGGCGTCATTAATTTTATTCATTATTTAACTAAACAATTAACGACGGTCAAGAGAATAAATAACAAAAAACTTTATTATACTTTTAATAAAAAATCTAACATTAAAATAAAACTATATTAAAAAGCATAATTCAAGGTGGCTTCAAATGATTTATTTTTCATATCTTCACTTATCGTCTTTTGATCTTTATAAACTAAATTTACATTCGCATTATCATTCAATTTATGTGTAAGACTATAATGTATGCCGCGATTATCAAAGTCAAAATCACTTTGTTGCCCCATAGAAGCAAATTCCTCTACTCTAAATCCAGTAATAGAAATATCATTTTTGTCATCAAATTCGTAATTCAGTGCGATTGCATACGCTTTATTATCTGAATCACTATTGGATTTTGCGAACTCAGCAGTTAAGCTGCTCTTACCATATGTATAAGTTACATCTGCTGCCCAATGATTTGTACTAGCATCCCCTTGATAGCGTCCCAAAGTAACTCCATAACTAAAATCTTCGCTAGGGCTATAACCCGCTCTCATTGCATAAATTTTATTTTTAGATTCATTATCAGAATTATCTTCACGAGCAATTACCCCAGATAATTCAAAACTCTCATTTTCCTGCGCAAAAGAAATTCCATCTACAAAAGCCTTTTTCCCAATATTAGAATCCGGACGACTATATAATAAAGCAGTCTTGCCGATCGTTATATCCTGACGTCCAATCTTTAATGCTAATTCATCAGATTGATAATTAAATCCAAATTGATCTAACGTAGCAACTGTTTTTTTATTTTCTCCATATACTTCAGGAGAAATATTATAATCTGCTAATAGTGGATTCGTTGTCGTCTGAGCACCCAATCGTCCATATAACGACCAATTTGACCCCAGCTCAATTTCTCCCATGAGCTTTATGCTAGTAATCGTTCCAGAGATTGTATCTTCTCCTTCAGCAGTATCTCTTTGGTATTTTATACTTGCATCTCCTGTTACTTCAAGAGGTGCAGCGTACACCGGTATAGTTGTCATAATAACCCCTGCAACCATCATTGACATTATCTTTTTCATAAAATCATCCCCTACTACAATTTTTATTTAATCTAATAAATTCATTCCATACATTTACCATTACTGTAATATTTCGATTGTAACTGCACTAATTTTAACTCTGTCATTTTCTCTTTTATTCACCTAAAATCAAGAGAAAGTAAATTAATAATGTTTCTTTCCTCCTTACTCTTTTTATAAAATTAGAATTTAAATAGATTTAAAACTATATTTGATTTTGATATTGATAATTATTCTCATATTATAGTAAAAGAAATATCTTTTTTTGTCAAGAGAATATATAAGACCTCTTGAGCTTGAACTCAAGAGGTCTTATAACTTAATTTTTATTCAACTGTAACCGATTTTGCAAGGTTACGAGGTTTATCAACGTCACAGCCTCTTGTAATTGCTGCATAATAAGCAAGCAATTGAAGTGGAACAACAGCTAAAAGCGGTGCCAATAATTCATCTGTCGTTGGTACTTTAATAATATGATCCACATATTTTTCAATTTGATCATCATTTGCAAGTGCTATCCCAATAACGACTGCATCACGCGCTTTTACTTCTTTAATATTACTCAAAGTTTTTTCATAAACACTTTCTTGCGTAGCAAGTGCAATCACTGGTACACCTTCAATAATAAGTGCTAACGTACCGTGTTTTAATTCTCCTGCCGCATACGCTTCCGCATGAATATAGGAAATTTCTTTTAATTTCAATGAACCTTCTAACGCTACAGCATAGTCTAAGGAACGTCCAATAAAGAACACATCTTCATTAAATCCATATTTTTGCGCAAACGTTTTAATTGGTTCGACATCTTCAAGAATTTCATGAATCTGACTTGGCACTTGACGAAGTGCACCAATGAGATGTTTTGTATAATCTTTTTCAATCGTTTTCTTAATCTCAGACATATAAAGAGATAACATAAACATCATGATCAATTGTGTTGTATAAGCTTTTGTAGAAGCAACCGCAATTTCAGGTCCAGCCCAAGTATAAACTACTTGATCTGCTTCACGAGCAATAGATGAACCAACTACATTCGTTACCGCTAACGTTTTAGAACCAAGGCGTTTCGCTTCTTTTAGTGCAGCTAAAGTATCACTTGTTTCTCCTGATTGACTGATTACGATAGTTAACGTACGATCATCAATAATCGGGGAACGATATCTAAATTCAGATGCAATGTCCACTTCAACTGGGATACGAGCCAATTTTTCAATATAATACTTGCCAACAAAGCCTGCATGATATGCCGTACCACAAGCAACGATGAAAATTTTGCGAATAGAATTTAAAAACTCTTTATTCCATTTTAATTCATCCATTACGATAGCACTATCATCTTTTGCAATACGTGCAGACATTGTTTCACGAACCGCTTTGGATTGTTCATAGATTTCTTTTATCATGAAATGTTCATAGCCGCCCTTTTCCGCAGCTTCTGCATCCCAATTTACTTCAAATACTTTCTTCGTAATTGGCACACCTTCACGATTTGTAATCCAAACAGAATCCGATTTTACAACAGCAATTTCTCCATCACTTACAATATATGTTTTACGCGTTCTGGCAATAATTGCAGGAATATCAGAAGCGATAAAGTTTTCTCCTTCACCAAGGCCAATCACTAATGGATTGTCTTGTTTCGTACAAATTAATCTATCCGAGTCATGGCGAGACATAAATACAAGAGAATAAGATCCTTCAATTTTCTTTAATACTTTACGAACAGTTTCTTCAAAGTTACCATCATATAATTCTTCCATTAAATGCGCAACAACTTCTGTATCTGTTTCTGAAGTAAATACATGACCTTTTTCAATTAAATCTTCTTTTAGGTGCAAGTAATTTTCAATAATTCCATTATGAACGACAACAAAATCACCTGTACAATCTGTATGTGGATGAGAATTGCGATCAGATGGGCGACCATGTGTTGCCCATCTTGTATGCCCAATACCAACCGTACCAGTTGGAAGATTATTTTTAATTTTTTCTTCTAAAGCATTTAAACGTCCTACGCTTTTTTCTACATTTATTTTTTCACCATCAAATACCGCGATACCAGCCGAATCATAACCGCGATACTCAAGTTTTGTTAAACCTTCAATCAAAAACGGCGTTGCTTGCGCTGCGCCTACATAACCAACAATACCACACATAAAAGGATTCCTCCAATAAATTAAAATTCACATGATTATATTTTTTACTATATTACTGATTAAACTGCTTTGTCATACAAATCACTTTGTATTTTTCTCAGTTATTCACGACCTCAGTCAGCCGAGAGGCATCCGCCGACAATTCGATAAACCTCTCCCTCGTCATCTCATCAAATGAGAGCTAGCGCTATAATTATTTTATGATATTCTCTTTACAAATATTCTATCCGCCTCCTTTTTGTCCTTTACATAGAACAGAGGAGCTTAATTGCTCCTCTGCATGTACACATTTTAATATAATATTTCTATTTGGTCAATCATTATTTAACCTTGTTCTTTTTTGACTACATCGGCAATTTCATGACAAATTCGATCAAGCTGTGGTTGGTCAGGTCCCTCTGCCATTACGCGAATTAAAGGTTCTGTACCAGATGCACGGACTAAAATACGTCCGGATTCACCAAGTTCTTCATCACCAGCCATTATCGCCGCTTTAATTTTTTCATTTGCTTCCCATCCAGCTTTATCTCCTACACGTACATTTACCAACAATTGCGGATACCGTGTCATTACTCCGGCAAGCTCGGCAGATGTTTTGCCACTTCTTTTTACAGCTGAAACAAGCTGTAATGCCGTAATAAGTCCATCACCAGTCGTAGAAAATTCACTAAAAATAATATGCCCAGATTGTTCTCCACCTAAATTGTAACCATTTTCCAACATATTCTCTAATACATAACGATCACCAACTGCAGTGATTTCCAATTTACCACCATTTGCTTTAATCACTTGGTGCAATCCAATATTACTCATCACCGTTGTAACTAAAGTATTATCTTTTAGTGTACCCTGTTTTATTTTCTCTAAAGTACAAATTACCATGATCTGATCGCCATCAATCAATTGTCCTTTGTTATCTATAGCTAAACACCGATCGGCATCACCATCATGTGCAATTCCAATATCTGCTTTATGATCCAGTACCGCCTTTTGCAAACTTTCAATATGCGTTGAACCACAATTGTCATTGATATTCGTACCATTCGGGCGGTCATGAATCACGATAACTTCCGCACCAAGTTGTCTAAATACAATGGGTGAAGTTTCATAAGACGCACCATTGGAACAGTCCATAACAATTTTCATTCCGGCAAAACTATCTTTCACTGTATCAATCGCATAATCAATATATTCATTGATATACTCATGATGATACTCTACTTTTCCCACTTTATCCGCCAATGGGCGATAGTATGTATCATTTGTTTCCATCGTCCGTACAATTTCTTCTAATTCATCTTCTACAGCATCCGGTAATTTATAACCGCTTGCACCAAAAAACTTAATTCCATTATCATAATATGGATTATGTGATGCAGAAATCACGACACCTGCTTGCGCTTCCATTTTTCGAGTTAAAAAAGCTACTGCCGGCGTTGGCACTACACCAACAAGCACAGCTCTACCACCAGCACTACAAATACCTGCCGCTAATGCAGATTCAAACATTTTTCCTGAAATACGCGTATCACGCCCAATAATAATTACTGGTTGCTTGTGCGTATGTTCACCGAAATAAACTGTAGCAGCTCGTCCTAAACGAAATGCTAATTCTGGCGTAAGCTCACGATTCGCTTCACCACGTACCCCATCTGTTCCAAAAAGTCTAGCCAAATTTGTTTGCTCCCTTCAAATCACTCTATTCAATCTATTAAAATTATCTTGATTTAAAACGACTTATATTTGCGAATTACAGCTAAAGCAGCATTTAATCCATCTAATGCTGCGCTCATAATTCCCCCTGCATACCCTGCACCCTCACCAATCGGATATAATCCCTCAGTACTAATAGATACATACTCTTTATCACGAATAATCCTGCATGGCGCTGACGAACGAGATTCAATGCCTGTCATTACTGCTGATGGATGATCAAAGCCTTTAATTTTCCGTCCAAAATCAGCCAATGCATGTTTTAATGTATCCGTAATAAAATTAGGCAAACACTCTCTTAAATCCACTGGAGTTACACCCGGACAATAGGTTGGCTGAACAAGAAAATCTTTACTGCCACTTTTACCATTTAGAAAATCTCCAACTGTTTGCACTGGTGCAAAATAATTACTACCGGCACATTCAAACGCCAACTTCTCATATTTGCGTTGAAAAGCAATTCCATCTAAAACATCACTGCCAAAATCCTCTGGTCCAACGGTCACAAGTAACGCACTATTTGCCACACCTGAATCACGTCTAAAGTTACTCATTCCATTCGTTACTACCTGATTGAATTCAGATGTCGCCGCTACAACTTCACCACCTGGACACATGCAAAAAGAATATGCACCACGATTTGTTTCTTTATCTTGATAAGTCAATGCATAATCTGCAACCGGTAGCCGCTCGTGTCCAGCTTCTTTTCCATACTGTACAGCATCAATAAAGTTTTGCGGATGCTCAATGCGCACACCTACAGCAAAAGGTTTTGCCTGCATCGCAACCCCTTTTTGATAAAGCATTTCATAAGTATCCCGTGCACTATGACCGATTCCCAACATAAGCAGAGAACATTTTATCTGTGCATCCTGATTTACAACAACGCCACATACTCTACCTTCTTTGATTTCAACATCGGTAACTTGTGCTTCAAATAACACTTCGCCGCCCAATTGGATAATCTTTTTTCTCAAGTTTTTTACCATGATTTTCAGCTTATCCGTTCCAATATGCGGTTTATGTAAATATTTAATCTCCGCTGGTGCGCCCGCTTCCACAAATAAGTTTAACACATCACGCATTTTACTATCATTTACGCGTGTCGTCAACTTACCGTCAGAAAAAGTCCCCGCACCACCTTCACCAAATTGCACATTCGATTGCTCCGATAGTTTTCCAGTTTGCCAAAACAGCTCAATATCGTCATTACGACGATCAACATCTTTTCCCCGCTCCAATACCAACGGCTTATACCCATGCTGCGCTAAAGTAATCGCTGCTAAAAGTCCTGCTGGCCCAAGCCCCACAATGACAGGTCGCTCTTTTAAGCCAATATCACCATAATGAAGAACTTCTCTTTCTTTAGGTTCTACAATCGCGATATTTTTATCATTTTTTAATCTAGCTAAAACTTTTCTTTCCTCTACATCAACTTTTACATCCAATAAATACACAAAATAAATTGGACTGTTCTTTCTCCGCCGTGCATCAATAGCTTTACGCACAACAACCACCTCAAGTACGACTTGAGGTGGTATTTTTAAACGTTTTGCTACTAATTCTTTTAAAGGAGAAACATCGTCAAACGGCACATTAAAATTATTTATGCGTAACAATAATCTAAATCTCCTTGTGCTTTATTTCTTTTCTGCAACATCAATCTCAACCTGAATTACATCATTTATTACGGTAATACCAATCGGCAGCTGTAATTTGATCTGCTTTTTCGTCAAGCCTTTGACATCTGCTAAACTAATTGGTTCTGTATATACAACTTCTAATGTATCAACCACACGTTGATCCCCATAGATATCAATCTTTACTGGATTTAAGCGAACACCATGTAATACATAATTTGCCGCTAAATCATCTTTTACATTTGGCTTAATATCTACATATTTTTTATACAATCCTTTGACAACAGATACATCGACTTTGACCACTGCTGGCGTTATTTGTACATCTGAGACTTCTTTTCCATCATTATTCACTGCAACCACTGGAACAGCAACGTTAAAGTCGCTGTCTCTACCAGATAAATTTAAATACCCAACAACCTTTGCTACTTCATGTATGGCATTACTTGGTCCTTCAATTCGAACCTTTTCAAATGCAGGAACTACTTTTCCTATGGTCGCCCCAGATTCTAATGCTCCGGAAAAAGCAATTTCAACTGATACATCTTTCTGCACGATTTTGTCAATTTCAAAAATTGCACTTTCTGGCGATACAGTAACAACTTCAAATCCTTGTGGCAATGAAGTCTGTATTTTCATTGAATGCTTTCCTTCTGTAGCACCATTTAAATCAACATAAGCTTTAAAATCACGCTCTGTAGCCATAGCAAATAAACTTCGTGGACCTCTTATCTTTAACTTTACAGTCTCAACGGTTCGATTCACCACATAGCCATCAGCAGCATTTTGTACTTCTAATGGCACAGTTATATTGCTATCAATCGCGGGATTCTGTTCATTCATCACAAAAAACCATAAAATAATAGCTACAATTAAAGCGATAATTTTCGCAGCAACATTTCTATTTAACATATCCATCATTTCGAGTGCCTCCAATTAAACCAATCCATGATACTGGTTGGACGAGTCGTAAATAATGGTTTAAGATTTTGTTTCAGTTTTTCCGAATCAAGATGACGAGTCAATCTCCCACCTCTTGCAATAGAAATCGTTCCGGTTTCTTCACTTACAACTAACACAATTGCATCCGATTGTTCCGTAATCCCAATCGCCGCCCGATGCCGAGTTCCGAGTTCCTTACTAAGTGTCCGATCATCTGTTAACGGCAACAAACAGCCTGCTGATATCATTCGATTGCCGCGAATAATTGCCGCGCCATCATGCAATGGTGTATTCGGAATAAAAACATTAATTAAAAATTCAGATGATACCAATCCATCAATTTGAATACCCGTTGCAATATAATCACTCAATATATTTTCGCGCTCTAAAACAATCAATGCACCAATTTTATTTTGCGCCAGCACCATGACCGCCTTATCCAATTCGTTAACCAAAGATTTAGCTTCTTCTATATTTAAGAATACAGATTTACCAAATAATTTCCCCTGCCCTAAATGTTCCAAAGTTCGTCTAAGCTCTGGTTGAAAAACCAGCGGCAAAGCAACGAATACAAGCGTAACCGTTTTTTGCATTAACCAATAGATTACATTAAGACCTAGCCAATTGCTGACCATTGTAAGCACCAAAAGAACTAAAAGCCCTTTCACTAAAGTGATTGCCCTAGTATCTTTTAGTAGCATATAAAGTTTATATAAAATAAACGCTACAATCAGAATATCAACTATGTCAAGGAAGCTAATGGTTGAAATTAATCCTTTTAATTGTATTGGCATATACAAAACCCCTCAACTTAGTGTTCATAAAAAGCTATTCTCTTTTTTAAGGGTAAAAACCTTTTTTGTTTTGCGATGTTTTTAGATAAATAAGAAAAATAAACCTTAATGCCTATAACACCCTATATATTCTACACCGAAAATATGTCAAATACAAACATTATGACTGCATTTTTCTAATATATCTTATTGTATCTAATTATTCATAAAAAATCCCCGAATCATGATTTTTTCAGTCATCGGGGATTCTCTTTCATCCTTATTATAATTTTATAATTTCTTCAACAAAACCTAATGTATCTTTAACTTCACCGCTATGCAATCCCGTAATATGATCATACATCTTTTGCGTAAATGGACCTATTTTCCCATCATTGATAACCATCTTTTCGCCTTTATAATAAAGCTCACCTACAGGAGAAATTACAGCTGCTGTTCCTGATCCAAATACTTCTTCCAACTCGCCATTTTGATAAGCTTCATGTACTTCATCTATCGTAATACGACGTTCTGAGGTAGGTACACCCCACTCTTTTGCAACGGCTAAAACAGTTTTGCGCGTAATACCTGAAAGGATACTGCCACAAAGTGCAGGTGTAACAATTTCACCTTTTATTTTAAATAGGATGTTCATTGATCCGACTTCCTCAATATACTTACGATGTACACCATCTAGCCATAACGTTTGATCATAGCCTTTTTCATGTGCAACAAGACCAGCATGTAAACTTGCCGCATAATTTGCCGGTGTTTTTGCCTCGCCTAATCCACCCGGAACAGCGCGTACATAAGTATCTTCAACCATAATTTTTACTGGATTAAATCCAGCAGCGTAATAAGCTGCTACCGGGGATAAAATAATCATCATTTTGTATGTAGCACTTACACTAACACCTAAATAAGGATCTGTTGCAAAAATAAATGGACGAATATATAAACTTGTTCCTTTTTTCGCTGGAACCCACTCTTTTTCAATTTCAATTAATTTTCTTAATCCTTGATGAACCGTTTCGACATCCACTTCTGGAATATCAAGAATACGTGCTGAATTATTTAAACGATTAATATGGTCAAGCGGTCTAAAAATAACAATCCGATTGTCATGAGTACGAAAAGCTTTCATTCCTTCAAAAATTGCCTGCCCATAATGAAGCGTACAATTTGCTGGGCTGACAGATATATCACGATATGGAACAATTCTTGGATCATGCCAACCTTGTTTTGGGTTATAATCCATTTCGAACATGTAGTCCGAAAACTCTTTGCCAAATCCAATTTTGGATACATCAGGTTTCTCTTTTAATGCAGCAGCCTGCTCAAATCTAATTTCAGCCATAAAAACATCCCCTTAACGCTAATTCAAAAGCTATCTCCGAATCCGTTTCAACTCTAGAAAATCCAGAAATATACTTAAATCTATAATTACTTATTATATTGCTCTAATTGTATACATGTCAAGCTTACAGTCAGTGTTTTCTGATTTATTTCTCTATTCTGTATCTTTAGTATTTAATATATAAACAAAGTTTTCCTCCCAGTGGATTTATTCGTAAGATTTTTTCCTACATTATCTAAATTTAGGAAGGATTTTTTGCTATTTTTGTAGAATAACCAATGATAAAGTCAATGATTTATTAAATAGCCCAAAGAAAAATGCAAATATTTGATTATTTTTATTTATTATGTAATCACATATCTTTTTGATTATTTTAAGTTCAAGTTATTATATCATTATTTAGATATGTGAATTCTTTTTGTTTTCCCAAGAATGACCGGTCATTCAAATTAATTTAATCCACTAGGAGGTAAATTCTTTGAATCAAATTAGTAAAAATCATGGTTTCATTTTAGTAGATGTACTAACAGCTGTTATTGTCATTAGTATTGCATTCATTTCTGTTCTTGGACTTTATATTATGGTTAGTAAAACAAATATTATGAATGACGATGAAAAAACAGCGGTAATATTAGCACGTACGCAAATAAATTATTTAAAACAATATGAATATAGAGGTTTTGACCGATTAAATCTAAACTGGTGGAACATTTGTCCAGAAGTTTATAACCATCCTAGCAATCGAGCAAATGGGCAAGGAGAACATAAATACACTATAGAATGTACGGTTTTACCCGGATACGACTATATTAATGAAACAACAAAATCTCAAATAATAGATAATAATGGCTATCCAATAAAAAGCGGCAATAAATCCTTAATTGAGTTAGCAGAGCAAAACAATCAAATTATAAGTATAAAAAATGTTGATGATACGCTTCCAACTTGTGAAATACCTAATGAAATTCTTTCTAAATTCGATATTGTTCCAATAAAAATCACGGTTACTTGGCAAGAAAATATTAACGGAAATTCGATAGATAGAAGTTATGAAGTCATAAAATATTTTCTCAGCAAGCCTCAAAATTTATAGGAGGTCAACACTATGCAGAAACAAAAAGGATTTACCTTAATTGAATTGATGATTGGCATTTCTATTCTCACCATTATTCTTTCAATACTATTTTCAGTTTTTTCTTATTCGTATGCAACTAGTAGAAATCAACTCTCAAAACAATTTATTGAGACACAAGAAAAATTAATTCATCAAATATTGCAAGAAGAATTTAGAAATATGACTACAATTCAATTACCCGCAAAAGGAATAAAAGATATAAATAAAAATGATGATGATCCTTTCCAAGACACTACTAATCAAACAACTTGTCAATATAGTACATCATCTGGAACTCATCACATGCGCGAAGTCAATGCTTGCTTTATGGTCACAGATGCAAATGGTAATGAAATTCGTCGCACTCCAGAATGCATTGATATTACTCGCTCAACTCTGTTTACTGCCAGCTTTGAAGATCGTCGGTATATCCGCGTTCGAATGTTTCTCTTCGATCCTGATAATCCCAATTATCCAGCAGTCGAATATCAAGAAACTTTCTTCGCACCAAATGTGACAAGGGAGCCATAATTATGCTTAATAATAAAGGTTTTTCTACCGCCATTGCTTTAATTATTACAGCAATAATCCTTGCTGTAATAGCAGGATTATTGCCAGCAGCAACAAATATGCTACATATGACAAAAATAGATCAAAACGGAGAAATCGCTCAAGCAGTAGCTGAAGCTGGTGCAAAAAGAGTTCTTGCCGAATTTTATGAAGACATTAATGATGACTTAACAATCCATGATTATAATATCCCGCAACGAGTTACAACTGATTCCGATTCTCCTATTTATACTGCTACTTATACAACTACACATACCCATGCTTCCGGCACTAATAATTACACAATAATTTCTACAGGTAGATACAACAATAGTGAAAGAACCGTACGAGTAGATGTGCAAGCAAAAACAAAAGAAACTGCGGACTCATGGAATAGTTTTATGTATGATAAATTCTTTTTTGCTTTTGCTGAGGGTAAGATAGATTTATTTGCCGGATTATGGGGAGGAAATATATATTCTAAATCCCATATTGATTTATTAATTTGTATTGCTTGGGAAGCTATGCCTATCTATGCTTGTCCAGAAAATAATGTGCGAACAATATTAGGGCTGAGATCTCTAGATCCACAATCTAACCTTCTAATTAAAACCTATAATTATGTTAATAATGATGCAGGAATTTATAACCTTCCTGATAGATACATTGAAAACGCTCGTAAATTAGCACCTGAATGGGCTAAGGATAGCAATGTATCGGTATCAACAGCTAACGGGAAAAAAACTTACAAATTATTGCGAGATAAAGTATATCCCCCTGGTGAACGACTTTATATTGATGGAAATTTAATCATTGATGGCGATATCTCCCGCGAATTTCTCTATTTAACTTTGAAATTATCCCGCCCAGGTCAATTGGAAATTTTTGTAGACGGAGACCTTACAATACAAAATTCGGCTTGTATTGGCGATTATATAGAACAAAATCCAAATAAACAGATTCTATTAATTGTTCGAGGTAACGTTTTCGTTAATAAAAATGCTGGTCTTGATTATGTCACTTTGATTTCTTTTGGCAATATTACTTTTAAAAGTAGCGATGTTAATTTTTTTGGTGCTATGCAAGCTAAAGGAAATATTATTGCTGAACCTGTGCTTGGAAAGGTTGGCTCTATCTTAAAATATAAACGAAGTGCAATCAAACCATTTCGAGATATTGTAACGATAATTAACTCACCTCCAGGTAATGTCACACCTGCTGAATTTAAAATTTTAAGATGGCACTAAAAAGAAGCAGGCAGTCAAATCATTGACTGCCTGTTACTTTTTATTTCGTCGCTAATATATCACTATGAATTTTTAATATCTTTTGACCATACCCATTCCCAGGGATTGCCCATCTTCCATTTAAATCCGACCATGTTTTTGCTTTACCAAAATTGCGCGTAGTTTTTACCACATCATAACGTGGATCAACGATTGTTGCTTGTGGTTTTTTCGTTGTTGCATATGCCATAATATGTTGAATATGCGCTCTAACGCCAATTTGTGCCGATTTAAACCATGCACCTTTTACTCCACCGCCTATAGTACCTAATCCACAGTAATTATTTTGACCTGCCACCACTGATCCACCATAGCGGAAATAGCCAGTTTCTTGTAATGCTTGCGCAAAAGCAATATCCGGTCTGATTCCCTCGCGGTTTCCCTCTTCATAATAGTAATCTACTAATTGTTTAGGACTAACGGTAAGAGACGGTCTTGGATTAGATTTTAACAAGTATTTCAAACATTGCTCTTTTGTTGCAATTGCATCCCCCATAATGGAATATTCCTTGCTATTATTGCCATAGTCTTTTGGCTTATCTACCCATACAAACGGTTTTGCATTTGCAATCATACTAAATCCAGCAAAAACAAAAACAAAGGTCAAACAAACAATAGAAAATTTTTGTATGATCTTATTCTTCATATACTACCTCTACAACTTAAAATTCAAAAATTAGTGATGTAAAAAACCTAGTTGAATAATGAAAAGAACCATAAATACATACATCAATGGATGTACTGTTGATCCTTTACCACGTAACACTTTAATTAGCGGATATACGATAAATCCTACACCAATACCAGTCGCAATACTATAGCTGATTGGCATTAAGAACAATACTAGGAATGCAGGAAAAGCTTCCTCCATATCAGACCAATCAATTTTGCGAAGTCCGCCCATCATTAAGAAACCAACAACAATCAAAGATGGAGCTGTAACAGCTGGAACTGAAGCAAGCATCTGTGCAATTGGTGCACAAAATAGTGTAAGTGCAAATAAAATTGCAACAACAACCGCAGTAAATCCTGTACGTCCGCCTGCGGCTACGCCTGCGCCAGATTCAACATAAGAAGATGTTGGACTTGTACCAAGCATAGCACCGACTGTACTACCAATTGCATCAGCAAGTAAAGCGCCTCTTACTTTTGGGAATTTACCATCTTTAAGTAAGCCAGCTTGCTCAGCAACACCAAGCATTGTTCCAGTAGTATCAAATAAAGTAACAATTAAAAATGTAAATACAATTGCATATAAACCACCACTAAACACACTTTCAACATCCATTTGCATCATTGTGTGCTCAAGACCTGTTGGCATTGAAAAGAAACTTTCTGGAATAACAACTAAACCTTCAAAATATGCAATAACAGCTGTAACAATCATCCCAATAAATAAAGAACCTTTTACATTATAAACCATTAATACAGCTGTAACAATAAGTCCAATAATTGAAAGAAAAGTCATTGGCTCAGCTAAATTCCCCATAGTAACCAAAGTGGCTGGTGAATCTACAATAATTTTTGAATTTTGCAAACCAATAAATGTAATAAAAAGTCCAATTCCTGCTGTAATCCCTTGTTTTAAACTCATAGGAATTGCGTCAATTAAAGTATTACGAAATTTTGTCAATGATAATAAAACAAATATAACTGCTGATACAAATACTGCACCTAAAGCACCTTGCCATGCAATTCCACCTGCAATAACCACACCAAAGGCAAAATACGCATTCATTCCCATACCAGGTGCAAGAGCGATAGGATAATTCGCAAAAATCCCCATAATTAAAGTAGCAACAATCGTTGCCCCAATCGTCGCAACAAATACACCATTAAAGTCCATACCTGCTTGACTAAGAATTGCCGGATTTACGATTACTATGTAAATCATAGTAACAAAAGTAGTAAGACCCGCTAATATTTCCGTAGAAATATTCGTCCCACGTTCCGAAAACTTAAACCAGTTATTCACGATTTCTCCCCCTATAAAATCTCTCAAAAAATATTTATGGTACATATTAAAAACAGAAAAAGCTCATAACCCAATAGTCATAAGCTACTTAAAAATATATACCACTTTAGTATTTTATCATATTTATGATAAAATACCAGCTTTTTTGTAAAAATAAACGAGATATTGCCAAAAGCAATATCTCGTTTATTTTTACAACTTAATTTTTTTATCGTATTCATCAACAATTGCTTGCTGATTTTTCATGATTTCTTTTGCCGTTTTAATTTGTAATTCTACTTGTTGATAAGAAGTACCCCCAAAGGAATTACGGTTTGCAACACAAGTTTCTGGTTTGATTTCTTCTAAAATATCTTCTTCAAATAATGGCGAGAATTGTTTAAACTCTTCTAAAGTTAAATCCATCAGCCATTTCTTTTGTTCAATACAATAGTGTACACTCTTTCCGGAAACTTCATGTGCTTGTCTAAACGGTAAGCCTTTTTTTACAAGGTAATCTGCTAAATCCGTTGCGTTGGAAAAATCCTCACGGACAGCTTTTAGCATCAGTTCTTGGTTGACACGCATCGCACGAATCATTGCACTATATACGCTTAAACTAAATTTAACCGTATCAATTGTATCAAATAAACCTTCTTTATCCTCCTGCAAATCTTTATTATATGCAAGCGGCAACCCTTTTGCCGTTGTCAGCATCGCCATTAAATGACCGATCACTCTGCCTGTTTTCCCGCGTACAAGCTCAGATACATCAGGATTTTTCTTTTGCGGCATCATACTTGAACCAGTACAATGTGCATCGTCTAATTCAATAAATGAAAATTCACGTGAACACCAAAGAATAATTTCCTCACTGATGCGGCTTAAATGCATCATCATAATTGATGCAAAAGATAAAAATTCTAAGATATAATCACGATCACTAACAGCATCTAAACTGTTATTGTAGACTGCACCAAAATTTAATTGCTCAGCTACAAGTTGGCGATCAATCGGGAACGTCGTTCCCGCTAATGCACCTGCACCAAGCGGCATAATATCTGCCCGCTCATATACGCCTTTCAAACGGGAAAAATCACGATTTAACATTGAAAAATACGCTAACATATGATGTGCAAAAAGAATCGGTTGTGCCCGTTGTAAATGCGTATATCCAGGCATAATCGCATCTGAATATTTTTCCGCAACTTCAACGAGTGCTTTTTCCATATCAAGCACCAATTTTGCAATATTGGCAGTTTCTTTGCGTACATACATATGCGTATCTAAGGCAACCTGATCATTACGACTACGCGCCGTATGTAGTCTGCCACCCGCTTCACCGATACGATCAGTCAGCCTTTTTTCTATATTCATATGAATATCTTCAAGTGCGACATCAAAAGAAAAATTACCAGCTTCAATATCAGCTAAAATTCCTTGCAATCCATCAATAATTGCTTTTGTATCACTTTCTGGTATAATCCCGCATTTTGCAAGCATAGTTGCGTGAGCAATACTGCCTGCGATATCTTCTTGATACATTCGTTTATCGAATTGAATTGACGCTTGAAATTCATTAATCATTTCATCTGTAGTTTTTGAAAATCTTCCGCCCCAAAGTTTGCCCATTATTTACCTTCTTTTTGTTGCATTAAAGCTCTAACTTTTAACGGTAAACCGAATAAGTTGATAAAGCCTTCTGCATCCGCTTGATTATAAACTTCATCACGACCAAATGTAACAAATTCTTCACTGTACAAGGAATAAGGAGATTTGGAACCAGCTGAAATGATGTTACCTTTATAAAGTTTTAAACGAACTGTACCTGTTACAGTTTCTTGTGTCTGATTTACAAATGCATCTAATGCTTCACGCAATTGACTGAACCACATTCCATCATAGACAAGTTCTCCATAACGAATTGCTACAGTTTCTTTATAATGGAAAGTTGCGCGGTCTAAAGTTAAGTATTCTAATTCACGATGTGCATAATAAAGAATTGCCCCACCTGGATTTTCATAAACACCACGAGATTTCATCCCGACAAGACGGTTTTCAACAATATCAGTAATACCAACGCCATTTGCCGCACCAATTTCATTTAACTTTGTCAATAATTCTACTGCACCAAGCTTTTCACCATCTACAGCTACTGGAATCCCTTTTTCAAATTCAATTTCTACATAAGCAGGTTCATCTGGTGCTTGTTCTGGTGATTTTGTTACAAGATATACATTATCTTTTGGTGCATTCCATGGATCTTCAAGATCAGAACCTTCATGGCTTAGATGCCAGATGTTCCTATCCATACTGTATGTTTTATTGCTCGTTGCAACTGGAACGTTGTGTTTCGCAGCATAGGCAAGTGCATCTTCACGGGAACGAATATCCCAAATACGCCATGGAGCAACGATTTGTAAATCTGGTGCTAGCGCTTTTACCGTAAGTTCAAAACGAACTTGGTCATTGCCCTTACCTGTTGCACCATGCGCAATTGCATCTGCGCCTTCTTGACGAGCAATCTCAACTAGTGCTTTCGCAATAATTGGGCGTGCGAAAGAAGTGCCTAATAAATATTTTCCTTCGTATACAGCTCCTGCTTTTAATGTTTGCCATACGTATTCTTCAAGGAAAGGTTTTGTTAAATCTACGATAAACACTTTGCTCGCACCGGATGCTAATGCTTTATCATGAACAACGTCTAATTCGTCGCCTTGCCCAATATCTGCACAAACTGCAATAACTTCACAACCATTATAATTTTCTTTTAACCAAGGGATAATTACGGATGTATCTAACCCTCCGGAATATGCCAATACTACTTTTTTAATATCGCTCATTGTTTCCACTCCTCAACTCTAATTACTTTATGTATTAATCACACATCGTTAATGCCATAATGGCTTTTTGCACATGCAGACGATTTTCAGCTTCATCAAAAATTTCATCAGCATGTTTTTCTAAAATCTCTTCACTGATTTCTTCGCCGCGATGTGCTGGCAGACAATGCATTACCATCGCATCTGCTTTCGCATGTTGCATCAATTCTGTATTGATTTGATAATCCTGAAAGATTTTTACCCGTGCATCATGCTCAGCTTCTTGCCCCATGCTTGCCCATACATCAGTATAAACGATATCGGCATCTTTTACTGCCTCAATTCTATCGTTTGTTACTAAAATTGAACCACCCGTTACTTTTGCATCTTCGATTGCTTTTGCCGTAACCTCTGGGTTTGGTTCATAACCCTTTGGCGTAGCAACAGCAAAATGCATACCAACTTTTGCACAGCCGTACATCAAAGAATGCACCATGTTATTGCCATCACCGACATACGCTAATTTCAGACCTTTTAAGTTTTGTCCTTTATATTCTTGAATGGTCAATAAATCCGTTAATACTTGACATGGATGAAGTAGGTCAGTCAGCCCATTAATTACAGGAATGTCAGCATATTTAGCAAACTCTTCGACATCATCATGATTAAATGTACGAATCATAATCCCATCTAAATATCTTGACATTACTCTAGCAGTATCTTTAATCGGTTCACCGCGACCAATTTGCAAGTCATTCCCCGATAAAAATAATGCACTGCCGCCCAATTGATACATCCCAACTTCAAAAGACACACGTGTTCTCGTCGATGATTTTTGAAAAATCATGCCTAGCGTTTTTCCTTTTAATAAATGATGCTCAATTCCGGCTTTTTGTTTTGCTTTTAGCTCTTTTGCCAAGTTAAGAATTTGCTTTACTTCTTCACTTGTTAACTCGTGGATCGATAATAAATCTTTCCCTTTCATTCTATAAAACCCCCATACCGTACTATTATAGCACGCAACAAGAAAATATTTAATACTTTTACCGTTTCATTTATTGATGTTTTGCCAACACTTTATCCAAAATCACAATTAATTCATCGACATTTGCTTCCGTAATGATTAATGGTGGCACAAAACGTAGGACATTGCCTGCTGTACAATTGATAATTGCACCGTTTTTCAAGCATTCATCCACGATTTCACGACCTGGTTTTGTAAGCTCTACACCGAGAATAAAGCCTTTTCCACGCACAGTTTTGATGAGCCTGCTATATTTTACTTTTAACTTTTGAAGTTCACTTATAAAATACGCCCCTACTGTTTTTACATTGTCCAGTAAATTTTCTTCATCAATTGTATCCAATACCGTATTTGCCGCCGCACAGGCTAACGGATTGCCGCCAAAAGTTGAGCCATGATCGCCCGCATGAAAAGCAGCTGCATATTTGTCAGTAGCAATAAACGCCCCAATCGGTACACCACCGGCTAATCCTTTTGCCAAAGTTACAATATCCGGTTTTACCCCAAATTGTTCATAGGCAAACATCGTTCCACTGCGTCCAATGCCTGTTTGAATTTCATCGAAAATTAGCGCCGCATGGTATTTATCACATAATGCACGAACCTTTTGCAGATAATCCGCATCAGGAACATTTACGCCACCTTCGCCTTGAATCGGCTCAAGCATTACAGCACATGTTTTTTCGCTTATTATTGCTTCTAACGCTTTGATATCGTTGTACTCTACATAACGAAAACACTCTGGCAATGGACCTACACCCTGTTGGTATTTCGGCTGTGCTGTTGCTGTAAGCGTAGCTAAAGTACGCCCATGGAAGCAATGATTCGCCGTAATAATCTCTGATTTATCCGCATCGAATTGATGTGCATACTTACGCGCAAGTTTCATTGCCCCTTCATTTGCTTCCGCACCGCTATTTGCTAAAAATACTTTGCCAAGGCCGCTTAACTTTACTAACTTTTCCGCTAAAACTACTTGCGTCTGCGTATAATACAAATTCGAACAATGAATCATCTTTGCTGCTTGGTCACTAATCGCTTTGACGAGTTTTGGATGTGCATGACCAAGAACATTTACGGCAATCCCAGCCAAATAATCTAAGTACTGTTTTCCATCGGTATCATATGCATACACGCCTTTTCCATACGATAAAACGAGCTGATAGCGTGCAAACACCGGCATATAATAATCTTTATCCTTTTGAAAAATTTCTTCATTTGTCATCTAAGGTTCACTCTCCCTATTTTACAACTTCAGTTCCAATCCCCTGTGGAGTGAATACTTCTAGAATTAAGGAATGTGGCTGACGTCCATCAATAATATGTGTCTTGCCTGCCCCAGCTTCTAAAGAACGTAGACAAGCTTCTACCTTCGGAATCATCCCACCTGCAATCGTACCGTCATGAATCATATTCCGTGCTTCTTGTTGCGTAAGCGTCGAGATAAATGTACTCTTATCATGATAATCACGATAAATCCCTTCAATATCTGTTAGTAGTAACAGCTTTTCAGCTTCCAACGCACCTGCGACCTCTGCCGCTACATAATCTGCGTTGATATTATAACTTTCATTACCCTCACCAACGCCGATTGGCGCAATGACTGGAATATAATCTTGATCTAATAAGTCATTTAATATCTCCGTATTGATTTTCTTCACATCACCAACAAAACCAATATCAACTTTACGCAGTATTCCATTTTCATGTACAACTGCCAAATGCTTTTGCGCTTTGATTAACTCCGCATCTTTTCCACTAAGACCAACTGCTTTTACGCCATTATGATTTAATAAACTTACGATTTCCGTGTTAATTTTACCGACAAGAACCATTTCCGCAATCTGCACCGTTTCTTCATCCGTTACACGCAATCCACTGACAAATTCCGTCTCTTTGCCGACTTTTTTCAAAAATTCAGTAATATCAGGCCCGCCCCCATGCACGATCACTGGGCGCATTCCCACAAACTTCATTAAAACAATATCTTGGATAACTTTCGCTTTTAACTCATCATTAATCATCGCATTCCCGCCATACTTAATGACAATCGTCTTCCCATAAAAATGCTTGATATAAGGCAAAGCCTCCACCAAGACAGAAGCCTTATCTTCCGCTAAAAAACTCATCCTCCAAAACCTCCCCAAAACAAAACCTTTTAAACTAGCACTAAGAACGATTGCCGGCAGACGAGAAGTGCTTAGATGCTAGGTGCGCACCACAGCGATGTGAGAAAGTCGTACTTCACATACGTCGACCGAACCTGCGAGGAACAACGACGCAGCTATGTGCTTATCGGCTGCCCACCATCGTTCTGTCCCTATAATTTAACTCAGGTATGGTATTCTCCGTTTATCTTTACATATTCATAGGAGAAATCACACGTCCAAACCGTTGCGTTTTCTTCTCCTAAATGTAAATCAAGATTGATTGTGATATCATGCTCCGCCATAACATCACGAAGTGCATCTTCATCAAACTCTGCACCAAGACCTTGATCGTATACGACAATATCGCCAAGCGAAACAACTGTCTTTTCTGGTACCATTTTTGCTCCTGCATAACCGGCGGCACAAATAATTCTGCCCCAGTTTGGATCTTGACCGAAGCACGCTGTTTTTACTAATGGCGATTTTGCAATACTCATTGCAATTTTTTTCGCATCTTCAAAACTTTCGGCACCCTTTACATTGACTTCAAGGAATTTCGTTGCGCCTTCACCATCGCGGGCAACTAATTTTGCAAGCTCTGTACATACCGTATTTAATGCCGCTAAGAATGCATCATAATCTGCATCTTCCGTAGTAATCATCACATTTTCTGCCATGCCATTTGCCATAACAAGAACCATATCATTTGTACTTGTATCACCATCGACTGAAACCATATTAAAAGAAGTCGTTACAACTTTAGCTAATGCTTGTTGTAACAAGTCATGGCTGATTGCTACATCCGTTGTCACAAAACAAAGCATTGTTGCCATATTCGGATGAATCATCCCTGAACCTTTTGCAATACCGCCAATGTTTACTTTTTTCCCACCAATTTCAAAAGTAAAGGAACATGCTTTTGGATAAGTATCCGTTGTCATAATTGCTTTTCCCGCTGCAATACTACCATTATCATCCAGAGCTGTTGCAGCTTTTTTTATGCCAGATTCGACTTTATCCATTGGTAAATTCACACCGATAACGCCTGTAGACGCTACAAATACTTCTTCAGCGTTTACATTCAATTCCTTTGCTGTAAGTTCAGCCATTTTTTTAGCGTTTGCAAACCCAATTTCTCCAGTACAGGCATTTGCACAACCTGCATTGGCAACAATCGCTTGCCCTACACCATTTTGTGCAACTGCTTTCGAAACCCATACCGGCGCAGCAGCAACAAGGTTTTGTGTAAACACACCAGCTACAGTCGCAGGTACTTCACTATAAATGATTGCTAAATCATCTTTACCACTCTTTTTAATTCCGGCTTTGATTCCGGATGCTTTAAAACCTTTCGCAAGTGTAACACCTGCGTTATTTTCTCTTAACATAATAAAACCCCCCTAATATTTCTTTTTTATCTTTTATCAAAATCACGGATATAAAGGTACACCCTCTAATCCCATCTTTTCTTCAAAACCACACATAATATTAAAATTCTGCACAGCCTGCCCAGCCGCACCCTTAACTAAATTATCAATCACCGATAAGACGATGACTCTGCCCACACGTTCATCCACATGCCAGCCAATATCACAGAAGTTTGAACCACGAACATTTTTCGTTGCTGGATAGCCCCCCTGGCCAAGTAAACGAATAAAATATTCATCCTTATAAAGCTTTTCAAATGCTTCATTAACCATCTGCGTTGTAACACCCGGTTTTAAATTTGCATAACAAGTGCTTAATATTCCGCGTGACATCGGAATCAAATGTGGCGTAAAACTAAGTACAACCTCTTCACCTGAAAATTCAGACAGAGCCTGCTCAATTTCTGGAGTATGTCGATGCCCCCCAACGTTATATGCTTTCAAATTATCATACAGCTCGGTAAACAAATTCTCTACTTTCGCTGAACGACCCGCACCCGATACTCCAGATTTTGCATCAATCACTACAGTATGTAAATCGACTAATCCTTCTTTTGCCAATGGTGCTAAGGCAAGAATGCTTGCTGTTGTATAACAGCCTGCATTACCGACAATTGTCGCATTTTTGATTTGGCTACGATATAATTCTGCTAATCCATACACGCGTTTCGCATCTTTATGCGTATGATCAACTTTATACCACTTCTCATAAATGCTCGTATCTTTAAAACGATAATCCGCCCCCAAATCAATCAGCTTTACATTTTTCCCTTCAAAAGCTTTTCCTACCGCCATTGCATGACCATGTGGCAAAGCAATAAATACAACCTCACTATCTTTAGCAATCAAATCAATATCTTTCATACTAATTAATTTTTTTGTATAAACATTGTTTAAATGTGTGTATATATTTTCAATTCCCGTTCCAGTTTGACTTTCGGATGTAATATGAACAACTTCTACTTTCGGATGATTTTTTAATAATCTTAATAACTCTACTCCTGCATATCCTGTAGCTCCGATAACACTTACTTTCATCGAATTCCTCCTTACCAAGCAACTCTGTTAATTATTATACACCTTTTATGAATAATAATTCAATACTTTTTGCAAATTTATTCACATATATTCTATAAATATTTATTTATTTTTCTTAACTATATAAAACAAAACCTCTGAATATACACTTTCACTTTGTATATTCAAAGGTTTTATTCAGTCTTTATTATGCAATAAAAATATACACTGCTTCTCTTCGATAAATCCTTGGGTAAACATTTGTGGTGTTACCTCTTTTCCACCTACTACCCCAAGAAGTAAAAATAACTTACTAAAAGCTTCTTCATCTTCTAATGGTATAACTGATTTATCCATATTCAAAAGTGTCTTTATCTCTGCTTTCTCTATCGCTACACCAACATCCTGAATAATTTTCTTATCATCAGCTTGTCCAAATTTATTGAATTCTCCGACGGTCAGTACTATAACCCTTTTATTTACCTTATCAATTGCCTTCTGTAAACTCTTCCCAAAAGTATACATTTCTTCATATGGAAGCTGATTACAAGCGATACTGACAACTTGCCCTTTAAAGCCAGCTTTATACAAATAATAAAGTGGAATAAAACTTTGATGATCCATATCTCTTGATAGATGATTATCTTCCGCCTGCTGTGATAATTCTTCCAATTCAATACCTACACGCTTGCTCTGATTCATAATGCTTCGCATGAGTAAACTATCAGTTTCAAATCCAAGCACCATATCCGTTAAACCGAATTTACCCATATCACCTTTTATTCTTGGCTGTACATCGATCGTAATCGCTGATGGAAATAAATTTTGCTTTGTTACTATAACAATCGTTTGCGGTTTATACTGACAAATCATTTGCGATATTTTTTCCATATAATCTACTATTTTTTGTGTTTGCTTTTCTTTTGTCTCATGCAGCAGTTCAATCATACAGGACAAAAATGCTCCTCCAATTAATTTAGCCAACTCGATACCTCCTCAGCCTCCAGAATTTTGATGAAAATGATAGGATAATGCTTTTGCAATTTGATTTACCATATTTTCCTGATAATTTTTATCAGATAACAATTCAGATTCTTTTCGATTACTTAAATATCCTGTTTCAAGCAAAACTCCTGGAATATTGCTGGATTTTAAAATTAATATACTATTATCCAATTTTTCCGCTCTTTTATTATTAGGCGGATATTTTCTTAATAGCTCTTGCATAGTATGAGCTAAAATTTTATTTTCCATTAGTTTATCTGAATAAAAAACTTGTGCACCCGACCATCTTGTTGCTTTATCCGCATTACAATGAATACTCACAAATGCATTTGCACCTGAATTGTTAATCATATCCACTCTTGTTAACAAGTCATTCCTTTTCCCGCCCTTTCCCCGTGTATAATAATCAACATCACTTTCTCTTGTATAAATCACTTCTACACCATTCTCTGTTAAAATCTTTCCAAGCAATAAACTAATTTCCAAAGTAAGATCTTTTTCCTTCAAACCATAATAAGTTGCTCCGCTATCTATGCCACCATGACCAGCATCAATAATCACTTTTGTTCCTTGTAAATAATCTAACGAGACCATTTCCAGCTCATTATCGGCCAGATATTTTATCATTAAACTATGTGCTAAGAAAATAGTAATACTAAATAATACTACGCGCTTTAGCAGTGGAATCGAAATAAAATACGCTCGCATACTATGTGCCTCCTTAGCAAAACAATAAAATAGATTTAATTCAGAGACTTAGAGGCTCACCTATGCCTCATGGGTATAACTTCCACTTATAAAAGATAGAGTCTTAACACAGGTTAGTCATTGAATAAAAATTTTTAGAAAAAGAATTTATTTTTAAAATATGCGGCAAAATTCATTTATATGAAATGAATTTTACGTTTGAAAAGTTTAATATTTAGGGTAAAATATAATGAGATTTTAACTTGTATTATTATTGGAGGTTAGATATGCAACGTTTTCGTTTTGGACGTTTTTTTCTATATTTATTCATTTTGTTTTTTCTTTGTTTTTGGTTTTCGGGCGGTAATACTATTCTCAATTTTTTCGATCCTGCTTTAAAAACTACAATAAAGCAAGCTTTAGATGCAAATCAAATATCCTCTTTGACAAATGTGACAAATGAAACGAAAAATGATTTAACGTCTACTTATGACCGCATCTACCGTTTAATTGCACTTAAATCATCAGTAGATAGCAAAATTGCCAAACAAAATTATGTAAAGCTCGAAAATATTAGTTTATCTTTACAACAAGCAATCATCGCTACTGAAGATAACCGTTTTTATACGCATCCAGGTTTTGATGTTGAGGGAATTATGCGTGCGAGTCTAGTAAATCTACAATATGGAGAAGTTACCGAAGGCGGCAGCACAATCACTCAACAGCTTGTTAAAAATCTTTTTCTTTCACAAGATCGCTCCTTAAATCGCAAGATGGAAGAGTTTGCTTTAGCTGTCGATATGGAAATGCGCTATTCCAAAGAAGAAATTTTAGAATTATATTTAAATACCATTTACTTTGGTTCTGGTTTTTATGGCATCAGTGAAGCATCTATGGGGTATTTTGCAAAAATGCCAAATGAATTAACGCTTGCTGAAGCTGCAATGCTAGCGGGACTTCCTAATGCACCATCAGTTTATTCTCCTTATGTCGATTTTAATGCTGCAAAAAAACGTCAATCCGTCGTTCTAAGTCGTATGGCAGACACAGGCTATATCACACCTACAATTGCAAATGAAACAAAATCAGCACCTATCTACTTAGCAGAATAAAAAATGAGCATTTGACTGAAAATCAAATGCTCATTTTTTTATTTTATTTTCTTGCCGAACCCTGCATAAAAATCTTTCACGATCCGTTTATACATATCAATTAAATCTTTTTCAGCTTCACGGTAATCTACATAGCTATAAATTAAAGTATTATCTGCCGTCGTGAAAACCTCAAATTTCACCCTGATATGTGCAATGTATAGATATTTACCCTCAACGTAGTGTTCTACAGTCTCAGGAACTTTCACTTCATACTTCTTTCCGTCAACCCAATAGCTATAATCTCTATACTCAGTCGTTGTATAGTAATAAGGGTCTTTCCAAACCTTATCTATCCAATATTCTTGAATAGTTTCTTTAATCCAAACATCAGAAAATTCTTTAATCGCATCTTGCCATACTTGATCTCGTTCACTTTCATCAGTAATTGCATCTAAGTCAACAAGTTTATAACGAAGCAATTTACTCTTGATATCACGTGCAGTAAAAAAATTTCCATTCTTTACTTTTGAACTTCCATCATAAAAAGCATCACAAAGCAATCTCTGTGTTATCTCTTCATCAATATCATCAGAATAAGTAGGCTCCTCCATATATACATTTTGAATACCGCTAAAATTAAAATTACGATCTGCCCAAGTTTGATTTTCTGCAAAAACCATAGAAGTAGTTAAACTTAATAGAAAAATAACTAGAAAAAAAATCTTAAATCGTTTCATTAGCCTCACCTCTTTAAAATTAAATTTAGACTTTCTGACTAAAAGGATTATGATAATCCTAAAAACGAATTCATAAACGCAAGATCAATTCTACTATATTTTTTATTTTATTCGCTAAATTACTTTCTTTTCCCTTGTTTCTTTATTTTTAAAAATCTATTAGTCTTCATCTAGCCAAAATCTATTTTTTAATTTTTCGCAAAATATTACTTCTTTATTCACTACTATTATCATCGAATAAAAATACAGCTTATCTTAAAAAAGATAAGCTGCTATAAAGTAAGACTTGATTTTAGCGTAATTTTAACTTCGTCTAAATCATCAAATAAAGATCGAAATATTTAATTATTGTGATTTTCCTCTACAAAGCACTGGAATTTCTTTTATTACTTTACCATCAGTGACAAGATAAGCTTTTTCATATAAATTGCATGTTGGACAAATATGATTTGGAATTACTTCTACTTTGTCACCGACAGCAATTGCTTCACGAAATCCTCTATTGTAAAGTACAGCATGCTCATCAAATACGCCACTTAATCGTACATTATTTGAATTTTTAATCAGTCCATAGCCATAAGTAGTGCATATTCCTTCCGTGCGATTTTGTGAAGTCAATGCTTTTGCACCGGCATCGAGAACGACACGTTCAGCAGTAGGTCGACTAATTACACTAGACAAAACTGTTGCCGCACATTTACTAAAATCAGAAATTGCACTACCTTGTCCTACATCCATTAAAATGAAAGTTCCGGGACGAATTTCAGTAACACCTTCCGCAATTCCACCATGCATCAAAGATGGTGTTGAACCAATACTTACAATATCAATTTTATGTCCCATTGTTCGTAAAAGTTCGGCAGCTGCAACAGTACGTCTGTGCGCAATTCGTGCTAATCTAATGCATTCTTCCGCGCAGCTTGCTTTATAACAGTGTCCTTCGTGAGAAAATACACCTTTAAGCACTACATTTTTTTTAGAAAGAATATATTGACCTAATTCAAATAAAGCCTCATCTTCAATAACCCCCGAACGATTTTCCCCAACTTCAATTTCAATTAATACTTCTAAAGGTTTCGATGTATTTACAAATACCTTTTCGATTTGATCAATTTGTTCTTTGCCATCAACGCCGATGCGAATTTCAATTTTATCATGTAAAGCTTTTAATCTATTATATTTTATTTCACCAATGATTTCATTTGCAATAAAAATATCCTTTATCCCATTCTCTGCCATGACTTCCGCTTCACCAATCTTGGCAACAGCAATTCCTTTTGCCCCTTCATTAAGACAAAGCCTAGCAAGTTCAGGCATACGATGCGTCTTTGTATGAGGTCTTAAATTTACTTTACTTTCTTCCGCCTTATTTATCATCGACCGTAAATTCTGCATCATAATATTCTGATCAATTAACAATGCTGGAGTATCAATCATTACATATGGACTTTTAAAAGATTTCAATATACTCACCCCTTATTTTCTTCAGATTCTACTGCCGCAACCGCATCTATTTCAATAAGTGAATTAAAATGTAACCCTGCCGTCGGTACAATCGTACGAGCAGGCTTATGCTCACCAAAAAATTCGGCATAAGTTTGATTTACTTCTTCCCAACCATCAATATCCGATACATATACCGTTGTTTTTAAAACCGATTTTCTACTGCTACCACATTGAATCAAAACAGCTTCTAAGTTTGATAAAGCTTGTTTTACCTGATCTTTTAGAGACCCTTTGGGGAATTTTTCTTTTAGGTCATAATTTATTGGTAACTGCCCTGAAATATAGGCAATTCCATCATGAATAATCGCTGGACAATAATGTCCACTTGAAAATTTTGAGTGATTCGTATGAATAAACTCCATATTTCCACATCCTCTTTTCATCGAACTTGATTTTATAGAAAATTTTATATAAAATGAACTTAATTAAATTATTCTACGTCTATAATACATAATTTTTTCTATATTATCAATCTTTTCATAGAAAAATTTATATTTTAAAGGAGCTTTTATGAAAAAAGAATTAAGCAAATATATTCCTATGATAAAAATGCTTGCGCAAACTTTTGGGAAGAGCTGTGAAATTGTTCTGCATGATTTATCACAGCCTCAGTCTTCCGTCGTCTATACGATAAACAATCATGTTACTGGACGTCAAATTGGTCAACCATTTGATCATTTAATTAAACAAGTGCTTCTAGCAAAAGATTTTACCGATGATTATAAAGCAAACTATTTAATTTGTACGCCAGATAAAAGAGAAATAAAATCTTCAACAGTATTTTTGCGTGATTCTACTGATAAAATTATTGGTGCAATCTGTATTAATTATGATTTATCAGCATTGCGTAACATCCAAAATTTTTGCAATGATATGTTAATGATAGATACTGAAACGATTCCATCTGAAATTGAACCTTTTGATCATGTAGTAGAAATCGTGGATGATTTAATTGATAAAATTATCTCTAATACAGATGTAGCAACATTAAAACGTAAAGATAAAATTGAACTCATTCATTTCATGGAGAAAAAAGGCGTATTTTTAATTAAAGGAAGTATTGATAAAGTCGCTGAAAAAATGAACATTTCTAAAGTAACTGTCTATAGTTATCTTGATGAAATAAAAAAAATGGAAAACTAATAACGAAAGAGGATACACCATGACAACATTACCCAAAATTAAAGTTTTAGCAACCGGTGGTACAATCGCTGGAAGTTCAGCTTCTAGCACCGAAATGACAGGCTATCAAGCTGGCACATTAGGAGTTGACCTTTTACTATCTGCTGTACCCGGAATACAAAAAATTGTCGATATAAGCGGCGAACAAATTTCTGAAATTGACAGTTGTAATATGACTGAAGAAATATGGTTTAAGTTAGCGAATAAACTTAATGCTTTACTCGCAGACGATGAAATTACTGGTGTCGTTATTACACATGGTACCGATACAATGGAAGAAACTGCTTACTTTCTAAATCTCGTTTTAAATAGCAGCAAACCAGTCGTATTAGTAGGTGCAATGCGGCCAGCAACAGCCATTAGCGCTGATGGTCCGTTAAATTTATTAAACGCTGTAAAAATCGCAATTCATCCAGATTCTATTGGACAAGGTGTTCTTGTCACGATGAATGACGAAATTCATTCTGCCCGCGATGTAACAAAAACCAATACTTTCATGGTAAATACCTTCAAAGCAACAGAATTGGGTATTCTCGGCTATATTATTAATGGCGAAGTAAAATACTATCGTGCAACTACTCGCAAGCATACCACAAATGTAGATTTACCCTTAGAACATATAACAGAGTTGCCACAAGTAGAAATTATTTATGCACATGCCAATCAAAATCGTATTTTAATTGATGCTGCTGTAGAAAGCGGAGCTAAAGGAATTATTTATGCTGGTATGGGAAATGGCAGCATTCACTGCAACGCTGAAGCAGCTTTAATTGATGCAGCTAAACAAGGGGTAATCGTTGTACGAAGCAGCCGTGCAGGAAATGGTGTTGTCGTTACAACTAATCCGTTCTGGGATGAAAATAATTTTGTAAAATCAGATACTCTTAATCCTCAAAAAGCAAGAATTCTCCTCGCTTTAGCTTTAACCCAGACAAATAAACCCGAAGAAATCCAGAAAATGTTTAGTGAATATTAAAAAATCATTTTACTATTAGGAAGTGTTATTACGAAAAGAAAAGTTTTTTTTCTTCTTACATTACTATTCTTTACTACTTCCAGTTGTTTTGCTGAAACGATATCCGTACCTAAACGTATTGCGATTTTACCTACGATCAATCAAAGCGTTCCAAATTTAGAATTAGAAAACTATCTAAGAAGTGAATTGACAAAGAAATTACGTATTCCACTGAATGATATCATCCATGCCCACGAATATATTGCTGTAGAAGAAATCGAAGTCATTTTACCTGAGTTAAAAACACAATTCAATAATCCAGAAAAATTAAAAATTGCTGCTGATAAACTTTCGGCGGATTTAATCATTGGTATTGTAATTTTGAGTGCACATGAACGTCAATATCAAAACCTATGGAATGGCGAAACTTATTTATCAAGTAATATTTCACTGCGTTTAATTAGTTATGAGCGAGATACTGACACATTTTTTAACAAGAAAAAAAGTACTTCTTATCATGGAACATATATGTTGTTTGGACGTCTCCAACCTTTAGCTAAATCTACTATTGACAAACTATTAAACTCCTATCCCCTAAAAAAATTTTAAAATATTATTTTTTTAACATTGAATCTCTTTATTTCATTTATTCATTCTAAAAGTTCGTCTAAAAATACAATAGATTTGCATTAAAATAGGCTCCAAAGATAATTTATCTTTGGAGCCTATTTTTAATCTTTTAAATTTTAAATTTATTAATCATGGTTTGCATATCTTCTGCCATTTGCGCTAATGATCTTGATGATGATGCAATCTCTTCAGTTGATGCCGATTGCTGCTGTGTCGCTGCTGAAATTGATTGTGCCTGGTCTGTTGCCTGATGACTTACTTTATTCACCTTTTCAATTGATTCCACTATTTTTTCACTGCCTGTGGAAACTTGTTTTACCGATTGAGCAACTGTACCCATATTATCCGTGATTTCCTGTACCATATTCAAAATTGCTTTAAATGCACTTCCTACTTCTCTTATTGATTCCGACCCCGCTTTTACCTCCTTACTTCCGTTATCCATAGCTTCAACGGCCTGCATCGTATCTTTTTGAATGCTTGTAATAAGATTTGTAATTTCCTGTGTTGCATTTTGAGATTGTTCTGCTAATTTTCTTACTTCTTCTGCTACAACGGCAAATCCTCTTCCCTGTTCCCCTGCTCTAGCCGCTTCAATCGCTGCATTTAATGCTAATAAATTAGTTTGTCCTGCAATTCCAGAAATCGTATCAACGATTTGTCCGATTTGTTTTGAGTTTTCTCCTAGTCTTGCTACAACTTCTGCTGAATCAACAACCGTCTTTTCAATTTGTGTCATTTGTTCAATTGCATCCGACATTAATTTTTGACCTTGTTGTGCCTCTGTTGCTGTCTTATTAGAAATTTCACTTACTTTATTTGTTTGGTCTGCTACTTGTGCAACTTCATTTGCTACACCTGCAACTTCACTTGATGTTGCTTCTAACGTTACCATTTGATTTTGCATTCCTTCTGCCACGTTTACCACTGTTCCTGCAACATGATTTGCTGCTTCTGCAGATTGATGCGCACTTGCTGTCAATTCTTCTGATGATGCTGCAATCATTTCCGAGGAACCGGATACTTGACGAATGAGATCTCTTAGGTTGTCACTCATTGTATTAAATGCCTTAACTAAAGTACCAATTTCATCATTTGTCGTTACTTGCAGCTTTTCTCCTTGTAAATCTCCATTCGACATCTTTTCAGCGCTATTCGTTAACATGATAATCGGTTTTGTAATCATATTAGAGAAACGTAATCCTAGTACTAACAATACGATAATACTAATAATAGTGATAATAGTATAGTTGATTTTCATCGTTGCTAAATCGCTATAAACAAAGCTTTCTTCAACCATAATACCTACAATCCAACCCATATGTTCTACTTTTGCATAGCTAAAAATCATTTTTTGTCCATTGACGTTCACTTCAAAGTTTCCTTTATCATTAGTCTGCATCTCTTGCCAATGACTTTTAAATAATTCACTTTCTTGCATGTCTTTTTCTTCAATTCCGCCTTCACCTTGCGCAATTACAACTCCAGCTTTATCTATAATAAAGCCTTTTCCATGCTTATCAATATTTATGTTCTTTGCTATCTCGTTCATAATATCAAGAGAAATATCCATTGCCAAAACGCCTTGCGTTTTCCCCATAGCATCTTTATATGGAACTGCTGCACTAATAACATTTTTTTTAGTACCAATATCCATATATACATCAGTGAATATCAAGGTCCCTGAATTTTTTGCATTTACATACCACCCACGGGTAGTCGGATTATAGTCTGGTGGTAGAATATCTGCTTCATTCGATCTAATAAATAGACCATTTTCTCTCCCATTATAAAAATTTTGAACATCTTTATCATTCGCTAATCCCATTACAGACCCTTTTGCATTGATGATATCTTCCGGCATATGTAAAAAAGTATCTGCAATCATTGTCATTTTATTCGCTTTCGACATCATCCAGCTGTCGACTTCATATGCTTGCTGATCGACAATCATAGCTAACCTGCTTTCAATACTTTCTGTTAATTGCTTTTGAGAATTATAATATCCAATCCCCGATACAATAATTAAAATCGCTGCGATAACTGCAATTAACACCAAAAATTTATTTTTCATCCCCATACATATCCCTTCTTTCAGCATATTATACATTTATTATAACAAAATTCTAAAATAAGTTCATTGTTTTTTAGCTATTATTGTTATTTTGTGAAATAAGTCCTAGGAAAATTAAAGACTGATTCACGTTGAACTTCTCTAGAGGAAATAAGCATGCAAAAAAAATCCACCAGCTTAGCTGGTGGTATTTCATATGACGCCTGAAAGGCTACTTTACCAACAACATCAACAGGCGCATATGACGTCCTACAGCCGCATAAGTTTATTACTTGCTACCCGTGAACGGGTTATAGAACTCCTTAAAACTTAATTGATCATATATTTTATCTTCATGTAACTGATTCGCTATGTACTCTACTATTTTTTATCGTTTTTTCCTGCTGTATCTACATAAAATCCTCTACACCAAAATCTTCTGTTTCCATATTTGTATTTAAGATTTGCATATCTATCAAATATCATTAGGCTGCTTTTTCCTTTTAGATATCCTACAAATGCTGATACACTCATTTTCGGTGGTATTTCTACTAGCATATGTATATGATCTGAACAAACTTCGGCTCGTACTTCCATTCACATAATTCTCTTAATATCTGAGCGATTTCTTTACGCTTCTCTCCATAAAATATTTTCCTTCTATATTTTGGTGCAAATACTATATGATATTTACATCTCCATTTTGTATGTGCTAGGCTATTAGTGTCATCCTTTTGAATAGCCTCCTTTTGATTTTAGTTGCGGCTAATCAGACCTCTTCTAAATTTATCAAAAGGAGTTTTACTATTCATAGCTAAAGCTTTTCTGAACCACTGGCACAGCCAGTGGTTTTCTTTATACAAAAAGACTGATTCAACATAAAAGTTTGAATCAGTCTTTAAAATTATAATATAAATCTCTGGATAGCAATTTTTAAGATTCAGTTGGCCTTAAAACTTCATATGAAACAAGCGCGCCGTTTATCTCATAAATGTTTGCGATGCAATGTTCGTAATCAATGCAACTTTTTCTGGGCAAATCCCAATTAAAATTGTTGCAATTGAGCTAATTAATACTACCGCTCGAATTGCGCCAGAAATTACAATTTTGGTTTCATCTTCATCGTATTCCATATACATTGCTTTTGCTACCATCAAATAATAATATACAGAGATCATCGACATGATAAAGCCGACAAATGCCAACCATAAATAGCCTTGTTCAACAACAGCAGTAAATAAATACAATTTACCAACAAAACCAGCTGTTGGTGGAATTCCAGCCATAGAGAGTAGCGAAATCGTCATCACAGCTGCTAAAATTGGAGCTGTCCTCGATAACCCCTTAATATCTTTCGTATCTGTGCCACCTTTATATTTATCAATCACAGCAAGCACAGCAAAAGCACCTACATTCGCAAATACATATAAAAGCGCATAAAACATTACCGCTTTCATTCCTGCCACATCAGCGGCTACGATACCGACCATCATATAGCCTGCTTGTGCAATCGAAGAATATGCTAGCATTCTTTTTAAATTTTCTTGACGAATTGCCATAATATTACCAAATATCATACAAATTGCTGCAAAAATAGAGAGTATCGGTAACCAATAGTCAGCAGTAATCGGAAATGCCGTATATAAAATACGCATAAATACTGCTAAGCCTGCGGCTTTAGATCCCATTGCTAAAAGCGCTGTTATAGGAGTTGGTGCTCCTTGATAAATATCAGGCGCCCACATATGAAATGGAATGACTGATAATTTAAAGAAGAATCCAATCATCACCATTGTAATCCCTGCAAGTCCTGCTGCATAAAACAAATGATAATTCATACAAATGCCTGCAAAAGTAATCTGACTTGTCACACCATACACCAAACTGATTCCATATAACATCACTGCTGTAGATGCAGAACCTATCAATAAATATTTTACTCCGGCTTCACTTGATAAACGATTTCCTAACTTATAGCCAACTAAAATATAAAATGAAATCGTCATTAATTCTAACCCAACAAACATTGTTAAGAAATCATTCGCTGATGCCATTACCATCATACCTAATAAAGCAAACAGTAAAATAACATAATATTCACCACGATATTTTGGCAATGTCTCTACATAATCTAAGGAAAATAAAATGGTAAATCCTACAGATAAAATAAAGAGTTGTTTAAAGAATATCGCAAAGTTATCTAAGATAAATAAATTTTGATAAAAATATTCACTATGTCCTAAATGATACTGAGTGAACGTATGAAGAAATAAACCAAGCAGACCAAAAATCGCAATATAACCAATACTGCGTCGTGTCTCTTTTGCCGGCAGAATTAAATCAACTGCCATTAAAACTAATGCTAATACTAAAACTAGCAGCTCTGTGCTGATTATCGAAAAATTCATTTGCACATCCCTCCCAGTAAAGTCGGTGCATCACTTAATTGAGCAAATAAAGGCATTAGCGGTTCTACACCACTATTAATCACACCCATTAAAAGTTGAGGGAATATACCAAAACCAATTAAGACGATACCCAAAAGAATAAGCGGCATTAATTCCACGCCTTTAGCATCACGATATTTATCAAAACGTACTGAACGTGGACCAAACAATACTTTAGCTAATACCCGTAAGGTATATAAAGCGGTAAAGATAATGCCTGAAATTGCTAAAACCGCACAAACTGGATATTCACCAAAGGAACCAACAAAAATTGTAAATTCCGGCACGAATCCAATTAATCCAGGTAATCCAAGTGATGCCATCCCTGCAAGCATAAAACCTACTGCTATGCGTGGCATCTGATGAGCTAAACCACAAAGCTCATCTACACTGCGTAAATGCGTTTTCTCATAAACATAACCAATCATCGCAAAGAACAATGCACTCATCACACCATGTGCAACCATATTGGCAATCGCACCATTCACACTAATTACATTGAGTGCTGCAAAACCTAATAATACATATCCCATATGTGATACCGAAGAATATCCAATCACATATTTTAAATCTTTTTGCGCTAAAGCAATATACGCTGCATAAACAACATTAATCATTGCCAAAGCCGCAATGAGCGGTGCCCAAAATTTTGCGCCTAAAGGCAATACAAGAAGACCTAAACGAATCAAACCATATCCACCAATTTTTTTCAAAACACCAGCATGAATCATCGATACTGCTGTCGGTGCACCTGCGTATCCGTCTGGTGACCAACTATGAAAAGGAAACATCGATAAAAGAGATCCAAAACCAATAAGCAATAACAAGAAAGCAAAGATTTGAAATTCTTCGCTAAAATGCCCCATCTGCTGTGCAGCTACAAGCGCCTCCATACTAAAGGTTCTAAGTGGCCCCGGATAGGCCTGTAAATAAAGCGCAACGATACCAACGAGCATGAATGCTGACCCCATTAATAAATATATCGTTAATTTCATACCAGCATATTCTTTGGCAACTCGTTTTGTCGATCCCCAAATAAGTACCATGATATAAATTGGAATAACCACTAACTCATAGCACAGTAAGAAAATAAATAAATCACGTGCAATAAATGTGCCTGTTACACCAGCAATCAAAACTAATAATAGAATAAAGAACTCTTTGGAACGATTATCTATATTCCAGGAGCTAAATACTGCTGCCAAGCCAATTAAATTCGTTAATAATAACATAGGAAGCGATATTCCATCCACACCAACGGCATAAGCTACACCTAAGTCCGTAATCCACGGAATTTCTTCCACAAACTGCATTCCACCTAAAGAAATATCATAAGTTACATAAGCAAAAACTGTCATTCCTAAAGCTGCAATCATCGATCCAGCAGCAATTAATTTTGCAACTTGTTTTGATTCTTTAGAAACAAAACAAAGCATCAATGAGCCGACAATCGGTGCTAGCAAAATCGCCGTCATCAAAGGAAATTCACCCATTAAAAAGCACCTCCTGCCCGCATAAGTGCTAGCATCTTATACGCATAAAACAGACTAAATGCCAATAATGCGATTACACCGCAGAAAAAGACTGCTGCATATTGTTGTACTTGGCCAGTTTGTCCTCTGCTTAATAAGTTGCTAAACATTCCAGTAAATCTTGCCAATGCATTCACAATGCCATCGACAATATAAATATCAATTAAATATAAAATCTTACCTATACCATCAACAAAGTATTTTGTGAGTATTGCATAAAACTCATCAATATAATATTTATGGAAACTCCAGTCATAAAGACAACCAAATTTTTCGCTGATTGCATCCGCCGACCAACGTTTTGCAACATAAATATTCCAAGCTAAATACATTGCAAGTAACGATAATATAATAGAGGTTCCCGCAATCGTATAATCAATCCCGCCATGATGCGGAGATCCAAACCGTACCCAATCACCAAAGCCAAAAAGGTGTCCAAACAAACCACTCACTACTGCAAGTGTAGCCAAAACAATCAATGGTAACTTCATGCTAAATGGTGCTTCATGTGGTGTATGTTCATTTCGCGCTTCGCCGAAGAAAGTCACGAATAATAATCTAAACATATAGAAGGCCGTCATAAAGGCCGTAAGCGTTGCCAGTAAATATAGTGGCGTACTAACCGCCGCCGCTGCCGCTAAAATTTCATCTTTAGAAAAGAAACCGGCAAATGGAGGAAGTCCAGAAATTGCAAGGACACCAATTGTCATTGTAGCAAAGGTAACCGGCAATTTTTTTCTCAATCCACCCATTTTAAAGATATCCGCCTCATCATGTAGAGCATGCATAACTGCACCTGCGCCTAAGAATAACAGTGCTTTAAAAAATGCATGTGTCATCAGGTGAAACATGGATGCAGTAAGCGATCCTACGCCTAAAGCAAGCATCATATAGCCAAGCTGACTTACTGTAGAATATGCCAAAATACGTTTAATTTCACGTTGTGTAAATGCAATGCTAGCAGCAAAAAATGCAGTAAATGCTCCAAGCCATGCAATCACATCCATCACAAAAGGTAACTGACTAAATAAGAAATAAGCTCTAGCAATCAAATATACCCCAGCTACGACCATTGTAGCCGCATGAATTAATGCCGATACTGGCGTTGGTCCTTCCATAGCATCAGGAAGCCATACATGCAAAGGAAACTGACCAGATTTACCGATTGGTCCAACAAAAAGAAGTAACGCAACTACTGTCAAAAATGCTGTACCATAGACTGCAATATAGCCTGGCAACATCTCACGAAGCGATACAAAATCTAGCGTACCAAACGTAATTTGTAATAATAAAATACCGAGCAGCAAACCAAAATCTCCGACACGCGTTGTAATAAAAGCTTTTTTCGCCGCTTCTCTTGCCGAGATTTTGTGAAAATAATAACCGATTAATAAATAAGAGCATAAACCTACCAGTTCCCAAAAAACAAATAGTTGAACAAAGTTTACAGCGATAACTAAACCAAGCATCGAAGCCGCAAACAATGATAAATATGCAAAGAACCGTCCAAAGCCATTGTCTCCATGCATATATCCTACAGAATAAATCTGTACTAATAAAGAAACTAACGTAACAACAAATAACATCATCGCCGTCAATGGATCAATTAATACACCCATATCAATATGTAATCCAGGAATGCTCATCCAAGAAATTCTTTGTACAAATGGCGTTTCAACGGTGATATTTAAATTTAAAACCGCTTGTGCAATTCCAAGTGCCAAAGCAAAACTTGCTGTACTCATCGTAATCGCAACTGCTGCAGATAACCGCCAGCACTTTCTTACTCCAAGTCCAACAAACAAAAAAGCAATTGCAGGGAGTAGTGGAATCAACCAAGCGTGATGAAGTGCAAATTCACTAAACATAAAACTCCTCCTTCCTACCCTTTCATGCCATCTAATTCGTCTGCATTCACAGTAAATTTATCGCGATAAATTCTAAACGCCAAGGCAAAACCTATTGCAACTTCAGCAGCCGCAACGGTAATTGAAAATATCGTCATTACTTGTCCCGTAAGATCACTTACTGGAACAAAATGATTAAAAGCAATAAAATTAATATTCACTGCATTGAGCATTAACTCAATACACATCAAAATAGCAATAATATTTCTCTTTACAAATAAACCGTATAAACCTATACAAAACAAGAGCGCGGCTAAAACTAAAAAATGTGTTAGACCAATCGTCATACTTCATCCGCCCCTTTTGCTAAAATAATTGCCCCGACCATTGCTACTAATAACAATGCAGCTGCAACTTCAAATGCGACAATATATTGATTAAGTAATAACTCAGCAATCCCGCCTACCGTATCAGTAAACAAATTCGCATCTAATTGCCAAGGTGTAGCAACAAAAATGCTAATCATTACAATGGCAAATAAACCGACTAAAAATAGCGATGTCATTTTATGTCCATGATCCGGATTTGAATCATCCATACTTTCACGTCTTGTTAACATTACCCCAAGCGTAATCAAAATCGCAACTGCTCCTGCATAGACAAGAATTTGAACTGCCGCTAGAAAATCTGCATGTAATAAGATATAAACACCAGCTACACCAATAAAAGATACAGTAAGAAGCAATGCACTATGCACTAAGTTTTTCTTTGCAACAACACCAATTGCTGCAAACAAAGTAACTGCTGCAAGCAGATAAAAAGCAACTGAATACACTAACTCATTCATCTTCTTTCACCTCTTGCTGTTTTATTTTTATACAATCATACTCTGTATCTTTTTTGAAATAAACCGCATTTTCATAGTTTTTATCCCATGTTAAACACTTTACTGGACATGCTTCTAAGCATAAATTGCAATACATACATCTTCCTGAATGATGTATATACTTCTCAAGATGCCTTTTTTTATTTTCATCTACACTAACATCAATGGAAATTGCTTCGTTTGGGCAAGAAATCGAACACATTTTACATCCGATACATTTATCCTGATCAACAATTAATTGCCCACCGCGAAAACGCTCTGACATCGGCAATTTTTCTTCTGGATATTGAACGGTTTCCTTTTTCCCAAAACAATGTTTCCATGTGATGCCCATTCCGGTTAGTAAACCTTTGCCCCACATGTCATTTCACTCCTAACATAACCATCTATACACGTATACACCAATACCTGTTAATAATACATTAACTAATGCTACAGGCAATAGTACTTTCCAACCAAAAGATAGCATCTGATCTACCCTAAAGCGTGGGAATGTCCATCTAAACCACATAAAGATAAAAATCATTGCAAACACTTTAATCCAGAACCATAACATTCCCGGCAAATACGGACCATGCCAACCACCTAAAAATAAAGTCGTTGTCAAAATAGATGCCGCCAATAAATTTGCATATTCGGCTAAGAAAAATAAAGCCCAGCGCATACCACTATACTCAGTAAATGGGCCACCAATAATCTCTGATTCCCCTTCTACTAAGTCAAACGGAGTACGATTCGTTTCCGCAGTCGCACAAATAACAAAAATTAAAAAAGCTAGAGGTTGTAATGCAATAAACCAAACTTCAGACTGCATTTCTACAATTGTACTCATTTTCATTGAACCGGTAATCATCACAATACCAAGCAATGCAAACACCAGTGGAATTTCATAGCTAAGCATCTGCGCTACCGTACGCATTGCACCAATAAGCGAGTATTTATTATTCGATGCAAAACCACCCATTAAAAAAGGCAATACCGATTGAGCAGAAATTGCAATCACAAAGAAAATCCCAATATTCAAATCTGCAAAAATCGCACCATCATCAAAAGGAAACACAGAATATACAAGTGCCGCTGGCACAAATAACAACATTGGTGAAAGCGCCCAGACAATTTTATCTACCCGTTCGGGGATAATATCCTCTTTTCCTAACAGCTTCAACATATCAGCTACCGATTGTAAAGTTCCTCGTGGGCCAACACGATTCGGCCCTAGCCGAACCTGCATAAACCCGCATATTTTTCGCTCCATATAAACAAGAACAATTGCGGATGTTAAAACAACACCAAATATTCCACCAATTTTTACAAAAAGCATAATTATACTAACGATATCCATATTGCCGATGAACGCCATAAGTAAATTTTCTATCCAATCGGCAACAGACATCAATATCCCGCTATGCATACTCTCACCTGCCTAAACAAAAGTTTACTAACAATCCACTTCACCCATCAGTGGATCTATCGTTGACAATACCGCTACTACATCACCGATTAACATTCCCTTACACATCGTATCTAGTGCCTGCAAGTTAATAAACGACGGTCTTCTAATATGTATGCGATATGGCTTTAATGTTCCGTTGCTTACAATATAAAACCCTAGTTCACCACGAGGATTTTCCACACTATGATAAATTTCACCAGCCGGCGGTTTTAACGCCCGTGGCACTTTCGCCATAATTTCGCCTTCTGGCAATTGATCTAAAGCCTGACGGATAATCTTCGTGCTTTCCTCAATCTCTTTAAATCGAACGATATATCGATCCCAGTTATCGCCGTTTTTCCCTATCGGTATATCAAAATCAAAACGGTTATAAATACCATAGCCACCATCGGCTTTTCTCAAATCATATGCGATGCCGCTAGCACGAAGCGTAGGACCTGTTACACCAAAATGCATTGCCTCTTCTGCTGTCAAAATAGATGTCCCTTTCAAACGCATTTGAAAAATTTCATTTCCAGAAAGCAAATCATCATATTCTTTTAACATTTTAGGTACATAATCAAGAAAATCATAAGTATCTTTGATAAACTCTGGCTGTGCATCAGCAGCTACCCCACCGATACGTATATAGTGAAAAGTCATTCGTGCGCCACAAATCAAATTAAACAAATCAAGAATTTTCTCTCTATCACGAAATGCATAAATCATTCCCGTGCTTGCACCTAAATCAATTGCTAGAGTACCAATGAAAATTAAATGACTGGCAATACGATTAAGTTCAGCTACAATTACTCTAATATATTCAGCCCGCTGTGGCACCGTAATATTCGCTAATTTTTCAACCGTTTGACAATATGCCAAGTTGTTATTCATTGAAGAAACATAATCCAATCGATCTGTATAAGGAACTGCTTGCACATAATTTCTGCTTTCCAATAATTTTTCAATTCCACGATGTAAATATCCCATATGGGGTGTAACTTTTATTACTCGTTCACCATCAAGCTCCAATTCAACTTGTAAAACCCCATGCGTACTTGGATGCTGGGGTCCCATATTTAAGGTGTATTTTTCTGTAATAGGCATTCTCTAGCACCCCGTTTCCCGTTTTAAAGCTTTAAAGTTCTTTTGTAATGGATGTCCTTCAAAATCATCTGGTAATAAAATTCGTTTTAAATTTGAATGACCTTCAAAAATAATTCCCATTAAATCATAAATTTCCCGTTCTTGAAAATCTGCACTCTGCCAAATTTTAGTGATGCTTGGTACAACTGGATTTTCCTTTGGCAATCTAACTTTTACCACTACTGTATGACCCACCATCTGAGAATACAAATGATATACCATTTCGTAATACTCCGGATAATCTACAGCCGTTTCATTACTCAGCATATTTAGCCATATTGCCGGTTCCTTTTTTAAATATGTTAATACATCTAATAAATGTTTCGCATCTGTAAGAATCGCTGGAGAGTCTTCTTCACCGATAAACTCTACTGAATCCTTAAATATATTTTCAATTTTCCCCAATAAAACTTTATTCAGATATTTCCTGCTCATCTTTTCCCATCCTTACTACTTCAGGATTTTGAATTTTTTCTTTTAATTGCATTAGACCATAGATTAAAGCTTCTGGTCTTGGCGGACATCCTGGTACATATACGTCCACCGGTAAAATTTGATCAACGCCTGGGACAACAGAATATGAATCTGCAAATGGGCCTCCAGCATTTGCACAATTTCCCATTGCAATTACATATTTAGGTTCTGGCATTTGCTCATATAATCTTTTTAATGGCGGTGCCATTTTCCAAGTCAACGTCCCTGCAACGATTAATAAATCAGCTTGACGCGGCGAAGGTCTAAATACCTCATAGCCAAAACGAGACACATCAAAACGGGCTGCTGCCGAACACATCATTTCGATAGAGCAACATGCAAGGCCTGAAGTTAGCGGCCATAAAGAATTTCCTCTAGCCCATTTAAACAAACTATCCACACTTGTCACGATTACATTATCCTTTAACGAAGGTGGTACTAAATCAACTATTTCCATGTCAAAGCTCCTTTCTTCCAGGCATACCATAGACCCATAACTAAGATGCCCAAAAAGATAAACATTTCAATTAAAGCAAATAACCCTAGTTCACCAAACTTAACTGCCCATGGATATAAAAATACAGTTTCAATATCAAACACTAAAAATACTAATGCATATAAAAAATAACTCACTCGATATTGAACCCAGCTCTTGCCGATTGTATCGACGCCACATTCATAAGGCTTTTGTTTTTCCTCGGTTGGCTGACGAGGTTGTATAAGCCACGATGGTAATAATGCCATCAATGGAAAAAATAATGCAATAACAAGAAAAATTCCAACGCCACTAAATTCAGCCATTTTATCCTCTCCTTAAATTATTTTAAGTATATTATGAAAATTAAAATATAAATAAAGCTATTGCAATAAAGTATTTCACTTTCTGTAATAAAAATACTTAATCCACAAATTTCTAATTTTTTATTTTTATATGCTAAGCAACAAGATAATAAAAGCCCTCATCGAGGGCTTTTCCAGGCTCAAGATAAAAACATAGTAAAAATAATCAAATAATTTCAAATAAATAACAGTAATACCTTAATAAATCCTAACTATTTTACAGACATAAAAAAAAGCTGACTATAAAGCGGTCAACAAAATGACATCATTAAGTGATTCTATTAATAATATCAATTACAGACAATTATACTTATCGTCTAGATAATTGTCAATAAAATATACAAAAAAATACACAATCATTCATTTTTTATCTATAACTGTAAAGACATAATTCTCATTTATAGGTAAATCCATTTTATTGAAGATTCTAACTTCTTTCTTTACTTTTTATAGAAATATAAAAATGCAGCAAAAAGATTGAGAAATCTAATTTACTGCATTTTATTTTTATCCGATGGCTAACGTGCTCTAATACCCCTGCTTCTTTAAGTGGAAGTAAAGACCTTGTAAGCCCCTGGATTACGCGTCTGATTTCAGTGTGAGTTAAAACGCCTACTGAAACAGCCTTGTTTATGCTGCTTTATCTGATTTCTTCTCCAATTTTGCTTTGCCCGTTAAAAGCTGATTAAACTCTTTATAAAATTGTTTCGTTGCATCTTCATATAATTTAGCTGATTGTGCTCCACTCACACTAACACGCTCACTATAAATTAACTTTTGAGTAGTAACTTCATACACTTCAAAAAATATATGTGTATTTCGTTGTCTAACAACAGTTGGTACCATATAGACCTCTGCGTATTTCGCTAATGAGCTTAATTGGTCTTGATTGATTTTTCCCGTATAATCTCTTATCCCACTAATTTGCAAATTTACCTTATCAGGTCTAGTCAAAAAAGCGTGATAAAGAGCATCATTCGTTAAGGAATCCTTTTCAGTTGAATTATTTGCTTCACAAACAATCAATCTTCTAATGCTTGTAAAATCGAAATCTGAATCCGTTAGAATATTCTGCGCCCCTGCGACTTGTCCGTTAGATATGAATGTCCCTACCATAAATAACACTAATGCTAACTTTTTCAAAACACTCAACCCCGTTTCCTATATTTAACTATACATGACAAATTATACAACAAAATAGAAAAATTTTAAATAGAAAAATCAATAATATCCAATAATCTTTGTGGCGTATGAATAATATGGTCTGCCTTTGAATTTTCTAAAACCGTACAATCACGAAATCCCCAAGTAACTCCAACTGATATTACTCCTGCATTTTTCGCGGTCATTATATCCACTTCAGAGTCACCAACATATAAAGCATTTTCTGTCTTTACTCCGAGTTCTTCTAACGCTGCAAATACACCTGAGGGGTTCGGTTTTTTTGGCACTGTAATGGATTCGCCAATAGCTACCTGTATATATTCACTAAATAACTCTTTCTTTAATTCTTTTACTGCAGCATCAAATTTGTTGGATACAATTGCCATTTTTATCTTTCGTTCATTTAATCCTTGGAGGAGTTCTTTTATTCCTTCATATAAACATGTTTTATTTCGCATATTTTTTGCGTAATAATTACGAAAGACTTCCAAACAAGCCAAAGTCTTTTCCATAGTCGTCTGCTCTGGTACAGCACGTTCTATTAATTTTTGTACACCATTACCAACGAAAGCACGAACTTCTGCAATGGTTCTTATTGGATAACCAAATTGCTTTAGAGCAAAATTTACACTATCAGCTAAGTCTTCCAATGTATTTAATAAAGTTCCGTCCAAATCAAAAATTACTGCTTGATACTTCATCTTTCTCCCTCATTTTTTAATAAAATCAAAATAGTACAAAAAACCCTGCAACCTTGAGGTTTGCAGGGTTTGCAATTTCCATATGAAAATATAAATATTAACGTTTGGAGAATTGGGATGCTTTACGAGCTTTTTTCAAGCCGTATTTACGACGTTCTTTTTCACGTGGGTCACGTGTCAAGAAACCAGCTTTTTTAAGAGCAGGACGTAATTCAGCATCTACTTTTAAAAGAGCACGGGAAATACCATGACGGATAGCGCCAGCTTGTCCGGATGGACCGCCACCTTCTACCTTTGTAATTACATCGTATTTACCAAGAGTATCAGTCAAGTTTAAAGGTTGTTTAATAATCAATTCAAGAGTTTTCAAACCAAAGTATTCTTTAAGTTCACTACCGTTGATAATGATTTTTCCTTCACCTGGAACCAGACGAACTCTAGCAACGGAAGTTTTTCTGCGGCCTGTGCCGTAGTAAGTAACTAATGCCATTAATGATGTTCCTCCTTCCAGTTATTATCTAATATTTAAATTAAGTACTTCCGGCTGTTGAGCAGCATGTGGATGCTCAGAACCAGCGTATACATTTAATTTAGTGTACATTTTTGCACCAAGTCTATTTTTTGGTAACATTCCTTTAACAGCCATTTCTACGACTCTCTCAGGTCTTGTTGCTAGCATCTTGCCAGCTGTTGTAAATGTAGTTCCTCCTGGATAACCCGAATGGCGGAAATAAGTTTTTTGGATTAATTTTTTACCAGTGAATACTACTTTATCTGCATTGATAACGATGACATGATCACCAGTATCAACATGAGGTGTAAAAGTCGGTTTATGTTTACCGCGAAGCACTTTCGCAACTTCAGCAGCTAATCTACCTACAGTTTGACCTTCAGCGTCTACTACGTACCATTTACGTTCAATGTTTGATACGTTTGCCATAAACGTTGTTTTCATTCGATATTTCCCTCCTTGTAACAAACTTTCATACAATTCATAATCGTTGTGAAGATTTGTCCGTATTCCCGGGGCTAGTGGGAACTTGGTAAAAGCCTCATAGAGTCATTTTAATAAAAATAGTAAGTAAAGTCAAGCTATTTTTACTTTTTTAACAAAGTTTTCAATTCATCCAACTTCTCTAATCTACTCAATCCGCCCAAATCTTATCCACATACTTCTTGTGGATAATTAACAACACGAAATATTATACCAGTCTAGAATCCTCTTGTATAGCCTTTATTTAAAAAATCATTATATTTTTGCATAAAATAAACTTAATTAAAGTAGTTTTTAACTCTTTTGAAAATCTAATCGCTTTTATCCACATTTTCTTGTTCTTTTCTTGTCAATAGTTCACTTCTTTTAAATAAAGTCCTTGTGCAGGTGCCGTCGCACCTGCTTTCTTTCGATCCTTTGAGTAAAAAATTTCTCTAAATTTTTCAATTGAGGTTTTTTCTAATCCCACATTAACAATTGTTCCAACAATATTACGCACCATATGATAGAGAAAACCATTTCCCCAAAAAGTAAAAATAATTTCATTATTTTGCTTTTCACAATCTGCACGATAAATCGTCCGAACTGGATGCATAGGTGCACTGCCAGCTGCTTGAAAAGCCGAAAAATCATGTTCCCCAACGAGCATTGCCAATGCTTGATTCATTAAATCAATATTGAGGCTCTTTTTAACAAACCAAGTGTAACTGCGTAAAAATGGATCTAACAACTCTCCCTGCTGTACTCGATAAATATAAGTTTTATCTTTTGCCGAATGCCTTGCACTAAACTCCATATCCATTTCTCTTGCCTTTTGTACTACAATATCATCAGGTAATAAACTATTGATTGCTTTTACCACACGATCAATAGGAATTGTACCTATAGTAAAAAAATTGACAACTTGTCCATAAGCATGTACACCTGCATCTGTTCTTCCCGACGCTGCAAGTTCAATTGTATGACCAAATAGAACAGCTAGCTTCTGTTCTAAAATATTTTGTACTGATATAGCATTTTTCTGCCGCTGAAAGCCATGATATTGTCCTCCATCATAGGCAAGAACTAACATGATATTCCTCGCATTTTCTTTTAATTTCATTGATAAGTCAACCATACTAATACCCACACATATTTAGTAAAATTAATACTCCAAAAAAAATTACCATAATCCCATAAGATATGTAATCAATATATTTCAATTTTAGTTCTTTCATTCGTGTCCTATTTTCCCCACCACGATAACAACGAGCTTCCATTGCTGTTGCCAGATCATCAGCACGGCGAAAAGCACTAATAAATAAAGGAACTAATAATGGAATCATATGTTGCACACGCTTTTTTAAAGAACCTGTGGTAAAGTCTGCACCTCTAGATTCTTGCGCTTTCATTATTCGATCCGTTTCTTCTAACAACGTCGGAATAAATCTAAGTGCAATCGTCATCATCATTGCCAATTCATGAGCAGGCACTCCAAATTTTTTCAATGGATTTAATAAGCTCTCAAGTCCATCCGTTAAGGCCAGAGGAGATGTCGTCAAGGTTAATATAGAAGATAATACAATCAGTAAAATTAATCGAATTGAAATAAGTGCAGCCTGCGCAATACCTTCTTGCGTAATCGACAAAAATCCTATAGTCCATACTGTGATTCCCGGTGTAGAAATTAAATGGATAAGTATCGTGAATACTATAATCCATAAAAGAGGCTTTATTGATTTTAACAACATAATTATCGGTAACCGCGACAGAATAATAATAACTGCTGTAAAAGCAATTAAAAGACTATATGCAGAAAATGAATGTATCATAAAGATTATGCTAATCAAAGCAAGTAACTGAAGAATTTTTGTTCTCGGATCAAGTTTATATAAAAAAGAATTCCCCGGGAAATATTGACCTATGATTATATCACTTAGCATGATTTTTCCCCCTTAAAGCTGATAAAATGCTATCTACAGCTTGATTTATTGTTAATACATCCGTATTAACAGGAAGTCCTCGTTTTTCTAAAGCACGCATAAGCGATATAATTTGTGGTATGTCAAGTCCAGTATTTACTAACGTTTCTGTTTCTTTAAATACATCTGCCGGTTTACCATCAACTGCTACTTCACCTGATTTCATCACGATAAGTCTAGAGGCCATCTTTGCTACATCATCCATATTATGTGATACTAAAATAACTGCTATCCCAGTCTTTTTATGTAATTCAACAATTTTATTGAAAATTGCATCTCGTCCACATGGGTCTAGCCCTGCTGCTGGTTCATCAAGGACTAAATAATCTGGCTGTAACGCAACAACTCCAGCAATTGCTACACGCCTCATCTGCCCCCCACTAAGCTGAAATGGAGAACGTTCCTTGTACATATCGTAATCAAGATTAACAAAATTCATAGCACGGCGGACACGCTTATCAATTTCTTTTTTACCCAATCCCAAATTTTTAGGACCAAACGCGATATCCGCATAAATCGTCTCTTCAAATAGTTGATGTTCTGGATACTGAAATACCATGCCAACCTTTTTTCTCGCCAATTTAGATTTTTCATCTTTTTTACCAAGAACTATTTCATCAATTGTAATGGAACCATTTGTCGGCTTTAATAGCCCATTTAAATGCTGTACAAGTGTAGATTTTCCAGAACCAGTATGCCCAATAATCGCAACAAACTCACCCTTTTTTATTTCAAGATTGATATTCTTAATTGCTTGTTTCTCAAAAGGTGTCCTTGCCATATAAGTGTAAGATACATTGTTTAATTGTATTGACATAATGCCTCCACCAAAGCTTTATCTGTAATAATATTTTGTGGAATATCTATTCCTTTTTTTCTTAGTTTATATACGATTTGCGCTGCTAAAGGGACATCTAATCCTAACTCTTGCAATTTTTCTACTTCTGAAAAAACTTGTACAGGATTCCCTTGCATACAAATACTTCCTTTTTCCATAACAATAACACGATCTGCTTCTACAGCTTCTTCCATAAAATGTGTAATTAAAATAATTGTAATGCCTGATTCTTTATGTAAATTTTTTAATGTTTCTAATACTTCTGAACGTCCTTGTGGATCTAACATCGCTGTTGGCTCATCAAGTACAAGACACTCCGTTTGCATAGCCAAAGTTCCAGCAATCGCGACACGTTGTTTTTGTCCGCCTGATAATAAATGTGGTGCATGACTTCGATAAGATTCCATCCCTACCTGCTTCAATGCTTTTGTGACACGTGCTTTTATTTCATCACTTGGAACCCCTAGATTTTCTGGACCAAAAGCAATATCCTCTTCAACAATTGCTGCAACAATCTGATTATCTGGATTTTGAAAAACCATTCCTACCTTCTGTCTTATTTTCCATAAATCTTCTGATGATTTAGTATCTAATCCATCTACTTTACAAGTACCATTGGAGGGCATAAGAAGTGCATTAAAATGTTTTGCCAATGTCGATTTTCCTGAACCATTCGTACCAATAATAACTAAAAATTCCCCTTCATGTACATTTAAATTAATATCATGCAAAGCAATAAATTCATTTCCTGTATTCTCATGATAAATATGACTTAAATTTTTAACTTCTATTATGTTTTTCATCATTCACCTCTCAGATTAACAAATATAGTTCAGCAAGATTTAAATCTCCATTGAAAATGGATACACAGCCTAAAGATCTTTGTTTCCTCCTAAACCTGCAGGAGATTATTCTAAATAATATATAAAAAATCTTTTGCATCTTACTTAGTTCTTTATAATTATTTAATAGACTAAGTAAACCTTCTTATACAAAAAAATCGCCTTTATTGACGATTAAAAGTTTTAACCGTCAATAAAGGCGACCTTCAAGGTCGCCTCATTAAATACTTATTACACTAATTCAAGAATTGCCATCGGCGCAGCATCACCGCGACGAGGACCAAGTTTTAGTACACGAGTGTAACCACCTTGGCGTTCATTGTATTTAGGTGCAATTTCATCAAATAGTTTTTTCACAACTTCTTCGTCCATAAGACGTGCTAAAACTTGACGGCGAGCATGTAAGTCGCCACGCTTAGCCAAAGTAATTAGTTGATCTGCAAGACCACTAATTTCTTTTGCTTTCGCTTCAGTAGTTTCAATACGCTCATATTTAAAGAAGGAAGTCAAAATACTACGAAATAATGCTTTACGTGCGCTTGAATCACGGCCTAATTTTCTGTAGCCCATTCTCTTCCCTCCTCCTATTCTTCAAATTCAACAAGTGATAATTCTAGCTCATCAAGTTTTTTCTTAACTTCTTCAAGAGACTTGCGACCAAGGTTTCTCACTTTCATCATATCTTCTTCACTCTTTTGAGCTAATTCAGCAACTGTGTTAATGCCAGCTCTTTTTAAGCAATTGTAGGAACGAACTGATAAATCCAAATCTTCAATTGTCATTTCTAAAGTTTTAGAAACAGCACTTTCCGCTGGTTCAGTAAATGTTCCTTCAGTTTCTTCGTCTTCTTGAGGAACTCCGGCCATGTTCTGGAATAGTCTAAGATGAGCAATCATAATGCTTGCAGCTTTACTAACTGCTTCTTCCGGTCTCATACTACCGTCAGTCCATACTTCCAAAGTTAATTTGTCGTAATCTGTGACGTTACCCACACGAGTATCTGTTACCGTATAGTTAACCCTCTGAATTGGCGAAAAAATTGAATCGATAGGAATAATCCCAATGACATGATCAGGTTTTTTATTCTTATCGGAAGGGACATAGCCGCGGCCACGTTCAACGGTAAGTTCCATTTTCAGTGAACCGCTGGCATCTACTGTAGCAATGTGTAATTCAGGATTTAAAATTTCTACATCCGCATCAGTGATGATATCAGCTGCAGTAACGTTTTTTTCACCGCTTACATCAATTCTGATTACTTTTGGCTCTTCACAGTATGTTTTTAGGCAAAGTGATTTTAAATTTAAAATGATGTTAGTAACGTCTTCCCGAACACCTGGCACAGTAGAAAATTCATGAAGAACTCCTTCAATCCTAACTGATGTAACAGCTGCACCTTGCAAGGATGATAACAAGATTCGGCGCAAACTATTGCCAAGTGTAGTTCCATAACCACGCTCTAACGGTTCGCAGACAAATTTGCCATAACGATTGTCTTCACTAATTTCCACTATCTCAATCTTCGGTTTTTCGATTTCGATCATCTGGAATAACCCTCCTCATTTATGCGCAATACCAAGTTACGCTATGCCCACGGGTGAGGGCAGCTTATCTGGAGTACAATTCAATGATCATTTGTTCTTCGATAGGTACATCAATTTCATCACGATTAGGGAATCTTGTTACTGTACCGCCTAAGTTTTGCGCATCTACAGTAAGCCAAGCTGGTGTACTTAAAGAATCAAATGATTCTGCAAGACCTTTAAAGAATTCGTTTGCACGACTGGATTCTTTAATTGAAATTACATCGCCAACTCTTACTAAAGCGGATGGAATATCAAGGCGCTTGCCATTTACTAGGATATGACCATGAGAAACTAATTGGCGGGATTGTCTGCGAGTAGCAGCTAATCCTAAACGATAAACAACGTTATCTAATCTTCTTTCTAAAAGACCAAGTAGGTTTTCACCAGTAATACCAGGCATTTTTTTCGCTTTATCATAATAAGCTCTAAATGGTTTTTCTAAAACACCATAAATGAATTTTGCTTTTTGTTTTTCTCTTAATTGGATTCCGTATTCACTCATTTTTTTGCCAGCACGTCTTGGTTGACGTTTGGATTCTTTACTTAATCCAACTACAGCTGGTTCAATTCCAAGTGCTCTACATCTTTTAAGAGCAGGAACTCTATCTATTGCCATCTATTTTGCACCTCCTATTAAACTCTTCTACGTTTTGGTGGGCGACATCCATTATGAGGAATTGGAGTAACATCTTTAATTAAGTTAACTTCCAATCCAGTCGCTTGTAATGATCTGATTGCAGCTTCACGACCTGATCCAGGACCTTTTACAAATACTTCTACTTGTTTAAGACCATGCTCCATAGCGGCTTTTGCTGCTACTTCAGCTGCCATTTGCGCAGCAAATGGTGTGCTTTTTCTGGAACCTCTAAAACCAAGTCCGCCTGCACTTGCCCAAGAAAGTGCATTTCCTTTTGTATCCGTAATCGTTACGATTGTATTGTTAAAAGTAGAACGAATATGAGCAATACCATGCTCGATATTTTTACGTTCTCTTCTTTTTGGACGAGCAACTTTTTTAGCTACCAATGCTTAACCCTCCCTTACTTTTTCTTTTTAGCGCCAACAGCTCTTTTTGGACCTTTACGAGTACGCGCATTAGTTTTAGTTTTTTGACCTCTAACAGGAAGACCCATACGATGTCTTCTACCACGATAGCAACCAATTTCAACTAAACGTTTAATATTTAAAGAAATTTCACGACGTAAGTCGCCTTCTACTCTATAATTTTTATCGATGATCTCACGAAGTTTTGCAACTTCATCTTCAGTTAAATCACGAGTACGAGTATCAGGATTAATACCAGTAGCTGCTAAAATCTCTTTTGAAGTTGTAAGACCGATACCAAAAATGTATGTTAAAGCGATTTCGATTCTCTTATCACGAGGTAAATCTACTCCGGCAATACGTGCCATATAATAAGCACCTCCTAACCTTGTTTTTGTTTATGTTTGGGATTCTCGCAAATCACCATTACGTGACCCTTACGTTTAATTACTTTGCATTTCTCACAAATAGGTTTAACCGACGGTCTAACTTTCATTGCGTTTATGCCCCCTTTTCTTACATTGTCAATTTACTTGCCTGATGCCTGTTTGCACCAGACATCAAAAAGACTATTTGAAACGGTAGGTTATACGGCCACGTTTTAAATCATATGGCGTAAGCTCAATTGTAACTTTATCACCAGGTAAGATACGAATAAAATTCATCCGAATTTTACCTGAAACATGTGCCAATACAACATGACCATTTTCTAATTCAACTTGGAACATTGCGTTTGGCAATGCTTCAAGTACTTTTCCTTCAACCTCAATTACGTCTTGCTTGGACATGAGATCTCTCCCTCCTCGTCCGCTTGTCACAAATTATCCGATGTGCACTTGACGATAGCTAGGCGAATATCTTCATCCGTAACTTTTTTGTTACTTGCAAATTTATCAGCCACAGCCTCAGCAATCCACTTGTAAACTTTGACATGCCGAATATTTTTTTTCTTTGGATTGGCAAGCTTTCTTTCTCTGCCATTAGCGAGAAATACTTCCTTCCCTTTTATTGCGACAACCAGATAAATCTTATTTGCATCACGACCGGTAATGCTTTCGACTTTCTGACCTAATGATATAGGATAAACGCTCTTCACTTTTTAGATCACCTCAGCGTTTTGTTAAAATCTCGGGCTTACCATCAGTAACAACGATTGTATGCTCGAAATGTGCCGAAGGCTTTTTATCTTTTGTTACAACCGTCCATCCATCATGTAATGTCTTTACTTCGTGAGTTCCTAAATTAATCATCGGCTCTATCGCTAATGCCATACCAGCTTTCAACCGTGGTCCGCGACCAGCAGCACCGAAATTCGGTATCTGAGGATCTTCATGCATTTTTCTGCCAATTCCATGCCCCACATAGTCACGGACGATTCCGTAACTATGTTTTTCGGCGCATGTTTGAACAGCATTAGATATATCTCCGAGACGATTACCATCAATTGCTTGTTCAATACCCTTGTATAAAGACTGCTCGGTAACATTTAATAGTTCCTGCATCTCATCTGTAACTTCACCAACTGGAAAAGTCACAGCCGAGTCACCATTATAACCATTAATTACCGCACCAACATCAATACTGACATTATCTCCATTTTTTAACTTTTTTAAACCAGGGATTCCATGAACAACTTCTTCATTAATTGATGAACAAATTGTCGCTGGAAAACCACCATAGCCTTTAAAAGCGGGAATTGCTCCGCAGCTTATTATATATTTCTCGGCGATTTTATCAAGCTCGAGTGTACTAACTCCCGGCTTAACAGCGTTCTGAATCTCAACCAGCGTTTGTGCTACAATCTTACCAGCATCACGCATGTAGTCAATTTCTCGATCAGACTTTAGGATGATCATCCTATTCGCTCCTCAAGCTAGCAACAATATCGGTAAGAACTTTATCAATTGCCTGCCTACCGTCGATTTCAGTATATAAACCTCTATCTTGATAGTATTCCACTAACGGTTTAGTCTGCTGAGCATAAACCGAAAGACGTTTTGTCATGGTAGCTTCGCTATCATCAGCTCGTTGATATGTTTCTCCGCCACATGTATCGCATTTACCTTCTACTTGAGTAGGCTTATAAGTAACATGGTAAGTAGCACCACAGTTCTTACAAATACGGCGTCCAGTTGCCCGGCTGATTAAATCTTCAGCCGGAACACTGATGTTTATCACGCGATCAAGTTTTATCTTTAGTTCTTCAAGCGTGTTATCAAGTGCATCCGCTTGCTCAATAGTACGTGGAAAACCATCAAGAATAAAACCATTTTGACAGTCTGGTTTTGCCAGACGTTCTTTTACAATACCGATAGTTATGCTATCCGGAACCAATTGACCAGCATCCATACATGCTTTTGCTTGTTTACCCAGCTCAGTTCCTTCACTTACCGCAGCCCTAAACATATCTCCTGTAGAAATATGAGGGATTGTAAACTTTTCAACTAACATAGCCGCCTGAGTACCTTTACCAGCACCCGGAGGGCCCATTAATAGGATATACATTCGATTTCCTCCCTACTTCATGAATCCTTGATAGTGACGCATTAAGACCATAGCCTCAATTTGCTTCATCGTATCAAGTGCTACACCGACAATGATCAGTAGGGCAGTACCACCAAAATAAACCCCATCAATATTTGTAACAGCCGCGATAAAATTTGGTAAGATTGCGATTAAAGCAAGGAAAACTGCTCCAGCGAGAGTAATTCTGGTCATAACGCGGTCTAAATATTCTGCCGTTGGCTTGCCAGGACGTAATCCCGGAATAAAACCACCGTATTTTTTCAGATTCTCTGCCATATCCGATATATTTACAGTAACCGCAGTATAGAAATACGTGAAGAAAATAATCATAAGCGCATAAAGCACTGTTTGAAGTGGAGTTCCCCACGCAAAATATTCCGCAATTGTTTTTACCCATCCAATATCAATAAACTGGGCAATAGTTACTGGAAACATCAGCACGGATGACGCAAAGATTATTGGAATAACACCCGCTTGATTTACTTTAAGCGGAATGTGTGTTGAATGACCACCATACATTTTGCGACCAACGACACGTTTTGCATATTGTACAGGAATGCGACGTTGACCTTGTTGTATTGCAATTACAAATACAATCATCGCAATTGCAATAATTGCAAACAATAAAACATTGAATAAATTAATTGCGCCTGCTTGTAAGTACTGCCAAATGTGCATTACCCCTTCAGGCAATCTTGAAACTATACCAGCAAAGATAATAAGAGATATCCCATTACCGATGCCTTTTTCAGTAATCTGTTCACCAATCCACATCAAAAATGTAGTACCAGCTGTAAGCGTAATTGCTATTAAAAGAATTGACGCGAACCCTGGATTTATGATCGCAGCTTTTAATCCATAAGCCATACCAATCGCTTGAATAAAAGCTAAAAAAACAGTTGCATACCGAGTAATACGGGTAATCTTCTTTCGCCCTTCTACTCCTTCCTTAGACCATTGCTCTAATTGTGGTACAACTACTGTTAATAATTGCATAATAATTGAAGCATTGATATAAGGTGTAATACTCATCGCAAATACTGAGAATTTACTTAAAGCACCACCGGAAAATAAATCCAAAAGGCCAAAAAGGTTGCCGCTCGTGAACAATTTTTCGATTACACTCGCATCAACACCCGGAACAGGAATATGAGTTCCTAGTCTGAAGATAGCAAACATCGTCAGTGTGAATACGATTTTTTGTCTGAGCTCAGTTATCTTGAGTATATTTGACAGGGCCGAAAGCACCTTAGATCACCTCGACTTTTCCGCCAGCTGCAGTGATCTTTGCTTCAGCGGATTTTGTAAAGCCGTTAGCGATTACAGTTAATTTCTTTGTTAATTCGCCGTTACCTAAAATACGTACACCATCGCGTACATTTTTAAGAATACCAGCTTCAATTAAAGTTACTGGCGTTACTTCAGCACCGTCTTCAAAACGATTTAAGTCAGCAATATTCACTTCTGCGTATTCTTTTCCAAATATGTTAGTAAAACCACGTTTTGGTAGTCTACGATAAAGTGGCATTTGACCGCCTTCAAATCCTGTACGAACGCCACCACCGGAACGAGCGTTTTGTCCTTTATGACCTCTACCGGATGTTTTACCTAGGCCAGAACCTAAACCACGACCAACACGGGTACGTACTTTTTTAGATCCAGGCGCTGGAGCTAATTCGTGTAATTTCATGCATAGCACCTCCTTGAACTTAGTCTTGCAATTCTTCAACTGTAACAAGATGTTCAATTTTATGAACCATGCCGCGAATCACCGCATTATCTTCTTGTTCTACTGATGAATTGATTTTTCTTAAACCTAAAGCCTTAACAGTAGCTCTTTGTTTTTCAGGTCTGCCGATCAGGCTTCTGGTAAGAGTGATTTTTAGTTTTGCCATCAAAAATTCCTCCTTAACCCAAAAGTTCTTGAACAGTTTTACCACGAAGTTCAGCTACTAATTCAGCTTTTTTCAATTGTTCTAACCCTTTTAACGTTGCACGAACCATGTTATTTGGATTAGATGAACCAAGTGATTTTGTTAGGATGTTATGAATACCAGCAAGCTCAAGCACGGCACGTGCAGGACCACCAGCAATAACTCCAGTACCTTCAGCAGCAGGTTTTAAAAGTACGCGACCTGCACCAAATACACCAATAATTTGATGTGGAATTGATCTCTCTACTAGCGATACGCTAATAAGATTTTTCTTAGCATCTTCGATGCCTTTTCTAATTGCTTCAGGAACTTCGCCGGCTTTACCTAAACCAGCACCAACGTGACCGTTTCCATCTCCAACAACAACAAGTGCGCTGAATGAGAAACGACGTCCGCCTTTAACAACTTTCGCAACTCTGTTGATATAAACAACTTTCTCTTGTAATTCTAGAGAAGTGTAGTCTATTCTGGCCATAATTTACCTCCTTTTTTAAAACTTTTAGAATTTTAGTCCAGCTTCACGAGCTGCCTCTGCTAATGCTTTAATTCTACCATGATAGATATAACCACCACGATCAAAAACTACATCTTCAATACCTTTTTCTAATGCGCGTTTTGCAACTGCTGCACCAACTGCTTTTGCAGCTTCGATATTTCCGCCATAGTTCAATGCTAAATCTTTATCTTTAGAACTTGCTGCAACTAAAGTTACACCATTCACATCATCAATGATTTGCGCATAAACATTACTTAAGCTACGGAACACGTTTAAACGTGGTTTTTGAGCTGTACCAGAAATATTTTTACGTACTCTTAAATGACGTTTTTGACGAGCTTTATTTTTATCTGCTTTAAGAAGCAAGTTAGTCACTCCTTTCACTTAAAGATTACTTCTTGCCTTTACCGCCGGCTTTACCAACTTTACGACGAATAGTTTCACCTTCGTATTTAATACCTTTACCTTTGTAAGGTTCTGGTTCTCTGTATCCACGAATGTTAGCTGCCATTGCGCCAACTTCTTCTTTATTAATACCGGATACAATGATTTTATTTGGAGCAGGAACATCTAAAGTAATACCTTTAGGTGGTTCAACTACTACTGGATGAGAGAAACCAAGTGATAAGTTTACATTGTTACCAGCTTTCGCCGCTCTGTAACCAACACCATTGATTTCAAGAGTTTTTGTAAAACCGGTTGTTACGCCGATTACCATATTATTGATTAATGTGCGAGTAAGACCATGCAATGATCTATGTTCTTTTACATCGGAAGGACGTTTTACTGTAAGAACGTTACCTTCAATTTCAATAATCATATCTTTATGAAAAGCGCGAGTTAATTCGCCTTTTGGACCCTTTACAGTCACCGTATTATCTTCCATTTTTACTGTTACGCCAGCTGGAATCTCAATAGGTGCTCTACCAATTCTTGACATTCGTACACCTCCTAGCTACACAAACTATATTACCAAACGTAAGCGATTACTTCGCCACCAAGACCATTGCGACGAGCTTGCTTATCGCTCATCATTCCTTTTGAAGTAGAAACAATCGCGATCCCAAGTCCACCAAGTACACGAGGTAATTGCTCACTTTTTGCATATACACGTAAACCAGGTTTGGAAATACGTTTAATGCCAGTGATTACTTTTTCGCGATTAGGACCATATTTCAGGCTAATGCGAATAACACCTTGTTTATTGTCAGAAACGAAATCAAAATCTTTAATGAAGCCTTCTTCTTTTAAAATGTTAGCAATTGCTTCTTTAATTTTTGATCCCGGTATTTCTACTTTCTCATGATATACAGAATTTGCATTACGCAAACGAGTCAGCATATCAGCAATTGGATCAGTCATTACCATAGGTAGATATCCTCCTTCCGTTAATGTTTACCAGCTAGCTTTGGTTACCCCAGGGATAGCACCTTTGTAGCTTTGTTCTCTGAAACAAATACGGCACATTTCAAACTTACGAATAAATCCATGTGGACGGCCGCAAATTTTACATCTGTTATACGCACGAACTTTAAATTTAGGTTCGCGATTCCATTTCTCAATCATCGCCTTTTTGGCCACAATAAGTACCTCCTTTACGCGCTAAATGGCATTCCCATTAATTTTAGAAGCTCTCTCGCTTCTTCGTCTGTTTTTGCAGTTGTTACAATGATAATATTCATTCCACGAACTTTATCAATTTTGTCATACTCGATTTCAGGAAAAATTAATTGCTCTTTCAGACCCATGGAGTAATTTCCACGTCCATCGAATGCTTTTGCACTGATACCACGGAAGTCACGTACACGTGGAAGAGCAACATTCATAAATTTATCCATGAAATTGTACATGCGTTCACCGCGAAGTGTTACTTTCGCACCAATTGGCATGCCTTGACGTAATTTCCAAGCAGCTAAAGATTTCTTAGCACGAGTAAGCACTGGTTTTTGACCAGAAATAAGAGTTAAATCTGCTACTGCTGAATCAAGAACTTTAGGATTACCTACAGCCTCACCAACACCCATGTTAATTACGATTTTTTCTACTTTAGGAATTTCCATTACGTTTTTATATCCGAACTTTTCAGTCATAGCCGGAGCTACTTCATTAAGGTATTTCTCTTTCAGTCTATCCACTGACAGGTTACCTCCTTTCCATCATTTCTTATTTATCAACGATTTCGCCGCATTTTTTGCATGCGCGAACGAATTTACCATTTAATTCTTTTTTTGCAATACGAGTTGCTTTAGAGCATGCAGGACAAACCAACATAACTTTTGCAACATTCATTGGAGCTTCTTTTACCACGATGCCACCTTGTGGAGCACTTTGGCTAGGTTTTGTATGACGTTTCACTTTGTTTACGCCTTCAATAACAACCTTAGCTTTTTTCGGTAATGCTTCAATGATTTTCGCTTGTTTGCCTTTATCTTTGCCGGATAAAACAAGAACTGTATCGCCTTTTTTTACGTGCAATTTACTTTGTGACAAACTAGGCACCTCCTACCTTAGATTACTTCTGGAGCTAGGGATACGATCTTCATAAAATCTTTTTCACGTAACTCTCTAGCTACTGGTCCAAATATACGAGTACCTCTAGGTGTCTTATCATCTTTGATCACTACCGCAGCATTTTCATCAAAGCGAATATAAGAACCGTCAGGACGACGTAAACCTTTTTTAGAACGTACAACTACAGCTTTAACAACATCACCTTTTTTCACCATACCACCTGGAGATGCGGATTTAACTGCAGCTACAATTACGTCACCAATGTTAGCAAATTTACGGTAAGAACCACCAAGCACACGAATGCACATGATCTCTTTCGCACCAGTATTATCACCAACATTAAGCATTGTTTGTTGTTGAATCATTGTTTTCCCTCCTTTATGAAATTCTTCCATTCATAGAGAATACAAAAGTCGTTGTATTCTTATTTAGCTCTTTCAAGAACTTCAATAACTCTCCAACGTTTGTCTTTAGACAATGGACGAGTTTCCATGATTTCAACAGTATCGCCAATATGGCTGTCATTGTTTTCATCATGAGCTTTAAATTTTACAGTCTTTTTCACTGCTTTTTTGTAAAGTGGATGTTGCTCTAAATCTTCAACAGCAACTACAACTGTTTTATCCATTTTGTCGCTCACAACTTTACCGATTCTAGTTTTACGTTCATTTCTTTCACTCATGTAAAAAGCCTCCTTCCGTTGCATATCATTCTAGCCGTCGAAATCCTTACGCTTGCTCAGCTTTTAACTCTTGCTCACGTTGGATTGTCTTAATACGGGCAATCGTTTTCTTTACTTCTTTGATACGCATTGGATTTTCAAGCTGACCAGTAGCAAGTTGAAATCTGAGGTTAAATAATTCTTCTTTTAGGGAAGCAAGTTTTTGGTTAAGTTCACCAGCACTCATATCGCGTATATCATTAACCTTCATTTACTTCACCGCCCTCCGCTTGCGCTTTCGCCTGCGCTATTGATTGTGCTTTTGTTACGAATTTTGTTTTAATAGGAAGTTTGTGTGCTGCAAGACGCATAGCTTCTTTAGCTACTTCTTCAGCAACGCCATCCATTTCAAACATGATACGACCTGGTTTTACTACTGCTACCCAGTATTCAGGTGAACCTTTACCACTACCCATACGAGTTTCAGCAGGTTTTGCAGTTACAGGCTTATCAGGGAATATTTTAATCCAAACTTTACCACCACGTTTGATGTAACGAGTCATCGCAATACGTGCAGCTTCAATTTGTCTATTTGTAATCCATGCTGGTTCAAGCGCTTGTAAGCCAAATTCACCATGACTTACTGTGTTACCTCTTAGCGCTTTACCTTTCATACGACCACGGAACTGTTTACGGTGTTTCACTCTTTTTGGTAATAACATTATGCTTCGCTCCCTTCCACTTCGGCAGCAGCAGGTCTTTTTACTTCTGGTAAAACTTCACCTTTGAAAATCCATACTTTTACGCCAATTAAGCCGTAAGTTGTATGTGCTTCAGCAGTACCGTAATCAATGTCAGCTCTTAAAGTATGAAGTGGAATACTACCTTCACGATAAGATTCACTTCTTGCAATTTCAGCACCGCCTAAACGACCGCCTACCATTACTTTAATACCTTTCGCGCCCATACGCATTGTACGACCAACAGCTTGCTTCATCGCACGACGGAACGCAATACGACGTTCTAATTGAGCTGCAATATTTTCAGCAACTAATGTTGAATCAAGATCAGGTTGTTTAATTTCAGCAATATTGATATCAACGTGTTTAGTTGTTAATTTTTTTAAGCCTTTTTTAATAGTTTCAATTCCTGAACCGCCACGACCGATAACCATACCTGGTTTCGCTGTGTGAATCGTTAATTTTAAACGATTTTGTCCACGTTCAGTTTCAATTTTTGATACGCCCGCAGTACGAAGTGATTCTTTCAAATACTTACGAACTTTTATATCTTCATGCAAATTATTTGCATAATCTTTATCAGCATACCACTTAGCATCCCATGTTTTTACAACACCAAGACGTAAGCCATGTGGATTAACTTTTTGACCCAATTCGTTTCCCTCCTTCTTATCTTTCTTTTACAACAACTGTTACATGACTGGAACGTTTTAGGATTTTAAACGCTTGCCCACGGGAACGTGGATGAATGCGTTTTAATGTAGGTCCTTGATCTACATATGCTTCTGCAACGTATAATTTATCAACATTCATATCAAAGTTATGTTCAGCATTTGCTACCGCTGAGCCTAACACTTTTTCTATTACATCAGCACCAACTTTTGGTGTGAATTTTAAAATCGCAAACGCTTCTGCAACGTTTTTGCCACGGATTAAGTTCATGACAATACGAATTTTACGAGGCGTAATACGAATATATTTTGCAACTGCTTTAGCTTCCACAGATTAGCCTCCTTTCGGCAAAACTACTTAAGTGATGTACGTCTTTCTTCGCCAGAATGACCCTTAAATGTACGAGTCGGTGCGAATTCACCAAGTTTGTGACCTACCATATCTTCTGTTACATAAACAGGTACATGTTTACGTCCGTCATGTACTGCAATAGTATGACCAACAAAACTAGGAAGAATAGTAGAACTACGTGACCAAGTCTTTATAACCTTTTTTTCATTAGCATCATTCATAGCGTCAATTTTTTTCACTACGCTTTCATGCACATAAGGTCCTTTTTTAATCGATCTTGACAACGATGTATCCTCCTTTCGCAAGGCAGCGATGCTGCTCGTATAAAATGTGTTTTAATTATTTATTATTTCGTGCGAGCTTTAACAATAAGTTTGTCAGAAGCTTTTTTACGACGAGTTTTAGCACCCATAGCACATTTACCCCATTTAGTAACTGGATTTTTACGACCAACTGGGCTACGGCCTTCACCACCACCATGTGGATGGTCATTAGGGTTCATTGCAACACCGCGGTTTTCTGGGCGAACGCCTTTCCAACGATTACGGCCTGCTTTACCAATTGTAATATTTTCATGTTCAAGATTACCAACTTGACCGATTGTTGCACGGCAGTTGATGTGAACTTTTCTTAGTTCACCTGATGGCATACGAAGCAGTGCATAATCTCCCTCTTTCGCCATTAATTGAGCACCTGTACCAGCAGAGCGAACTAACTGTCCACCTTTACCGATTTTCAACTCAATGTTATGAAGCATAGTACCAACTGGAATATTTTTAATAGGTAATGCATTACCTGGTTTAATATCAGCATCAGGACCACTTACAACTTTATCTCCAACTTTTAAACCGTTTGGAGCTAAGATATAACGTTTTTCACCGTCAACATAGTTTAAAAGTGCAATACGCGCTGAACGATTAGGATCATATTCAATTGTTGCAACATTTGCAACAATACCATCCTTATTACGTTTGAAGTCAATGATTCTATAACGACGTTTATGACCGCCGCCTTGATGTCTTACAGTTAAACGACCTTGTTGATTACGACCGCCAGTTTTATTAAGCGATACAACAAGAGATTTTTCTGGTTTATCAGTAGTAATTTCATCGAAACTAGCTACTGTCATAAATCTTCTACCTGCAGAATATGGTTTAAAACTTTTTACTGCCATTGGGTTACCTCCTTTTCCAAAAAATCAGCTATTATACGCCTTCGAAGAATTCAATGCTTTCTCCTGGAGCAAGTTTAACAATAGCTTTTTTATAGTCTGGGCGTTTACCTTGAGTACGCCCCATACGTTTTGTTTTTCCTAAAACACGAACTGTGTTTACACTTGCAACTTTTACTTTGAAGATTTCTTCGACAGCTGCGCCGATTTCAATCTTGTTAGCACCCTTTGCTACAACGAAAGTATATTTACCTTCTTGCATTAAAGCAGTGGACTTTTCAGTTACAAGTGGACGGATTAAAATATCACGTGCATTTGCCATTACGCAAGTACCTCCTCAATGCGGGTAACTGCATCTTTAGTAATGAAAAGCTTATTATGATTTAAGATATCATAAACATTAAGCCCACAAGAACTAATAGCTTTTACACCAGGAATATTACGGGAAGATTTCTCCACGTTTTCAATCATATCAGCTGTAATGATAAGAGCTTTCTTATCAAAACCAAAATCTTTCATCATTTGTACAACGTTTTTAGTTTTAGGTGCTGCAAAATCAATGCTGTCAACTACCACTAATTCACCATTTTGTACTTTTGAAGATAACGCACATTTAATTGCTAAACGACGTTGTTTGCGAGGCATTCTGAATGCATAAGAACGAGGTGTTGGTCCAAAAACTGTACCACCGCCTACCCAAATTGGGGAACGAGTACTTCCTGAACGAGCACGACCTGTACCTTTTTGTTTCCAAGGCTTACGGCCACCACCACGTACTAAACCTCTAGTTTTTGTTGCATGAGTACCAAGACGTTGGCTTGCAAGTTGCATTACCACAGCTTGATGAACAAGAGCTTCATTCACTTCTACGCCAAATACGCTTTCATTTAATTCTAACTCGCCGGCCTCTTTGCCTGCGATTGTATAGACTGCTACTTTAGGCATAATATAGCACATCCTCCTTTCGAGCTACAAGAGCTTATTTCTTAGGTTTTACAGTATTTCTTATCACTACGAAGCTACCCTTAGGTCCAGGAATAGCACCTTTAATTAAAACTAAATTACGTTCAGCATCTACTCTAACAATGCTTAAACGTTGAATTGTTACTTTATGAGCACCCATGCGGCCTGGTAATTTTTTACCTTTTAGTACTCTACCGCCGCCACCACTGATCATTGCACCAGTTGAACCTGGTTCACGATGTGACTTGGAGCCATGCCCCATAGGTCCGCGTCTGAAATTGTGACGTTTGATACCGCCAGCAAAGCCTTTACCTTTTGCAGTACCAGTTACATCAATCAATTCACCAGCACTAAATATGTCAACGCCGATAACATCACCGACTTTATATTCAGAAGCATCAGTTAAGCGCATTTCACGAATAAATTTTACAGGAGTTACACCAGCTTTAGTGAAATGACCTTTCATTGGTTTCGTAACTTTTTTATCTTTAACAGTACCAAAACCTAATTGTACCGCATTATATCCATCGTTTTCAACAGTTTTGTTTTGAACAACAAAGTTTTTACCGGATTCAACAACAGTTACAGGAACTACTTTGCCTTCTTCAGTAAAGATCTGTGTCATACCAAGTTTTTTACCTATAATTGCTTTAGCCATTTATTCCACCTCCTCTTACAATTTAATCTCGATATCCACACCAGCTGGCAAATCTAAGCGCATTAAAGCATCTACAGTTTTGGAAGTTGGTTCTAAAATGTCAATTAGACGTTTATGTGTGCGCATTTCAAATTGCTCACGGGAGTCTTTATTAACATGTGGAGAACGTAGGATTGTAAAGATTTTTTTCTCCGTAGGTAGTGGAATTGGACCAGATACCATTGCACCTGTTCTTTTTGCAGTTTCAACAATTTTCACCGCGCTTTGATCAAGTGCTTTATGGTCGTATGCTTTTAAACGAATTCTAATTTTTTGTTGTTTTGGCAATTTAATTTCCTCCTTATCGCCCTTTTCTAGAACGGACATTTCTCCGCGCAAGTTCCCTTATCAATGATAAGCAATCTTCCACGTCATCGCATTTGGGGTACCAAAAGCCTTTTTTATAGGGGCGACTTCTGTCGCCCCTATAAAGCTAAGACTATAATTATGCTTCAATGGAAGTTACTACGCCAGCGCCTACTGTACGGCCACCTTCACGAATAGCGAAACGAAGACCTTCTTCAATAGCGATTGGAGTGATAAGTTCGATTGACATTTGAATGTTATCACCAGGCATAACCATTTCTACACCTTCTGGTAAGTTAACTACGCCAGTAACGTCAGTTGTACGGAAGTAGAACTGTGGACGATAGTTAGTGAAGAAAGGAGTATGACGTCCGCCTTCTTCTTTGGATAAAACGTAAACTTCACCTTTGAATTTAGTGTGAGGTTTAATTGAACCTGGTTTTGCAAGTACTTGACCACGTTCGATTTCTTTACGATCAACACCACGAAGTAATGCACCAATGTTATCACCAGCAACTGCACTATCAAGCAATTTGCGGAACATTTCAACACCTGTTACAGTAGTTGATTTAGGTTCATCGTTCATACCAACGATTTCAATAACATCGCCAACTTTAACTTCTCCACGTTCAACACGGCCAGTAGCTACTGTACCACGACCAGTGATTGTGAAAACGTCTTCGACTGGCATTAAGAAAGTTTTATCAGTATCACGAACTGGAGTTGGGATGTATTCATCAACAGCATCCATTAATTCAAAAATTTTAGCTGTATAAGTTGCATCACCTTCAAGAGCTTTAAGAGCTGAACCAGTGATTACAGGAATGTCATCACCAGGGAAGTCATAGCTGGAAAGAAGTTCGCGAACTTCCATTTCTACCAATTCCATAAGTTCTTCATCATCAACCATATCTGCTTTGTTTAAGAAAACAACCATAGCAGGTACGCCTACTTGACGGGAAAGAAGAATATGTTCACGAGTTTGTGGCATAGGACCATCAGCAGCACTTACAACTAAGATAGCACCATCCATTTGCGCAGCACCAGTGATCATGTTTTTTACATAGTCAGCATGGCCTGGGCAGTCAACGTGAGCATAATGTCTTTTCTCAGTTTCATACTCAACGTGGGAAGTGTTGATTGTGATACCACGTTCTCTTTCTTCTGGAGCTTTATCGATCATGGAGTAATCCATGAAATCAGCGCCGCCTTTTTCTGCTAATACTTTTGTAATTGCAGCAGTTAAAGTAGTTTTACCATGGTCAACGTGACCAATTGTACCAATGTTTACATGTGGTTTACTTCTTTCAAACTTTTGTTTTGCCATTGTTAAAAAATCCTCCCTTATTCGCCTTTGTTTTTAGCTGTAATAGCTTCTGATATATTTTTAGGAACTTCATCATAATGTGAAATTTCCATAGAGTAATTACCACGACCTTGTGTTTTAGAACGTAGGTCTGTTGCGTAACCAAACATTTCAGAAAGTGGAACGAATGCATTTACTACTTGAGCACCTGCGCGTGGTTCCATTCCTTCTATACGGCCACGTCTCGAGTTGATATCACCGATAACATCGCCCATATACTCTTCTGGAACAACAACTTCAACTTTCATATATGGTTCTAAAAGTACTGGAGATGCTTTTTGAGCACCAGCTCTAAAGCCCATGGAACCAGCAATTTTGAACGCCATTTCTGAAGAGTCAACATCATGATAAGAACCATCATAAACAATAACTTTAATATCAACCATTGGATAACCAGCAACAACACCGTTTTCCATAGCTTCTTTTACACCAGCTTCGATTGGACTGATATATTCTCTAGGAATCGCCCCACCGACAACCTTATTTTCAAAGCTAAATCCTACACCAGGTTCTTGAGGAACAAGTTCAAGCCAACAATGACCATATTGACCACGACCACCAGATTGACGAACAAATTTTCCTTCAGATTTAACTGTTTTACGGATCGTTTCACGATAAGCAACTTGTGGTTTACCTACGTTACAATCCACTTTGAATTCACGAAGCATACGGTCAACAATGATATCAAGATGAAGTTCACCCATACCGGAAATGATACATTGACCTGTTTCTTGGTCGGTAGCCATACGGAATGTAGGATCTTCCTCAGCAAGTCTTGCAAGTGCAATACCCATTTTTTCCTGATCGGCTTTTGTTTTTGGTTCAACAGCAACCGAAATAACAGGGTCTGGGAATTCCATGGATTCTAAAATGATAGGTGCTTTGTCATCACAAAGAGTATCACCTGTTGTAGTATCTTTTAAACCAACGGCTGCCGCAATATCACCACTGTAAACCATTTCGATTTCTTCACGACGATTCGCATGCATTTGTAAGATACGACCAATACGTTCTTTCTTGCCTTTTGTGGAGTTAAACACATAAGAACCAGAACCGATTGTACCAGAGTACACACGGAAGAACGCCAATTTACCAACATAAGGGTCAGCCATAATTTTAAACGCTAAAGCAGAGAATGGAATCTCGTCACTAGCTTCACGATGATCTTCTTCACCGCTATCAGGATTAACACCTTTAATAGCTGGAATATCAAGTGGAGATGGCATATATTCAATTACTGCATCAAGCATCGGTTGAACACCTTTATTTTTGTAGGAAGAACCACAAAGAACAGGAGTCATTTTGCAATCAATTGTAGCTTTACGAACAGCCGCTTTAATTTCTTCTGTTGTTAATTCTTCGCCTTCAAGATATTTCATCATCAACTCATCATCAGATTCTGCAACAGCATCCAATAAGATTTGACGATACTCTTCAGCCTTTTCCTTCATTTCATCAGGAATTGCTACTTCTTCACTCACTTTACCAAGTTCATCTGAATAGATGATAGCATCCATTTTAATCAAATCAACCATACCAATAAAATCTTCTTCAGAACCGATTGGTAATTGAAGTGCTACTGGATTAGCATTTAAGCGAGTTTTCATCATATCAAGAACACGGTAAAAATCCGCACCCAAGATATCCATTTTATTTACGTAAGCCATACGTGGAACATGATATTTATCTGCTTGACGCCATACTGTTTCAGATTGAGGTTCAACTCCACCTTTTGCACAGAATACAGCAACAGAACCATCAAGCACTCTCAACGAACGTTCTACCTCAACTGTAAAGTCCACGTGTCCTGGTGTGTCAATGATGTTAATGCGATGATCTAGCCATTGGCAAGTAGTAGCAGCAGAAGTAATGGTAATACCTCTTTCTTGCTCCTGCGCCATCCAGTCCATAGTTGCCGCACCTTCATGAGTTTCACCAATCTTGTGCACTTTCCCAGTGTAAAATAGAATACGTTCAGTAGTAGTGGTTTTTCCGGCATCTATATGAGCCATAATACCAATGTTCCGAGTCTTTTCAAGTGGAAACTGTCTACCCACTATTACATCGCTCCTTAATTAAGTATAGAGATAAAATTCTATTTAGATACTACCAGCGATAATGAGCAAATGCTTTATTAGCTTCAGCCATCTTATGAGTATCTTCTTTTTTCTTAATTGCTGCTCCTGTATTATTCGCAGCATCCATTAATTCAGCAGCTAATCTTTCATTCATTGTTTTTTCACCACGTAGTCTAGCGTAGTTCACAACCCAACGAATACCTAATGTCATACGACGATCAGGACGAACTTCTACTGGAACTTGATAGTTAGCACCGCCGACACGACGAGCACGAACTTCTAATACTGGCATTACATTTTTCAAAGCAGTTTCAAACACTTCTAATGGATCTTTACCAGTTTTTGCTCTGATACTTTCAAATGCATCATAAACAACTTTTTCTGCAACGCTTTTTTTACCAGATAACATAACTTTGTTAATAAACTTAGTTACGACTTTGGAATTATACACCGGATCTGGTAACACGTCACGTTTTGGCACAGCACCTTTTCTTGGCATATGAATCCCTCCTATTGGAAATTATCTTCAAATTATTTTTTTTGTTTAGCGCGTTTCGCACCGTATTTAGATCTACCTTGCATTCGATTTTGAACACCAGCAGTATCTAAAGCACCGCGAACGATATGATAACGAACACCTGGTAAATCTTTTACCCTGCCGCCTCTAATCAATACAACGCTATGTTCCTGAAGATTGTGACCAATACCAGGGATATATGCAGTTACTTCAATGCTATTAGTTAAACGAACCCTTGCGACTTTTCTTAATGCAGAGTTAGGTTTTTTAGGAGTAGTTGTATATACTCTCGTACACACACCGCGCTTTTGTGGACATTCTTTCAAAGCTGGCGCTGTGGATTTCTTCGTCATACTTTCTCTACTTTTACGTATTAATTGGCTAATTGTAGGCATACATGCACCTCCTTCCTCAAAATAAAGATTCATTATTTAATAACTTCAACTCAATTTATAAAAGAGTTGAAATTTTTAACAAAATTACTTTAGAATAGCGACCGCCGCTGCCCCAACTTCAATTTTGCAGGCTTCACCAAGTTCAGCCATCGTATATTCTTCAGAAAAAAGAATATTTTTCGCTTCGCATAAATTTTTTAGCGGAACAATTACACGCGCATCAGCATCATTTCCTAAAAAAACACTTTCTACTACATCTTTATTAATAGATTTTGTGACTTGCTTGATGCCAATAACCCGATTCGCATTCTTCAAACGATTAAGCGCCATAATTTTCACTCCCGTGTTTCACAGATGATTCTTCTCATTTCTGGCACTCGTATATAATACCATTTGAAATAATCATTGTCAACACTTATTTAATCAATATTTTTAAGTACACGGTGCGTGGTGTGTCATTAATTCATTATAACAAAAATCCAGAAAATTATACCTTTTATTTCTATTTTTTAATTTTTTTAATCGTCTATTATTAATCTACATCTATATTAAAAGAAAGATTTTAAAATTTTCATAATATGAAAGCAACAAATTCCTATTAATTCTTTATAAAAGAAAAAAGAGGACGAAAATCGTCCTCTTTTCTTATTCTTCAGTTGCAACAACTTCATCTTGTGATGGATGATTTTTTACAACATTAATATTACGATAACGTGTCATGCCCGTACCAGCTGGTACTAATTTACCGATAATAACATTTTCCTTTAAGCCGAGCAATGGATCAACTTTACCCTTTATTGCTGCATCAGTAAGAACACGTGTTGTTTCTTGGAATGATGCTGCAGATAAGAAGGAATCAGTAGCAAGAGAAGCTTTTGTAATACCAAGTAAAATTGGTCTAGCAACTGCGGGTTCTCCGCCAACTTCAATTGCTTTTGCATTTTCAGTCTCAAAGTTGTTTACATCAATATATTCACCAGGTAAGAAATCCGTATCACCAGATTCTTCAACTTTAACTTTATGAAGCATTTGACGAACCATAACCTCAATATGTTTATCATTAATTTCAACACCTTGAGATTTATATACTTTTTGTACTTCATATACTAAGTAACGTTGTGTAGCCTTTAAACCACAAACCCTTAGAATATCGTGTGGATTGATAGATCCTTCTGTAAGTCTATCTCCAGCTTCTACCATTTGTCCGTCTTTCGCAATAATGCGTGCACCGTAAGGAATTTGGTAAACACGTTCTTCGCCAGTTTCTGGGAAGATAGTTACTTTGCGCATCCCTTTTGTATCTTTAACTTCAGCGCGACCATCAATTTCAGCAATGATGGATTGACGTTTCGGTTTACGAGCTTCAAATAACTCTTCGACACGTGGCAAACCTTGTGTAATATCGTCACCGGCTACCCCACCCGTATGGAACGTACGCATTGTAAGCTGTGTACCAGGTTCACCGATAGATTGAGCTGCGATAATACCAACCGCTTCACCGACATCCACCTGATGACCTGTTGCCAAATTACGCCCATAACATTTGATACATACACCAAATTGTGACTTACAAGTAAGTACAGAACGAATTTTTACTTTTTTACGTACTTTACAAATACGTTCTGCTAAATCTTCATCTACTGCTTGATTAATTGCTGCAATAACTTCTCCTGTTTCAGGCTCAACAATATCTTCTGCAAGAACACGACCGGCAATACGATCTTTTAAGTGTTCAATAACAGCAGCACCTTCCATAATTGCCTGAACTTCAATACCGCGAATATTATTGTTACGAACTCGTACCTCTTTTGCATCGCTAGCTAGAATTGCTTCAATATGATCTTCTGTAAGCGGTACATTTGCAGGTACAATTTCATTTTCATTTTGATCAAATACAGCACTTGTTGTATTTTTACCAAGCATTTCGCGAATCATTGATTTTTTGATTGTCTCACGAACATGTTCTTCTGGCGCACCTAATGTGATTGTTTCTGTTGTCGTTGCATTGCTGATATCTCCTTCATAAGAAGTACCACGTACAACGATTTCAGGAATTGAATGTTCAGCAATCAGTTTAAGCTTTTCTTCATCAAGCACTGTTTCAATAGGAATGATTACTTCGCCCGTTTTCGGATCAGTTACTTCCGCTGCAAGCAAGCGTCCTAATAAAGAGTCTTTTAAGAACTCAATTGCTCCACTTGTAGAGTTTGCCAATTTCGCACGTTCACGAACTAAATTGATACCTACAATATCACAATCATCTTCACGAACAATTACATCTTGTGCAACGTCAACAAGACGACGTGTCAAATATCCAGAATCGGCTGTTCTAAGCGCTGTATCCGCAAGTCCTTTACGAGCACCATGCGTAGAAATAAAGTACTCTAATACCGTTAATCCTTCACGGAAATTTGCTTTAATTGGTAAGTCGATAATTTTACCTGATGGATCCGCCATAAGTCCGCGCATACCAGCGAGCTGACGCATCTGTTGGATATTACCGCGGGCTCCAGAGTTAGCCATCATGTAAATCGGATTAAATCTATCCAAGTTATCCATCATGGCTTTTGTTACATCATCTGTAGCTTTCGTCCATAAGCTGATAACTTTGTTATATCTTTCATCATCGGTGATGAGTCCACGACGATATTGTCTTTCGATCGAATTAACTTGTGCTTCCGTATTTGCAAGAATTTCTTTCTTCTCTTTCGGAATTTTGATGTCGGCAATCGCAACTGTCATACCAGCACGACAAGCATAAGAATAACCAAGATTTTTTACACGGTCAATAACTTCTGCAGTTTTTGCATTACCAAAGTTACGGTAACAGTTACCAACAAGTTTACCAAGGTTTTTCTTATCCATAAGAATACCTAAGCACCATTCCTCATTATCATCCTTATAATAATAACGAATTTCTGGTGGCAAGCTTTCATTAAAGATCATACGGCCAAGCGTGGTGTTAACCATACCATAACCTTCAACGCGCACTTTAATTTGCGCTTGCAATGATAATTCTTTATGTTGATAAGCAAGCAATGCTTCATTAATGCCAGTCATTACTTTGCCTTCACCTAAAGCACCTGGTTTAACAATTGTTAAATAGTACGCTCCAAGTACCATATCCTGCGTAGGAACAGCAACTGGGCGACCATCTTTCGTCGAAAGAATATTGTGTGCGGAAAGCATTAAGATACGTGCTTCTGCTTGTGCTTCTGCTGATAGTGGTAAATGGATCGCCATTTGGTCACCATCAAAATCGGCATTGTAAGCAGTACATACAAGTGGATGTAATTTTAACGCACGCCCTTCTGTAAGTACAGGTTCAAATGCTTGAATTCCTAATCTATGAAGCGTTGGTGCACGATTTAAAAGTACTGGATGCTCTTTAATAACTTCTTCAAGTACATCCCAAACTTCTGGCCTAATTCTTTCCACCATACGTTTTGCACTCTTAATATTATGTGCGTGACCAGCATTCACTAATTTTTTCATTACAAATGGCTTGAATAATTCAAGTGCCATTTCTTTAGGTAAACCACATTGATGTAACTTAAGTTCCGGTCCAACAACGATAACGGAACGACCAGAATAGTCAACACGTTTACCAAGTAAGTTTTGACGGAAACGCCCTTGTTTACCTTTAAGCATATCGCTCAAAGATTTAAGCGGACGATTTCCTGGGCCTGTTACTGGACGGCCACGACGACCATTATCGATTAATGCATCCACCGCTTCTTGTAACATTCTTTTTTCGTTACGAACAATAATATCGGGTGCACCCAAATCAAGTAACCGTTTTAAACGATTATTACGATTAATAACACGACGATATAAATCATTTAAATCAGAAGTAGCAAAACGGCCACCATCTAGTTGAACCATTGGACGTAATTCCGGTGGAATTACTGGTACAACATCCATGATCATCCACTCTGGTTTATTGCCAGATTTGCGGAAAGCTTCAACTACTTCCAAGCGACGAATCGCACGAATTTTACGTTGCCCGCTCACTTCTTTTAATTCTTGACGTAATTCTTTGCTCATTTTTTCTAAATCAAGTTCAGCAAGAAGCTTTTTAATAGATTCAGCACCCATACCAACTTTAAATGCTGCACCGTATTTATCTCGGTTTTCACGATACTCATTTTCTGTTAAAAGTTGTTTTTTTATCAAAGGAGTATCTGCAGGATCAAGTACGATATAAGAAGCAAAATATAAAACTTTTTCTAATGATCTAGGTGATATATCTAGAATCAATCCCATGCGACTTGGTATGCCCTTGAAATACCAAATATGCGATACTGGGGCAGCAAGTTCAATGTGCCCCATTCTATCACGACGTACTTTCGAACGCGTAACTTCAACACCGCAACGATCGCAAATAATACCTTTATAACGAATACGTTTATACTTACCGCAATGACATTCCCAGTCACGTGTTGGTCCAAAAATTTTTTCACAGAATAAACCCTCACGTTCTGGTTTCAATGTACGATAATTAATTGTCTCTGGTTTTTTCACTTCACCATGTGACCATTCTCTGATCTTTTCTGGCGAAGCTAAACCTATACGCATCGAATCAAAATTGTTTACATCCAACAAGGGGGTGTCACTCCCTTCTATTATTCGAAGTCATCTTCGACTAAATCATCAATTTCTAAAGATACATCAGCATCTTCATCGTCCAAATTCTCATCATTCGGGAATTTTCCAAGTTCAGCAATAATATCTAAATCAGCTGTATCAGGTTCAGCCTCTTCATTTCCTTCAGCATCATCGTTATATGCCTCAGGTTTTAAAGCTGGCTCCGTTGGTGGCTTTGGTTGTACGCCATCCACATTTAAATCTAATTGTTTTGCTGTTTCATTAATATCTTCATCTGTATCACGAATCATAATTTCTTGCGCATCTTCAGTTAATACTTTAATGTCAAGTCCGATACTTTGTAGCTCTTTAATCAATACTTTAAATGATTCTGGTACACCTGGTTCTGGTATATTTTCGCCTTTTACGATCGCTTCATACGTCTTAACACGTCCGACGACATCATCAGATTTTACTGTTAAGATTTCTTGCAATGTATAAGCAGCACCATAAGCTTCTAATGCCCAAACTTCCATTTCCCCAAAACGTTGTCCACCAAATTGAGCTTTACCACCCAATGGTTGTTGCGTTACTAAGGAGTATGGACCAGTTGACCGAGCATGAATCTTATCGTCAACTAAATGCGCCAATTTTAACATATAAACACAGCCAACAGTTACAGGGTTATCAAATGGATCTCCTGTACGACCATCGTAAAGAATCGTTTTACCATCATCACGAAGCCCTGCTGCTTTTAACGTTGAAAACACTTCTGTCTCTTTCGCGCCGTCGAATACTGGGGTTGAAATATGAATACCCGCAACATCAGGTACCGGCATACCATTTTTATCTATATCATAACCTAAGTCACGTAATCTAGTTTCTACTGTAGGATCACCAGCTTTAATCTGCATACCAAGCGCACGAGCTGCCATACCTAAGTGAGTTTCAAGTACCTGACCAATATTCATACGCGAAGGTACACCTAATGGGTTAAGTACAATCTGTACTGGCGTTCCATCTGGTAAAAACGGCATATCTTCCTCACGCATAATACGTGAAACAACCCCTTTATTACCATGGCGACCGGCCATTTTATCGCCGACAGAAATCTTACGTTTCTGTGCAATATAACAACGTACAAGATGATTTACTCCTGGTGGCAATTCGTCACCATTTTCACGACTGAACACCTTAACATCAACAATCTTACCAGCTTCTCCATGTGGTACACGAAGTGATGTATCACGTACTTCACGAGCTTTTTCACCGAAAATTGCCCGAAGTAACCGTTCTTCCGCCGTAAGCTCAGTTTCGCCTTTCGGCGTTACTTTACCTACTAAGATATCTCCTGGACGAACTTCAGCACCAATGCAGATAATACCGCGATCATCTAAATCACGTAAAGCTTCTTCAGCTACATTTGGAATATCACGTGTAATTTCTTCTGGCCCAAGTTTTGTATCACGAGCATCACATTCATATTCTTCAATATGTATGGAAGTATAGATATCTTCTTTTACTAATTTTTCACTAAGTAAAATCGCATCCTCGTAATTGTAACCTTCCCAAGGCATAAATGCTACCAACACATTATAACCAAGAGCTAATTCTCCATTGTCAGTCGCCGGACCATCAGCAAGAACTTGTTTTTTTACAATTACATCGTCTTTATGAACAATTGGACGCTGATTAATGCAAGTACCTTGGTTAGAACGAAGGTACTTTTGCATTTTATAAATATCTAACGCACCTTTTTCAGTGCGAATATGAATTTCATCTGCTGTTACTTTTTCAACCACACCAGAATTTTTAGCAAGAATCATTACCCCTGAATCGCAAGCAGCTTTATATTCCATACCAGTTCCAACAATCGGAGCTTGTGTACGAAGTAACGGTACCGCTTGACGTTGCATGTTCGCCCCCATTAAGGCACGATTCGCATCATCGTTTTCAAGGAAAGGAATCATTGCCGTTGCTATAGATACAACTTGTTTTGGCGAAACGTCCATATAGTCTACGCTTTCCCCCGGAACGAGTAATGTATCATGTTTATAACGCGCTGTAACGCGCTCATCAGCAAACCATCCATCATCATTTAATTCTTGGTTTGCCTGTGCAACAATCATTTCATCTTCTTCATCGGCAGTTAGATAACGAACATCATCTGTAACTTTGCGATTTACTTTATCTACTTTACGATATGGAGTTTCAATAAAACCAAATTCATTAATTCTACCATAAGTAGAAAGCGAACCAATCAAACCGATGTTAGGACCTTCTGGTGTTTCAATTGGACACATACGGCCATAGTGAGAGTGATGGACGTCACGAACTTCGAAGCCCGCGCGTTCACGACTTAAACCACCAGGACCTAATGCACTTAAACGGCGTTTATGTGTCAATTCACTTAATGGATTATGTTGGTCCATGAACTGTGACAACTGGCTGGAACCAAAGAATTCTTTAATCGCAGCTACAACTGGACGGATGTTAATTAAAGCCTGAGGGGTAATTACATCAACGTCTTGAATTGTCATACGTTCTTTTACGACACGTTCCATTCTGGATAAACCAATTCTAAATTGATTTTGCAACAATTCACCAACAGAACGAACACGTCTATTCCCTAGATGATCGATATCATCAGTATTGCCGAACCCATCCATTAAGTTTAATAAGTAGTTAATTGAAGCAATAATATCTTCTTTTGTAATTGTTCTATGTTTATACGGTAAAGTAGGCGAACAAATCATTTTGATTGGATTACCTTCTTTATCCTTAATTTTAATTTCAATTACTTGATCTGCTTCAAATAATTTAACTTCATCAAGCTCTTCTAGCATACTTTCAGTAACAACAGTATCTGCTGGAAGAATGATTTCCCCTGTTTCTTTATCAACAATAGGCTGATAAAGAGTTTTACCCATCAAACGTCTCTTCCAACCTAATTTTTTCGTCAATTTATAACGACCAACCGTAGCTAAATCATAACGTTTTGGATCAAAGAATAATGATTCTAATAATTGGGTAGCATTATCTACAGTTGGAGGTTCACCTGGACGAAGTCTTTTATAGATTTCAACCAAGGCTTCTTCTCTTGAATCCGTATTATCGCGTTCTAAAGTCGCTTTAATACGAACATCGTCACCAAATAATTCTGAAATCATCGTATTAGACCCATAGCCTAATGCACGAATCAATACAGTTACAGGTAACTTACGAGTTCTATCAACTCGTACCGAAATAACATCATTCGCATCTGTTTCTAATTCTAGCCACGCACCGCGATTCGGAATTACCGTAGCATTGTACAATTTTTTACCACTAGCATCAATCGTTTCACCATAGTACGCTCCTGGAGAACGTACTAACTGACTTACAATAACACGTTCCGCACCGTTAATAATGAACGTACCAGTATCAGTCATTAACGGAAAATCGCCCATAAACACTTCTTGTTCTTTTATTTCGCCTGTTTCACGATTAATCAATCGTACATTTACTCTTAGTGGTGCAGAATGCGTGACATCACGTTCTTTGCATTCATCAACATCGTATTTTGCTTCACCTAAGTTAAAAGCTTCAAACGATAACACTAAGTTTCCTGTAAAATCCTGAATAGGTGAAATATCGTGGAAGATTTCCTGTAAACCTTCCTTCAAAAACCACTCATAGGAATTTCTTTGAATATCAAGAAGATGAGGCATGTCCAGTACTTCTTTAATTTTTGCATAGCTATACCTGACTCTTTTGCCCACCGGAACAGGATTGAACATTAAATCCTTCACCCCTTAGCCCAATTTGACTAAACTTCGCAGTCATGGCAGGATAAAAATGATAAATGGAGAAGATATATAATATCAAAAAAAGACAAGGCTTTTGCTAAATAACATTTCACCTTGCTTTTTTATTGATGAGATACCATCTTCATCCTCCATTATATTACTATTTCCTACCAGTTCGCATGTTATACCTAAATTGAATATTTTTATTGCAGAAACCTACACAATCGTAGAAATATGTATTTTTATTATACGTTCTGCATTAAAAAATATTATCACAAACATCTTCATTTGTCAATCTTTTATTTATGAATTTATAGCAAAATTAAAGAGTACCTTTTGGGTACTCTTTAATTTTTCATATCAGTTAAAATTATTTAACTTCTACAGTTGCGCCAGCTTCTTCAAGTTTTGCTTTAAGAGCATCAGCATCAGCTTTACTTACTTTTTCTTTTACAGCTTTAGGAGCACCATCAACTAATTCTTTAGCTTCTTTAAGACCTAAGCCAGTTGCTTCGCGAACAGCTTTGATAACATTAATTTTGCTAGCACCAGCAGATGCTAAGATAACGTCAAATTCGCTTTTTTCTTCAGCAGCAGCAGCGCCAGCTACAGGAGCAGCAGCCATAGCTACAGGAGCAGCAGCGGATACACCAAATTTTTCCTCTAAAGCTTTCACTAATTCAGATAATTCAAGAACTGTCATGTTCTCAATAGCTTCCATAATTTGTTCTTTATTCATTATAAAATACCTCCAAAAATTCATTTTTATTAATTTATTGTTTTATTAATTCACGCATCACGCAGATTCTTTTTGTTGACGAATTGCATCAAGCGCATAAACCACATTGCGGATAGAACCTTGCAATACATTGACAAGACCGGCAATTGGGGATTGCATACCAGCAAGAACTTGTGCAATAAGCACTTCGCGTGCAGGTAATGCAGCAAGAGCTTTAACGCCATCGGCGTCAATTACTTTGCCTTCTACAAGACCAGCTTTTACTTCTAGAGCTTTTAATTTGTTTTCTTTAATAAACTCAGAAATAAGTTTTGCCGGAGCTACTGGATCAGTCGCAGAAATTGCGATTGCAGTAGTACCTTCAAGATATTGTTCTAAACCTTCAATACCTAACTCATTAGTCGCAATGCGAAGCATCGTATTTTTTACAACACGATACTCAACACCCGCTTCACGTAGTCTAGCACGAAGTTCAGTATCTTGAGCAACACTTAAACCACTATAAGTAGTTAATACAGCACCTTGGGCACTGCCAATTTTTTCTTTTAAACTAGCAACAACTGCTTGTTTTGCTGAAGTTACAGCCATGAACTACACCTCCTCTCATTAAATAACGCGAAAAGACCTCCGGCAGTAAATACCGGAGGTCGTAAATGGCAATGTAAGCCACACTTAAATCTCCGACCTCGGCAGGAGGACTACTCCATTATGCATACGCACCTGCTATCTACAGCCTTAAAAATTATTAAGTTGTAAGACTAAAATTAGCCTTTGGCGGAAACTTTAAGTGGATTAACCTTAATGCCAGGGCCCATAGTTGCGCTTACAGAAATTGAACGCATATATTGACCTTTAGCAGCAGCAGGTTTCACTTTATTTAATGTATCAATTAAGGTCTGGAAGTTTTCTAATAACTTCTCAGCATCGAATGACACTTTACCGATAGGGGCATGGATATTCCCAGCTTTATCTGTACGGTATTCGATTTTACCTGCTTTAATTTCATTAATAGCACGAGTAAGGTCTAAAGTTACAGTACCAACTTTAGGATTTGGCATTAAACCTCTTGGACCAAGGATTTTACCTAAACGTCCAACCGTACCCATCATATCAGGAGTAGCTACAGCAACATCAAAGTCTGCCCAGCCTCCTTGAATTTTTGCAACAAGTTCATCAGAACCAACAAAATCAGCACCAGCTGCTTCTGCTTCTTTCACTTTGTCGCCCTTAGCAAATACTAACACACGTTTACTTTTACCAGTACCATGTGGTAATACAACAGCACCACGAACTTGTTGATCAGCATGTTTAGGATCTACACCTAATTTTACAGCAAGTTCAACACTTTCGTCAAATTTAGCTGTAGCCGTTTTTTTCACAAGTTCAATCGCTTCTTGCGGATCATATAATTTATCTTCAATAAGTTTTGCAACTTCTTGATATTTCTTACCGAATTTTGGCATCTTTCTTTCCCCTTTCGTGGTAATAGCGGTTATTCCTCCCACAGATATCAAATGCAGAATTAATCTACGATTTCAATACCCATGCTGCGAGCAGTACCTTCAATCATGCGAGTAGCAGCTTCAAGGTTAGCAGCATTTAAATCTTTCATTTTACTTTCAGCAATTTCCATAGCTTTAGCACGTGGTAATTTAGCAACTTTCTTCTTGTTAGGTTCACCAGAAGCAGTTTCAATACCAGCAGCTTTTTTAAGAAGAACAGCAGCTGGAGGAGTCTTCGTGATAAATGTAAAGGATCTATCTTCAAAAACTGTAATCTCAACTGGAATAATAAGACCAGCTTGTTGTGCAGTTCTTTCGTTAAAGTCTTTTACGAAAGCCATGATATTAACACCAGCTTGACCTAGTGCAGGACCAACTGGAGGAGCTGGAGTAGCTTTACCAGCAGGAACTTGCAATTTTACAAGTTTAACAACTTTTTTCGGCATTTGTATTACACCTCCTTAATATAAACCATTAAATCTTTTCTACTTGAGTAAAATCCAGTTCAACTGGAGTTTCACGTCCAAACATACTAACAAGAACTTTTATCTTGCTACGTTCAGGATTAATTTCTGTCACTGTAGCTTCAAAATTCTCAAAAGCACCAGAAGTAATTTTCACCGCTTGTGATACTTCAATATCAAACTTCGGCTTCAACTCTTCAATCCCCATGGATTTAAGAATTCGTTTCACTTCAGCATCTGTCAAAGGTATAGGCTTCGTTCCAGAACCAACAAACCCAGTAACACCCGGTGTATTACGAACAATATACCAAGATTTATCACTTACAATCATTTCAACCAATGCATATCCAGGAAAAACTTTTTTCTTCGTGACTTTTTTTTGGTCACCTTTGTATTCAACTTCATCTTCCATAGGAACTACAATGCGAAAAATCTCATCTTCCATTCCCATAGAATGAACTTTACGTTCTAGATTAGCTTTTACTTTATTTTCATAGCCTGAATATGTATGGATTACATACCATTTTTTTTCGGATTCCATCACTTAAGGGACGACAACTACGTCCCCCACCCCCTTAGCCGAATTAACGTAAAAAAAGTTCTAGCAAACGCGCAAATACACCGTCAATTAAACCGATAAGCGCAGCTATAAACACTACAGAAATAAAAACCACACCTGTATACGCTATAAGTTCCTTTTTATTAGGCCATGATACTTTACGCATCTCCGCCTTTACTTCACGGAAAAATTTCTTAACACGTGAACCGTTAGCTTGAACAGCTGTTTCTTGAGCAGCCATCATTTCACATCCCCGTAACATACTGCTAGATACACCACAAAGTAAATTGGCAGGGGCAGTAGGACTTGAACCCACAACCAATGGTTTTGGAGACCACTACTCTACCAATTGAGCTATACCCCTATATCAAAACAAATTTAAGCAAAATTTTATTTTGTTTCTTTGTGTAAAGTGTGTTTTTTGCAAAACTTGCAGTATTTGTTGAATTCTAATCTATCCGGGTCATTTTTTTTGTTTTTATTGGTCTGATAATTACGTTGTTTACATTCAACGCAGGCCAATGTAACTGCATTACGCATCCTATGCACCCCTCTTGCCTGAAAATATACTACATTTCAAAATGTCACTAATATAATTTATCATAATTAATCCAAGCTGTCAACAGCTTATCCACACCTTTTTCTATCAAGATTATTCCAGCAAAAACTTATTTTAAAAACCTTCACAGTAATAAGTTGAAATAAACAGATACTTATGTAGATATTTTACTTATTATATACATTAATAAAACCTATATACATAAGTTTATGATAAACAGATACCTTGACATAAATAAAAACCCCAATAGGGGTTTGTTTTTTTGTTGGTGGCGGCGCAGAGATTCGAACTCCGGACACTGCGGGTATGAACCGCATGCTCTAGCCAACTGAGCTACGCCGCCGTATTTATGGAGCTAATGACCGGGATTGAACCGGTGACCTTATCCTTACCAAGGATACGCTCTACCGACTGAGCTACATCAGCGATCACTAACTTTTGTTTTGGTTGCGGGGGCAAGACTCGAACTTGCGACCTTCGGGTTATGAGCCCGACGAGCTACCAACTGCTCCACCCCGCGATATTAAATTAATGGTGGATGGGGTTGGATTCGAACCAACGAAGGCAGAGCCGGCAGATTTACAGTCTGCTCCCTTTAGCCACTCGGGAACCCATCCTTATTATGGAGCTGGCAAGAGGACTTGAACCCCCAACCTGCTGATTACAAGTCAGCTGCTCTACCAATTGAGCTACACCAGCGTTAACAACCTCATTTATTGTACACCGTTTCTTTTGCTTTGTCAACACTTTTTTTTGGTTGCGGGGACAAGACTCGAACTTGCGACCTTCGGGTTATGAGCCCGACGAGCTACCAACTGCTCCACCCCGCGATGTGTTTTATCAACCGGTGACGATATATAATATTATCACATGTTTTTTGATTTGTAAATACCTTTTTGAAAATATTTTATTTATTTTTTAAAAAATTATACACATTCTTAACATTTTACTAAAAATGTTAAGGTAATACTTGATCCAGGTAAAGTTTTCACTCTATCTGAACCTTAGTTGATCGTATCCAGAAACTTAGCCGCTCGCCTATGCCTGTGGGTATAACTAACTCCTCCTTATAAAGGTTAAAAGTCTTAGCGCAGCTTAGCTATCAGATAAAAGATGAAGAAAAATCAATTTTCTTCATCTTTCCATTCTCTATTTTACAAGATATTCGTATTTTTCTTTAAAGCGTTCAGGTGTTAAGTTAAATTCTTTTGCTAAAATTTTCAATTTATCCTCATTTATAAAATCATCTTTTACTAAACGAATCATATATTCTGTAGCAATAAAATAATTTAATGAATGAATATCCACATATCTTACTTTTGTTTTTCCTGTATTTTCATCGCGAATTTCTTCATATTTCAAAGGAACAATTTTATTATTTTGAATACTTACAACTGCATCCGTTCCACCGTCCATAAGGAAACTTACTGCTGCATAGCCAAGCGATCGCGTATAATCAATATCAAAAGAAATCGGTGCAGCGCAACGAAGCTCATAACCAATTTCCTTATCTATAATCGTTACGTTCAAACCAATCTTTTTCAATTCTATTATCACTAATTTTTTTAATACATCACCAAAATCAAGTTCCGAATAGCGAAGATGACCATGATCATCAAAACAAGCTGCGCCTAGCACACTAAAATCTTCTGGGGCAATCCTGTCGATAACACCTTCTGCGATAACCGCTACACCATAGTTACGACCAGTTGCATTCCTTTTTACAATCGAACCAACAAGTAAATCAACTACATGTTGCAGCCTAACTTCCTTTGTTTTAAACTCTTCAGGAATGATTGTAATAATCGCTCCAGCACTTTTTCCCATGCCGAGCGCTAAATGTCCAGCTGTACGCCCCATAGCAATTGCAAAATACCAACGATTATTTGTCGTACGTGCATCTTCCATCAAATTTTCTAACTCTGTAGTGCCTAATGCTCTAGCTGTTTCAAAACCAAACGTACTAATCCCTTCTGGCAAAGGTAAATCATTGTCTATTGTTTTAGGTACATGAACGGAATTGATTACTTTTCCACATTTTCGTGCATATTCTGAAACCTTTGAAGCACTGAAAGCAGTATCATCCCCACCTATTGTGACCATATACGTTACACCAAGTTCAAGCAAAGTATCTACCACTCTAGCTAAATCATCTTCATTCTTTGTTGGGTTGTATCTAGACATATGTAGAATACAGCCACCATTTAAATGAATGCGACTTACCATATCATAATTCAAAACTACATAGTTTTTCTTTCCTTGTGCTAGATGTGAAAAACCATCATACATTCCCAATACTTCAATGCCTTGTTTATGCGCTTCCATCGTAACTGCACTAATTACACTATTCATTCCTGGTGCTGGACCACCGCCGCAAATAATCGCCAATCTTTTCTTGTTTGTCATTCCATTTCCTCCCAAAATTTTTATCCTTGCTATCAGCTAAAAATTCACTTACAGATAGACAACGTTAAAAGAATATTCTTTAAAACTTTATATTATGAATATCTTGGTAAATAATTCCGGATAAAAGTTTTATCATTTATGTATTCGTCAAAATTACTATTTCATCCTTCATACAATACAAAACATACCATAAAAAAGGCATCTAATCATTTAATAGATGCCTTTTTTATATGACACAATCTCAATTTTTCTTTTATAAATGAGTATTTCTAATCAATTTTAACCTTGTCCACTTTTTATATTCGCATTAACTTTCTATGCTTTTTATCAATCGTGTCCCAGTCCACCACATAATCCATGTAGTTGCTTATTTATCGTCGTAAGTCCATTGTATACAGTATTTACATCTGTATCATCACTACGATTTTCTAAATAGCGTTCTAATTTACGTTTTACACGTTGCAAAGCATTATCTATAGATTTTACATGACGATCAAGCTCTACTGCAATTTCCTGATAAGATTTTCCATCAAGATATGCCATTAAAACTTTCCATTCAAGATCACTTAGGATTTGTCCCATTTTGGACTCAATATCTATAAATTCTTCTCTGCTAATTACTAATTCCTCTGGATCTGAAATTTTCGAACCAGATAGTACATCAAGTAATGTGCGATCTGAATCTTCATCATATATAGGTTTATTTAAAGAAACATAAGAATTTAACGGAATATGTTTCTGTCTTGTAGCTGTTTTTATTGCTGTAATAATCTGTCTGGTAACACAAAGCTCAGCAAAAGCCCGAAAAGAAGATAACTTATCGTTACGAAAATCACGAATTGCTTTGTATAAACCAATCATACCTTCTTGAATAATATCCTCACGGTCAGCACCAATCAAAAAGTAAGAACGAGCCTTCGCTCTAACGAAATTACGATACTTATTAATTAGATAATTTAGTGCGATAGTATTATTATTTTCTTTGGCTTCAGCAACAATCTCTTCATCTGTCATGTTCTCAAAGACACTATACAAATCTTCACTTTGAGTATTTGTACGCATCGCACCACCTCCTAACGGCATTTCCCAAACACTATATTTAATATAAACCAAACTCTTTCATGAAGAGTAACACCTAAAACTTCTAAATGAATTCAAAATAAACACTTTCGTTTAACTTGCAGACCAATAAAACAGAAAAAAAAACGCAATTAAGCGCCTCCAAAAAAGCAACAGACATGTTTACTTTACTGCAAATTATACCCTAGCACCCCATACTAGTCAAGCATTTTAAGAAATACTCCTCATATTTCCATACTTTCTATTGCTTTTTCCGCAAAATATCTAATTTTTTTGCAATATCATCATTTATTCGACCGCCTAATTCACGTCTCTGAATTTTATGTTTAGGCAAAGTATATTCCTCTGCTATTTTCTTCTTTGTCTTTTTTACATTCCTTAACATTTCTTTTGATGGAATACGATATGCTCCTGCTCCTAATATCACACTTTGTTCAATTCCGTCCGAGGTAACTACATACACTTCTTTGCCCTCGCGTACCAATTGATAAGCAAATTTTTCAATATAGCTATCTGCGGTCTCTCCTTCCTCAGTGTATACAACCACTAAATTTTCATTTATTTCATAATGTGATTCATTTCCACCAACAAATAATGCATCAAAAACTATCGTTATATCATAATGTTCAAACGCTCCATATTCAGCCATAATATCAATTAGACGATCTCTAGCATAGGATAAATTATCACGTAGTGCAACAAGCTCTGGCCATGAATTTATTACATTATATCCATCAATGATGTAGTGCTCTTTTTTATGCTTTTTCATCTTGTATCTCCTATGAATCTACAATCTCTATTCATTATAAACTACCCTTAATATAAAAGAAAGAGATACTCTTACAGTACCTCTTTCTTTTATATTGGCTTAATCCTATTCTCATTTAATTTGACGTTGTTTCATAGATTCATACATTAAAATTGATCCTGCTACCGATGCATTAAGTGAGTTTATTTTCCCCTGCATCGGAATCCTTACGAGAAAATCACACACTTCTTTGGTTAATCTGCCAATTCCTTTACCTTCGCTACCAATGACCAATACTAACGGACCTGTTAAATCCGCTTCATAATAATCTTTATCGCCGTCCATATCTGCCCCGACAACCCACATGCCAAGTCTTTGCAATTCCTTAATCGTTTGTGCGACATTGCCAATTTTCGCAACGGGTACATATTCTACCGCACCCGCCGAAGTTTTTGCAACTGTAGCCGAAAGTGGACAACTACGACGTTTTGGTATAAGCACACCATGTACTCCTGCTGCGTCAGCAGTCCGAAGAATCGCCCCTAAATTATGTGGGTCTTCTAATTCATCTAATAAAACAATAAAAGGTGGCTGACCAGCAGCCTCCGCTTTTGCTAAAATATCTTCAAGCTCAACATATTCAACAGGTGCAACATACGCCAAAACGCCTTGATGTCTCAAGCCTTTTGCCAAATCATTAATTTTCTTTATATCAACATCTTGAATCAGTATACCTTTTTCTTTTGCCACACCAATAACTTCACGAATCGAACCCTGTCTATCACCTTTTGCCAACAAAATCTTATTTACCCGTCCACTTTTTATAGCTTCCATCACACTGTTTCTGCCAACAATCATCTCATCTGTCATATTGTTTTCCATAGCCATCTTCCTTTTATTAAAGTTTTGCAAATAACTCCCGAACTTTTCCTGCTTGTCCACAAGACATTTTTCCTTCACGACAAATACCTTTTACACAAGAAGGTAAAGCTTTTTCATATAATACAGGTGATAAAGTTCTAAGCGCGATCACTTTTTTAATTGCCAATTCACGAATTTCCCATTGCGCATTCATACAAGTTCGATCTGCAAGCATGGAAATATCCGCCCGTGCATTTGTGGAAATCATCAATTTTATTTGATCACAATTTAATAAAAAGCACATTGCTTTATCCATACCATAACGCTTAGCTATATCTAAACGAAAATCTTTAAATTTTCTCGTCAATTCAATAAAGCGCTCTTTAAATTTAGAATTATTAATCGTCTGTGGAATTTTCACTTCACGATTTTCATCTAAGATTACTTTTACAAAATCCTCCCGATAATTCGATGTGATTCTATGGCGTTCTTGTTGATGATACGTCACTAAACTACACATCATCGCAAAACGGACTCTTGCCTGTTCGGCAATGCTGTCATGTCCATATCCCAAAACACGCTCTACTACTCCGCGAGCCTTTGTATCTGCTTCCTCACCCCAGCGTGCAATCACAGCTGACGGCGCGTCTTTCATCGTACTCGTCAACGCACCAAATCCTACTTTTTTATCTAGTTCCCCACATTGATCGAAAAAAACTAAATTATCCGTCGGTGATAATTTAGCAAACATCTCTGCATAAAAACTTTCCACTAATTCTGAATGTATCTCACGATTATTTTGCTGACAAATTAGCATAAATAAACGCTTTGGAACGAACTCTTGCAAACTTTCAGCGATTTCATCAAATAATGCACCATACTGTACATCATTAAATAAACGAAATAAATCAATTAGTTTGTCTCCTGCCATTGCTGTACATACATTTGTTTTTGCCATTAAAGGCAAAATATAGCGTGCATCTTCAATTGGGATCCCATGTAAGTAATGCTCAATTTTGGGACGACCTTTAAACTCGCCCGCTTTTTTTTCTGACATTTCGGCGTATAGAGAAAAGGCTTCTTTTAACAATGATTTCGCTTGAGTTTCATCCTCTTTGCTCAACTCCGGCAAGTCATAAGCCTCTTCCGTTAATGACACATATCGTTGACTCTGCTGCACATAGGAGTCTTTGCATTCACAAATTAACGTACTTTGCAAGCGATTGATATCCTCATAAATAAACGACAAGTTAATCGTCTTTAATAAACTTCTTAATTCACTTTCGCCAATTCGATTAATTTCATTCATCTCTAAACAAGCTTCTAATTCCTGTAAGCCAGTTGCGGTAAATTGCGTAATTTTCATCAATATCCCCCTAAATTTACACAAATCAAAACAACAAGAGAACGCTGGCTGGCAAAACCAAGGTTCTACCAGCCAACATTATGATCTTCGAAATCATTTTTTTCGTGTTTTTTGCATCATCGCTTTTGCAATAATTTGAAAAGATTTTTCTACAAGGTCATTTAAGCGGTCAAACCTCTCACTTAAATAGAGTGCTCCCAATAATGATTCAAAGCCGGTACTTGCACGATACTCAGCAACTGTCGCACTTTTAGGCACATGACTTTTTGCGTTACGCCCTCGCTTAAAAAATGTTTGCTCTTCTTCTGTTAATTCTTCAGCAATTCCTTGATAAGCAACTGCCTGCCAAGCTGCCGAAACAATTTTCGCCCCAAAACTATGCAGTACTTGCACCTTGTTCTGTTCATAAGCCAAAAGTTTTCCCCGTACATATAAGTTGAAATATGCATCACCAATATATGCTAAGACCAATGGATTCATTGCTTCTACTTTTATATCGTAATACTTCTGTTTCAATCCGCCTGTTTCTTCTTCTTGAAACATCGTATCCACAAGATATTTAAAATGTTCAAATTGCATTATTTTTTCCACCTAACGCCTGTTGGTGAATCTTCTAAGGTCACACCAATTGCATTTAATCCATCGCGAATTTTATCTGCAGTTGCCCAGTCCTTATTTTGACGTGCTTCTTGACGTAACTCAATAATAATCTTCATCAAATCTTCAACCATTTCTTGATTCTCCTCTTGTTTTCCCTCGCGTACATCAATTAAAATTCCCAAGATATCCGCCATATCAAAATAAACATCACGGGCAATGATAAAATCTTCTTTCGCGTGTGTAATTTTCCCTGTTGTTATCGCATTATAATATACATTAATTTCTTTTGCTAAGGCAAACATACTGCTTAGTGCTAATGCAGTATTAAAATCATCATCCATTGCCGCATAGAAATCTGCTTTTGCCTGTTTCGCAGCATCAACTAAAGACTTGCTAATTTCACTTGTTTCTCCTTCTGCATGTTTTTCTAATTCCATACAGTTTTCCATTGCCGTTTTTAGACGGTCAAGGCTGCGCGCTGCTTCGTTTAAGCGTTCATCACTAAAGTCAAGCGGACTACGATAATGTGTAGCAACAATAAAGAAACGTAAAACTTCTGCCGGATATTTTTCCAAAATATCTAATACAGTAAAGAAATTATTTAGCGATTTGCTCATTTTTTCTTCATTAATTGTAATAAAGCCATTATGTAGCCAATATTTTACGAAGCTATCATGATTAGAGCAACAAGCCTGTGATTGGGCAATTTCATTTTCATGATGAGGGAAAATCAAATCACTGCCACCACCATGAAAGTCAAACGTTTCCCCTAAATATTTAAGCGACATTGCCGAGCATTCAATATGCCAACCCGGTCTGCCTTTTCCCCAAGGACTTTCCCAAGCCGGTTCACCCGGTTTCGCACTTTTCCATAGAGCAAAATCCATTGGTTTTTGTTTACGTTCATCTATATCCACACGTGCACCAGCTTGCATATCTTCTAATTTTCTACCACTTAACTTACCATAACCTTCAAATCTTTCAACACTATAATATACATCACCATCTAATGGATAAGCGTAACCTTTTTCCACTAGAACTTCAATCATATGAATAATCTCATCCATATGCTCAGATACTTTTGGATAAACATCGGCGCGCTCTACATGTAATTGATCCATCACTTTAAAATATGCATCAATGTAACGATTGGAAATGTCTGACCATTTTACCCCTTCTTGATTTGCCGTCCGAATAATCTTATCATCAACATCTGTAAAATTTTGAATATGTTTTACTTTATACCCTGACTTTCTTAAGTAACGTTTAATTACATCCCATGTAACAAAAGGTCTTGCATTTCCTATATGAGGATGATTATACGGTGTAACTCCACATACATAAATACTTGCTTCACCTGCTACTTGTGGTACAAATTCTTCTTTTCGTTTCGTCAATGTATTATATACTCTCAAACTCACTGTTTCTACTCCTTTTCCAAATGCTTAATACGTTCTTCCAGCTGTTGAATGTTACGATGCATACACAACCACATTTCTTCTTCTGGATCTGGTAAATTATTATGTTCCAAATCAATAGATCTCGAATCTTCGTCTATTTTTTTACCATACATTAATACAACTTTCCCTGGAATACCTACTACTGTCGCATACGGTGGTACAGGTTTTAAAACAACAGAACCTGCACCAATTTTCGCATGTTCTCCAACGGTGAAAGATCCCAATACTTTAGCTCCACAGGCTACAACAACATTGTTTTTAATCGTCGGATGACGCTTCCCTTTCTCTTTACCAGTACCACCCAAAGTAACGCCTTGATATAGCGTTACATTATTACCAATTTCTGCTGTTTCTCCAATGACAACACCAGAACCATGATCAATGAATAAACCTTTGCCAATCGTTGCTCCTGGATGAATTTCAATTCCCGTTAAAAAGCGAGCAAAATTTGAAATCATTCTCGGCAAAACGACCCAACCACGTACAAATAAATAGTGTGCAATCCGATACAACCAAATCGCATGCAAGCCTTGGTAGCAAAATAACACTTCCCAAACACTCTTTGCCGCAGGATCACGATCAAAAACTACATCAATATCCTCTTTTATACGAGCAAACATCATATTCCTCCTTTAAAAATGAATAAAAAAAGACCGCCATCTCATACAGAGACGGTGGTCCGCGGTTCCACTCTGTTTAGACAAATAAAAATAAATGTCTCACTTACACAATAACGGTTGTTGCCGATTTGACCTACTATCTTCAGCCAAATAACTCCGAGGTGCATTTGGGTGATCGCCCCTTAGCATTGCTTCCAGCTTTGCAACGCCTCTCTGTCAAGATTCGATTCACTTACTCTCCTCATCATTGTTTTTACCTTGTATTCTATGATATACATCGTAAAATAATGCTTACTTATCCTCTAACACTCTGCATTGTTTTATCAATGCGTTGAATAACTCTTTCACGACCTAATACTGCAATTAATTGTACTAAATCTGGACCATGCATCTGACCAGTCATTGCAATACGAATTGGCATGAATACTTTTTTCCCGCCCACTTTTAACTCTTTTGTAATCGCTTTTAAAATTGGTTTTACTCCTGTAGCATCTACTATTTCTAAAGCATTCAATTTTTCTTTAAATAATGCAATCACTGCTGGAATTTCTTCATCGAGTAGCATTGCTTTTGCTTCCTCTGCATCTTCACCTTCGATAACAACATCATCATTAAAATAAATGCCTGCATAATCTACAATTTGTGCTGCATAACTTAAATGATCTTGTACAACTGCTACGAACTCTTTAAGTTTCGCTTTTCCCTCATCAGTTAACTCACCTTTAATATATCCAGCTTCAACTAGATGTGGAACTGCTAAATCCGTAATTAACTGTGGATCAGCTTCCTTCATGTAGTGTGCATTAATCCAATTTAATTTATCAATATCAAAAACAGCTGGATTTTTTGCAACTCTATCCATAGAGAATTCTTGAATTAATTCTTCACTTGAGAAAATTTCCTGTTCACTATTTGGTGCCCACCCAAGTAAGGCTAAGAAATTTACAATTGCTTCTGGCAAATATCCAAGTTTACGATATTGTTCAACCGAAGTAGCACCGTGACGCTTACTCATTTTTGTTTTATCTTTACCTAGAATTAAAGAAATGTGCCCAAAGGTCGGAACTTTTAATCCTAAAGCTTCATAAAGCACAACTTGACGAGGCGTATTGGAAAGATGCTCTTCGGCACGAATAACATGTGTAATTTTCATCGATGCATCATCAATAACTACAGCATAATTATAAACTGGAATTCCATCTGATTTTACGATAACAAAATCACCAACACCATTAGATTCAAAACACATTTTCCCACGAACTAAATCATCGAACACAATCTGCCCGTTTTCCGGTGTTCTAAAACGAATTGTCGGTTTACGCCCTTCAGCAATAAATTTCGCTTTTTGCTCTTCCGTTAAATGGCGACAGCGCCCTTGGTAAATCGGCATTTCATTTTTTTCCATCAACGATTTACGTTCCGCTTCTAACTCTTCATCCGTGCAGTAACAATAATATGCTTTACCTTCAGCAATTAATCTATCTGTATATTCTTTATAAATATCAAGGCGTTCTGTTTGGCGATATGGACCATACTCACCACCTACATCTATCCCCTCATCCCAAGTAATACCTAACCACTTTAGTGCTTCTTTGATGTTTTCTTCTGATTCTTTTGTCGATCTTGCGCGATCTGTATCTTCAATACGTAAAATTAATTTCCCATTTTGATATTTTTTTGCCAATAACCAATTAAACAATGCAGATCTTGCTCCACCAATATGAAATGGTCCGGTTGGACTTGGCGCAAACCGTACACGTATTTCTTCTGACATATGTAAAAACCTCCAAAACAATAATATGTATATTCTATCAAATAATATCTATACATGCAAAATAGCTAAGACAAGAAAAATCTTATCCTAGCTATTTTATGCTATTTTTTTCATTAATGCAATTTAAAAACGAAAAAACCTGACTCAATTTCCGGAGTAATGATAACCGTTTTACCATCACTTTGATTTGCCACTGCTGGCCGTGCATAATCTTTTCCAGCAAAAAAAACTGACCAAATCAATTGATTATCATACCAAAGCCGCCCCGATAAATGAGAATCTTCGCCCATTGATAACTCCAGATTTAATCCATTTGCTTGTACACAACTTGCAGCCATCATGAAATAAATTAATATAGTACAAATAAAAGTACGCATCGCAAGTCCTCCCTGCCAAATCATTACTTTTAATATATACCATTAGAAAAAAATTATACAAATAAATTTATCCGATGGCTAAGATTTAGGCGAAGTGAACACTCCACCTAAATCAAGTCTACTTTATACTTTTTTAATTCCAACAACAGCGTATGAAGCAATTCCTTCTTGCATACCCGCAAAACCTAGCCCTTCTGTTGTCGTCGCTTTTACATTCACACCATCTAAATCAATTTCCAAAACTTCGGAAATATTTTTATTCATTTGTAGAATAAATCCCGCTAATTTTGGTTTTTGTGCAACAATTGTTGCATCGATATTATTTACCATATACCCTTTTTTCATTAATAAATTTTTTACATGTTTTAGTAAAACCAAACTAGAAATTCCTTTATATTTTTCATCTGTATCGGGGAAATGACGTCCTATATCGCCGAGTGCAGCGGCACCAAGCAACGCATCTGAAATTGCATGTAATAAAACATCTGCATCCGAATGTCCTAATAACCCTAATGTATGTGGTATTTCTACGCCTCCTAAAATCAATTTACGTCCTTCGACTAATTTATGTACATCATAGCCCATTCCAAATCTAATCATTGATTACTCCTCCGTTTGATAAACGATTCCGCCATAATTAAATCTTCCGGTGTCGTTATTTTTATATTTGTATAATCGCCTTCCACGACTTTGACTTTTCTGCCCATTCGTTCTACTAAGCTAGCATCATCAGTTCCAAGAAAATCATCTTCTTTTGCTTTTTGATAAGCATCCTTCAAAACATCTGCTTGAAACCCTTGCGGTGTCTGAACCGCCCACAGTCCATTACGCTGGGGAGTATCAATAACAATTCCCTTTTCATCAACCACTTTAATCGTGTCCTTAGCTCGGACCGCAGTAATCGTCGCACCATGATGACGGGTTTCCTCTATGACCTTTTCTATAATTTTAGTTGAAATTATAGGCCTAGCCGCATCATGCACTAAAATAATTTTAGTTCCCGGGGAAACGACTTCAAGCGCATTCTCAATTGAGTATTGTCTTTCTAAGCCGCCTGCAACTACCTGCCAAGGTTTCAAGCCATCCATTGTCTTTAATAATTCACGTACAACTGTTACCTCTTCTGGCGAAGCAACTACAACCAACTCATCAATCATTTCACACTTTGAAAAAGTATATAGCGTATGATATAAAACTGTTTTTCCCCCTAAAGACAAAAAAATTTTATTTACTTTCATCCCCATGCGTTTGCCTTGACCGGCAGCAGGAAAAATCGCTGTTATCATGATTATTATTTCCCTCATTTTCCGAAATACTTTTTTCCGATATTATAAAAGTTCAACCAAAACAAAAAAAGTCCTACTTTCTTTTACAAAAGTAGAACTTTTTCTTTAGTGAAATTCAAAATTAGGCTCATGCGCCTTTTTCTACCGCAGTTTTAGGTTTCGCAAAAATCATTCTACCTGCCGCAGTCTGCAACACAGAAGTTACAACTACTTCAATCGTTTCTCCCATGAATTTTTTACCGCCTTCAACAACAATCATCGTGCCGTCATCTAGATAGGCAACACCTTGACCAAATTCTTTACCGTCTTTTACTACACAAACAATCATATCCTCACCTGGAATCACAACCGGCTTTACGGCATTTGAAAGCTCATTGATATTCAAGACAGGTACCCCCTGCAATTCTGCAACTTTATTTAAATTATAGTCATTGGTAATGATTTTCCCCTGCACCACTTGTGCTAGTTTAATTAATTTTGAATCAACTTCACTAACATCTTCAAAGTCTCGTTCATCAATTTCAACAAACATCTCAAATTCTTTTTGAATTCGATTCAACACATCTAGACCACGTCGGCCTCGATTTCGTTTTAAAAGATCTGCCGAATCAGCAATATGTTGTAACTCCTCTAAAACAAATACCGGGATTAAAAGCGTTCCTTCAATAAAACCACTTTTACAAATATCAGCAATACGTCCATCAATAATTACACTTGTATCTAGAAGCTTATATTTGCTTTTATCGGATTTTTTCTGTTTATCTTTGTCTTTTTCTTTGTCGCGTTCACGAGGAATTTCTCTTACAAGTCTGGTAAACAAAGCAACCAATCCTGCCATCATACTTGCAATTTCGTCGCGTTTTTGCAATGTAATATGCATTCCTAAATAACCAAGTACAATACTAAAGATAACCGGAACATAATTCCCAACAATCGGAAGAGAAGAAAAAGCAGAACCTAATAAATTAGCAATTATAAGTCCAATAGCCAAACCAATGGCCCCAGTAATTACATCATGAATCGGCATTTTGTTTAATTGTGCTTCTACCCACACAGAAAAGCTGATTAACTTTTTAATCATCCATGGAGATGAATAAAAACCAAGCGCTCCCCCTAAAATAGCACCAAATAAAACAGATAATATATTAGTTAAGGTCATGCCAAATATGCCCATCTGGGAAAACTCTGCACCGATGAGCAACGTGACAAGCGGACTCGCCATTCTCATCAACATTAAACCAACAATAGCCATTAAAATCGTGATAACAAATCTTAACACTCTATCTAACATAGATTCACCTCCTTTTAACATTATTATACCTAACATATTACAATTCTAACCAAAAATCAATAAAAAAATACGTCAGTCACCTGGCGTATTTTTATCAAGCAAATCATAAACCCATGCCTCAACTGTTGAAGCATCCTTATCACAGGCAAATACCAGCTCACTAACTAATATTTGCTTTGCAGTATCCAATAACCTTCTTTCACCAGTAGATATTTTTTTTGAACGGTCCTGTAATATCAAATTTCTTACAACTTCAGCAACATCGTATATACTGCCACTTTTAATCTTCAATAAATTGGCATTAAACCTACGGTTCCAACTTCCTGTCGTTTGCTCAGGTTCATTTTTAAATACTTCAACAACTTTTTCAACATCTGATGCAGTAATGACTTCACGCAAGCCTATATTTTCAACATTGTCCATTGGAATCATCACTTTCATTCCACCAAAAGGCATCATTAAAATATAATAATTCTTGCTCTTGCCCATTACTTCACATTCTTCTATGCCTTCAATAACTCCAGCACCATGCATTGGATATACTACCTTATCACCTACATTAAGCACAGCAGCACCTCCTATATGCTAAAATTATAACATAGAATTATTTATTTGTCAAAATTTATTATTTTAGCACGCAATCATCACATTGTCAATCCAGATAAAAACTTTTTTCTCTTTTATTTATTCAATGTCTATCCCTCTCTTCTCAAAAAATAGCAATTCACGGAAAACAAAAGATTTTGATTCACATCTTTCCAGCTTCCTACCTTTTATCGTTAAAGTTAAAAACAGCTAATTCGTTAAAAATAAGATTTAAATAAAAGCCCTGCACCAAGTCTTCCTTTATTATAAAATTATACATAAAAATAATTCCTCCGGTTAAGCTACAATCAAAAATCCCACCAAATTGAGGTGCGCTATGAAAAAATTTAACATTTACATTTTATGGACACTATGTATCATATTCTGTTTTATTGGAATTTATACATTTTATTATCATATGAATGACAATTTCCCCCTAACGCCTTCACCAGAGATAAAAACAGCTAAACCTTTTGATTATTATCGCATCACCGATGAGACTGGAACAATTGAATTAATGACCGTTTCCGTTCAGGTTTATATCGGTGATGAAGTCCTTGCTGAAGACAACAGCTTATATGAAGTCGTAAAATTAGATGGCAATCATGCATTTGCTAGGTTTGTAAAAAAAATACACTTATAACCTTTACCGAAAAGCGATTTCTAATGCTTCGCGGACATTTTCAACTCCATAGAATCTTACCAATTTATCTGTAGATAAATTGGTAAGATTCTTTTTGGGTAAAATGATATGTTTAAATCCCATTTTTACCGCTTCACGTACACGGCTTTCCACTTGTGTAACAGCTCTTACCTCTCCTGCAAGCCCTACTTCACCAAAAATAACAGTTTCATTCATTATTGTATTGTTGCGAAAGCTTGAAGCTAATGCAATCGTAAGTGCCAAGTCAATTGCTGGTTCATCAATTTTAATTCCCCCTGCAACTTTTACATATACATCACAATTTCCCAATAGCATTCCTACTCGCTTTTCTAAAACAGCAAGCAATAGCTGGATACGCTTTACATCCACAAAATCAGCCGTACGACGCGGCGGCATATAAGGTGTTTGACTGACTAATGCCTGTACCTCAACTAATAAAGGTCTTGTTCCCTCAACCGTTGGAATAATCACACTGCCTGGTACATTCGTTGGCGAATCTGACAGAAATAATTTTGATGCATCAGGCACATCTACTAATCCTTCTCCCCGCATTTCAAATAAACCAATTTCATTCGTACTGCCAAATCTATTTTTTACTGCTCTAAGTACTCTAAATTGTGCGTTTCTCTCACCCTCGAAATAAAGAACTGTATCCACAATATGCTCTAAAACTCGCGGGCCTGCTAAAACACCATCTTTCGTAACATGCCCGACTACAAAGACAGCAATTGAATTTAATTTTGCAATTCTTAGTAGTTCCACAGCACTTTCACGCACTTGGCTTACACTGCCTGGTGCACTTTGAATTTCTGGTTTAAAAACGGTCTGAATCGAATCAATAACAAGCAGTTCAGGATTCACCTCTAAAACCTGTTTTGCAATCATTTCTAAATTCGTTTCACTAAGTACAAGTAAATCTTTTTCTATTGCATCCAATCGATCTGCCCGCATACGTACTTGACGAGTACTTTCTTCCCCCGTGACATAAAGTACTTTACCTTGTTTTTTCGCAACATTTGCACAAACTTTTAATGTTAAACTCGACTTTCCTACTCCTGGATCCCCAACCACAAGTACCATAGAGCCCGGAATAACACCACCACCCAAAACTCTATCCAGTTCCATAGATCCCGTATGAAATCTTGGCATATCTTCCGTAGTGACTTCGTCAATTGCAATAGGCGAACTCCCTGTCGAAAGCCCCAAACCAAGTCCCCCTTGCCTTTCTGGCTGAAGCCTTTCCTCAACTAACGTATTCCATTCACCACAGCCAGGACATTTACCTAACCATTTTGTTGCATTATATCCACATTCTTGGCAAACATAAGCTGTCTTTTTTTTCGCCATCAAAATTCCTCATTTCACTTTTGCAATCTATACAATACTTCTCAAAAATAAAATTAAATCCTCTTTTCTCCTAAAGACAAGCTTCATTTCTTTTAGTATAATAAATAAAAAAGGAGGATTTATCAATGAAAAAAAGTATCGCTCAAATTTCTATTATCTTTATGATTTTTACTTTATGTTTAACAATTGTTCCTCAAACTTCTTTTGCTGCAGAAGTACGTAATGAACAATATGCGACTGGTGTCTATTCATTAGCTTTTCCTCAACTTGTAAACAACGATAATCTACAAGTTCAAGATAAAATTAATCATGACATTCAATTATTTTTAATGAAGTTTATGCAGCCGGATGGAAAAGTCAAACCAGAAGAAGCTAAATTAACTTATGAAGTTCACTACTTATCCAATGACTTGTTTAGTATTGAGTTTACAGCTTATACCTTCTGGGGTGGAGCTCATGGGCAAACGATTTCCACATCTTTTAATTATGATTTGAAAACAGGCGAGGAGTTAAAATTGACTCAGATGTTCGACTATAAACCATCTGAAATTAACAAAGCAATTTTTGCTCACTGTGAAAAAAATTCTATTCCTCTTTATAACGATTTTAAAGGAATTACACAGTATCCAAGTAATTTTTACTTAACGAGTCCAACCACACCAGTTTTAGTTTTCCAACAATATGATATTGCACCTTATTCCAGCGGTATTATTAAAGTAGAATTAAAATAAAAATTAATCTACGCCCTGATTTCACCTGGAAATACATTCTTTGTGAAACAAATTAATTTATCCTTTAACATTATAAATTAAATAGCTAATAAAAATAGATTGTACAAATAAAATTTGTACAATCTATTTTTATATCACCAGAAAATTTATTTTTGCAAAAGCAATTCAGCAGCTGAACCTGCAATAATTTTCACCGCTAATCCAAGTGACCTTTCATCAAAATCAAAATATGAATCATGGTGTCCTGCCGCTAAATCTGCACCTACCATCATATAAGCAGCCTGTCCACCATTTTTTTGTACACGTTCCATGAAGTAAGAAAAATCTTCACTAGCGCCAAAATCACTATGCGGAATAATTTCATTAAATATATCTAAGCGCTGTGCAACAGTAGTTATCTTATCCGCTAAATTCTTTGTGTTATTTCCGCCTGCGGCACCACCCATTTCAGTAATTTTTACCTTTACCTCATACATTTGAGCCGCAGCTTCAATAATCCGCTTTGCCTCTTTGGACATATATTCATTAATAGTACTTGTCGCACCACGAGTTTCTAGCTTTAAAATTGCATTTGCCGGAATGACATTGCGTCCACTTCCTGCATTCAAAACTCCAACATTAATTCGTGAAGTTCCATCACTATGACGTGATATAGCATGAAGATTTAAAGCTGCTGTAGCTGCTGCTAATAACGCATTACGCCCTACTTCCGGAGCCGCACCAGCATGAGCCGGAACCCCAGTAAATTCTGCATCAAATTTGCTAGTTGCTAGAAATCCAGTTACATTACAAGCAATTTGCCCCGTCTTATTCGCCTTAAACCCAAAATGTGCACCTAACATATAATCAATATCATCCGCTAAACCGCTCTCAACCATAGCCTTTGCTCCACGTACACCTTCTTCAGCTGGTTGAAAAAATAATTTTACCGTACCTGCTAATTCATCCTTCATTTGCATCAAAATTTCTGCTACTGCCAATCCAACTGAAGTATGTCCATCATGTCCACAGGCATGCATAGCATTCGCATTTACAGATGCAAAGCCGCATTTATTGGGGCGATGATTCGCTTCTGTTGTTTCATTAGCATCATTAGCATCCATATCAAAACGTAGACCAAGTACTGGGCCTGGTTTACTAAACTTGTAGCTTGCAACAACTCCAGTTTTTCCGCCTATCATTTTCTTTACTAAATCCGGATCTGCCCCCTGTGAAATTGCTCTTTTCATTTGGTCTTCTAGTATTATTTCTGATGGTACGCCCATCATTTTACTCTCTACAATAACTGCTTCGCCAAATTGAACATCATAGCCAAGCTGCTGCAATGTTTTTATAACAATTGATGCTGTACGAAATTCTGTCCAAGCAGTTTCAGGATATTTATGTAAATCACGTCTTCTTGCAACAATTGCCCCCTGTAATTTATCTGCTAAGTTTATAATTTTTTTATCAACCGCATCCATTTTCGCTTTCTTCCCTTCTTTTATTATTTAAATACAAATTACATAGCTAAAACAATCATTCCTGCAATCATTGCAAAAACAATTGGTAATCCATTACGTTTTGTAACTTCCATTGGATTTACTCCAGCAATACCTGCTACGATAATTGTCGCACCAGCAATTGGCGAAATTGTACGCCCTAACGTACCTCCCAAAGTAGACATACTTCCCATTTGCAATGAAGTCATACCAAAGTCTACCGCGTGAGGTGTTACTGCTTCATTAAAGGCAAACGTTGCAGCATCCCCTGAGCCTGTAATAAAGCCTAATAAAAATGGTCCCATAGCTGCGCAAATTTTTACAATTGCAGGATTATCAATCATTGCAGAAATAAAAGTTTTTACCAATCCCATCGATGTTAATCCAGATACAAATACCCCTGCTGCAATAATAATACCTAAAATATCTGCATAAGCTTTTCCCATCCCGTCAAAAAAGGCATTCGTTAAATTTACAGGATTCGTACGTGTTGCTAATAAAGCTAATATAGATCCAATAATCATTGCTGCCGGAACATCCATTTTAAACGCTGGTACCACTCCAGATGAACCGAGAATCAAAATCAAAATAGGGAGAATTGGCATACATGCGTATAATACATTTACTTTAAATGAACCTTCAATCTCAAGACCTTCTGCCGTATATCCCTTATGCTCTTTTCTATAATAGGCAATCAACGTAATTAATACCGCTGCTACGATAAGGGAAGTAATATTCGCTTTATATTGAAATGCAATAACATCCATTACATCAACCCCTGCAATTTTAGCAACAAAAGGATTATGGGCTAATCCAGGATTAAGCATACTTCCATATGTACCACACTTTACAGCAGCTGCTGCCATCGCCGGATGAATTCCTGCCCCCATCATTAATGGAACAAAAATTGCACCTGCTGCAGCTGCTGTTCCTGCTGCGCTAGGTAAAGCAATATTGATAGCAAAAGTTCCTAAAACAACACCTGGAATTAATAATGGACGAAATTTAGAAAGTCCATTTGCCATTAAATTGATTAAATGTTTATCACATTTTGTATAGCGCATCACCATTGCAAACCCCATAACGGAACAAACAGCTTGTATCAATCCACTATTCGTCATACTCTTTGAAAAGGCAGCAAACGCTTCCATTGGAGTTCCAGCTACAGAAGCCATAATAATGCCAGATGCCAATAATACCAAACGCGCATCATAACGTTTCACCAAAAAATAAATTGTAATTAAAACCATAACTATTCCGGCCCAAATCATCATAAACATTCCTCCTGCATATAACTAGATTAATTATAAATATGTGCAATTTCTAGATTATAATATTTATCCCCCTTCTTTAATTGTGATTTTCTTTTCCTTTTCATTTCCTATATAAAAAAAACAAAGACAACTCCAACTATTTTAAGAAGGAATAGCGTCTTTGCTACTATACTTTCCCATTATAACAAAACCACATCATAAAATCTATTGATTTTGTATACAAAATTATATATTCTTTTTTGTTATTAATTCTAAAATATATTTAATAATGAAGAATTTAAGTTAAAAATAAAAAGTTGGAGCAATGCTCCAACTTTTTATTTTCTTCCAAAATGTAATTTTTCATTTTGGCTTTCTACTATTAAAGAATCACCTTTAGTAATTTCACCTTTTAATAATAGTTCAGCAATTTCATCTTCGATTAATTTTTGAATTGCTCGCTTTAATGGACGTGCCCCATAAGTAAAGTCACTACCTTCTCTAATGATCACATCTTTTGCCTCCGCTGTGACTTCCATCTCAATCTGCATTTCTTTTAATCGTTTATTTACGTCCTTGAGCATAATATCAATAATTTGTACAAGTTCTTCTTTGCCTAATGCTTTAAATACGATCAATTCATCGATACGATTAATAAATTCCGGTCGGAATATGCGTTTTACTTCATCTAGCACTAACTTCTTCGCCGCCATATCGTCACGTTCTTTATCAATGCCAACATTAAATCCAACCGCTTTGCCTTCTTGTTTTAAGTGTTTTGCTCCAACATTAGAAGTCATGATAATCACCGTATTCTTAAAATCGACGGTTCTGCCTTGACTATCCGTTAACCGTCCATCTTCCAATACTTGCAATAATATGTTGAATACATCATAATGCGCTTTTTCAATTTCATCTAATAAAATTACCGCATATGGTTTACGACGTACTGCATCGGTTAACTGTCCGCCCTCTTCAAAACCAACATAACCCGGCGGTGCACCAATTAACCGAGATACGGTATGCTTTTCCATGTATTCAGACATATCGAAACGAATCATCGCATTTTCATCACCAAATAAACTTTCAGCAAGCGCTCTCGCAAGTTCTGTCTTTCCTACGCCAGTTGGTCCTAAAAATAAGAAGGAACCAATTGGACGTTTTACTTCTTTTAACCCTGCTCTCGCCCTCCGTACAGCTTTTGCCACCGCTTCAACCGCATCCTCTTGGCCAATTACACGAGCATGAAGAATATTTTCTAAATTTAGCAACCGCTCTGATTCTTCGGCGGCTAATTGTTTCACTGGAACTCCCGTCCACGCCGCAACAACATCAGCAATATCATTTGCCGAAACGACAATGCGTGTACTTTCACGTTCATTCCATTCCTTTTGCTTAATTGACAAAGCGTCTTTAACCTGTGCTTCACTATCACGAATTCTTGCCGCCGCTTCGTACTCTTGTGAAGTGATTGCCGCTTCCTTTTCCATTTTAAGACGTTCCAATTCTTTTTCTAATGATTTAATATCCACAGGATGAGAAGAAGCCTTTAATCTCACTCTTGAAGATGCTTCATCCATTAAATCAATCGCTTTATCTGGCAAAAACCGATCAGAAATATAACGGTGAGATAATTTCACAGCGGCCTCAATTGCTTCATCTGTAATCTTTGCCCGATGAAAAGCTTCATATTTATCGCGAATCCCCTCTAATATTTTAATTGCCGCCCCTACTGTAGGTTCTCCAACAAAAATTGTTTGGAATCTTCTTTCCAAAGCGGAATCTTTCTCTATATATTTTTTATATTCATTTAATGTAGTTGCACCAATCGCTTGCAATTCCCCACGTGCCAATGCTGGTTTTAAAATATTTGCCGCATCAATTGAACCCTCTGCAGCTCCAGCACCAATTAAAGTATGCAATTCATCAATAAATAAAATAACATCGCCAGCAGCTCTTACTTCATCAATAATCTTGCGCAATCTCTCTTCAAATTCCCCACGATACTTTGCCCCTGCAAGCACTGTTGCAATATTAAGTGACATTACGCGCTTACCTATCAAAACTTCTGGTACAGCTCCCATCACAATTCTTTGTGCAAGCCCTTCAGCTACTGCGGTTTTTCCTACGCCTGGTTCGCCAATCAATACTGGATTATTCTTCGTTCTACGGCTTAAAATTTGAATCACACGTTCAATTTCAACTTCACGACCAATAACTGGATCAAGTTTTCCTTCCTCTACTAACGCATTTAAATTACGGCTATAACTATCTAAAGTAGGTGTCGTCATATTACCAGATTTTCCTTTACCTCGTGGTTTTTCGCCACCACTTGGACTTTGCCCACCGATACTACTTCCAAGCATTTCTAATACAACTTGGCGAACTTTGGACAGATCAGCTCCCATTGACTGCAATACCTTGGCAGCAATCCCTTCATTTTCACGCAACAGCCCCAATAAAATATGTTCTGTACCAATATAATTATGTCCCAGGGCTTGTGCTTCTGCTAGAGCTAATTCCATTACACGTTTTGCACGCGGCGTGTAATAAAGCTCATTTGCATTCCCTTGTCCTGTACCGACACCCATTACGATTTTCTCACGAAGTGTATTCAAATCCACTTGCATGAGTTGCAATGCTTTGGCGGCAACTCCTTCCCCCTCATGTACTAATCCCAATAATAAATGTTCTGTACCAATATAATTATGTCCTAATTCTTGCGCTTCATATTGCGCCAATTTCAATACTTTCACAGCTCTTTCTGTAAATCTACCTTGCATTTTTTTCACCCCAACTTAGCAATTAAGCATTTGTTAAACTACTCAATACAGCGCGAATCACGCTTGCACGTTCACGATTAATTTCACTTTGTGATAAATTTGCATGTTCTTTTTTATTTTGTAAAAAATTAGGTCGCGTAGACACCAATAATTCATTGAAAACTTCAGCCGGTACATTTTGTATAATTCCCAAATCAATTCCCATACGAATTTCACTTAAAAGTCCTAAAGCTTCACTTGCAGCTATACTACGCGCATATTTTAATATACCAAAAGAACGCCAAACTTTATCGCTCATACTATCCGGTGATTGAGAATATAGTGCTTTTCGTGCCGCCCGTTCGTGCGTTAAAATTTCCATAACAGCACTTGATAAATTCTCAATAATTTCTTTTTCACTAAATCCCATCGTCAATTGATTTGAAATTTGAAAAATATTTCCGATGACATCAGTGCCTTCTCCGTATAATCCACGCACTGCCAATCCTAATTGTGTAGATGCATTGATAATTTTATTGATTTGCCTTGTAAAAACTAGACCTGGCAAGTGCATCATTACCGAAGCACGAATCCCCGTGCCCAAATTCGTCGGGCAAGAAGTTAAGTATCCGATTTGCTCATTAAACGCCAAATCCAATTTGCTTTCAATAACATCATCAATCTGAGTTGCTAATCTAAACGGTTCAACTAAATCAAAACCAGATACCATACATTGGATTCTCAAATGATCTTCTTCATTCACCATGAGGCTGACCTTTGTATCCTCACTAAGTAGTAATGCCCGATTTTCTGGATTCTCAACGTGGTTATTGCTAATCAAATGCTTTTCAATTAATACATTGCGCTCTAAAGAAGTCAATTGATCTAGTTCAATGAAATCACACGCCTTTCCTGTTACCGTTTCAATATCCGATAATAGTTCTACAACCTTTCTTTCAACCGCAGCCAACTGCGCAATATCAGCGCGATTTGGAAAAGGAATACGAACGAGATTTCTCGCCAAGCGAACGCGGCTTGATAATACAATATCACTTTCGTTTCCGCTGCCGTCCATCCATGAACTGTTTGGCATTAAAAGTAACTCTTTATTCATGTTCTCGCCCCACTTCACTAGATAATTCCTTTTCTAATGCTTTAATCTCATCGCGTAACTTAGCGGCTTCTTCATACTCTTCATTTACTACGTAATTTGATAAGACTTTGCGCATTTTTGTAATCCGTTGCCGCAATTCTATTTGTCCACCAGATCGTTTTGGAATCTTTCCTGTATGCGAACTATCTCCATGTAATCGGCGCAATAACGGTTCTAATTTTTTTGCAAAAATTTCATAACAAACACTACAGCCAATCTTCCCATTTCGGCTAAAATCCCGATATGTCATATGACAATTCGGGCATTCCTCGACTCTAGGTTGCGCTTGCGGTGTATCAGGTAAACTTTTATTAAACATTCCCGCTAAAAAATCATTCACCGAGAAATTTTGATTTACATTAAAAATAAAATCACCATATTTTTTTGCACATTCCTCACATAAATGCTTATCTATTTTACTCGCATTTACATTACTCACCTGTGTTAAACGAATACACGCTTGATTTTTCTTACAATCATCACATAGCATGTTAAATCCTCTCCCTTACGAAAAATCAGCCAAAGTCAAAAAGATTGCTTGCAATGCTTTTTTTCGCTCTTCTAAATTAGGCTGTTGAAAAGCCAACGTGGTAAATTGCATAACCAATGCAGCTTCACGATTACTAATTAAACGATTTTTCAATAAATAGTGAACAATAGATTTTACCTTCTCAAAAGGTATGTCTTCATCTATTTCTTGCAAAATATCCCGATAAATCATTTTTTGGATAGGTACACGTGTGATACGAATAAATCCCCCTAATCCTCTTCGAGATTCTACAGTAAAACCCCGTTCAAGTGTAAATCGCGTATTTAAAACATAACTAATTTGAGAAGGTGCACATTCAATTTCACCAGCAATATCCGTTCTCCTCAGTTCAACCTTCCTACTATCTTCAGCGGCTAATTTACGCAAAATATATTCTTCTATTAAATCCGCAATATTACTCAATTTTATCACCTGCTGTTCTCATTCTGACTTTTTGACCTTTAAGTATATTATATTTTACTACAGATTGATTCGCAACAGTAAAATCAAAACTTAGTCTGTCTTATTTAGAATAAATTTATCCGATGGCTAAGCTTTAGATGGATCCTATTCGCACTTTATTATAAAAAAAGAACTATGCATTATTTTTCCTAAAGCATAGTTCTAACAATTAATTTTACATATTGATTGATTTTCTTTTACTTGGTCCAAATGCAGGAATCTTCAACAAAACGAATTTTCCAATGAGATAGCATAACGTTAGCGATACTATACATACAATTGCATATTTTACAAATGCATTTGTATCCATTGGTCGTACTGCCCAATTCATTTCTTGGACAATCGTTTGATGTACATAATAGATTGGATAAGAAGTTGCAGATAACGTCGCCCACATTGGTGTCGTATAATCAAAAGTAACTTTAAACAATGAAAGCAAACCAAAAACGGAAGCTAAACAAAAAAATGAATGTAAGGTTGCATTAAGCACTAAGTAATCTGTAGGAGATAATTGAAAAATTGCTTGCGTTAATAATTTATGCGCGGTGTATACAATTGACATAAGGATAAACGCAGGAATCCAAAACTTTGCACATGGGGAATACCCCATTTGCGTAAACCATTGTTTTCTATATGCATAAATGCCTAGTGCAAAATAAATCAAATACAAAGGTACACGAGTTGGTTGCAATACCAGTAAATATAGTGGATGTATCCAAACACCATCACTATAAATTAAATTCACCACACCAACACCAATCGCACCAAGAATTCCTAAACCAAAAATAAATCTTCCAGACGGTTTTGAAGCTATTTTCTTTTCTTTTAATTCCGGATAAATCATACATACAATTATCATTAATAAATATAATGCCATCAATGCACCTAAATACCAATAATGTGATTGCTGATACGCTACACCCCAGAATAAGTTTCGATAAAAGTCCCAAAAGCTCATCGGAATATCACGACTTGCAAGCATCAAATAAGCAGTATGCGGAGCAAATACCATCGCACCAAAAATCCAAGGGAGGCCAATCCGCTTCCATTTTTCCTTCCAAAAAGTAGCTTGGCTGCGTTTTGCAAATGATTTAATACCAAAATAACCCGAAATAAAAAACATTACCGGCATAATAAAAATATCTGCCCAAATAACAAAAATATCTGCCAACAGAACACGCTTCGTATCCACGACATACCACCACTCTGGTGCATAAATCATGTAAGCTAATGCCGCATGAAAAACCACTACTAAAAGAATAATTGCTGACCGTAAATTATCAAGGAAAAAAATTCGATTTTGATTCATAAATGCGCCTCCTTTGACTTTTGATTTTATTTAATCTCATTATAAACCGTCCAGACGGTACAGTAAATAGTTAAAATAAAAAAAGAAATAAAATTTCTTTTTTAATGACTGATTATATATTATAACGCGGCAATAAATAACTCTTTCTCCACGATCCTTGCCAAGCCTCACGTTCATCTGTTAAATCCAACATAGTCTTTTCCAGTTTTTCTCTCATTTCTGGGTTTATTGCTGACTGACCTAATGCTTCATGAAATTGCAGACCATCTGCTGCCAAACGAAGAATCGTTGCCATCAGTGGATTTATTTTATCCGACTCACTACATTTTTGCATATATGCTTGTTTTTCTTGATACATCATTCTATCTTCATTTTGCAGTGCTGCCAAAGTCAGCAGTACCGTAGAATAATCATTGTCTTGTGCTTGCGTTTCAAAGGATTCTTTAATATAAGCTCTCGTCCATTTTCCGCCATTGCTTAAATTTACATCCTTTGCTTCTGCAACTCGTGTTTGAATATTATCCATGTACTGATTGAGCAAATATTCATTCATACATTTAATCAGTGTATCTTTGTTTGGATAATGATAGAGCAAGCCACCTTTACTGATTCCAGCTTCTTTCGCCGCCGATTCCAGAGTAAGCGCAGTAGCGCCTTCCCTTTTTACAATTAAAGCCGCCGCATGTAAAATCTTTACTTTCGTCTCATTCAGTTCGGCATTATGTTTACTCATTGTATCTCCTTTACACGAACACTTCTTATCTTAACAAATCAAATATAATTTATTAAATTCTATTTATCATTATACCACAAGAAAAATAAAAGTAGTTTCAAAATGTTATAGAAAAATACGCCTCTATTGTTTTGCTTTACAATAGAGACGTACTTTTTTTATTTTATTAAGACCTGCCGCCATTCCAACCATATCCTGCTCTGCAATACCTACATCAATATATCGATCTGGACAAACTTTAGCAAAACTATCTGCTTTTGTCGCTTTTCCTAAATCTGCATCTAGTACAACAATTCTATCATCATCTTTTAATTCTTGTAGTGTCATCCCAAAAATTCCTCTTAACGCTAAGCTCATTTTCTATCTCCTCCTAACTCAACTAATGCTAAATTACATTCCGCTTCATTAGGCGTAGTTCCATGCCATTTAAGCACATTTTCCATAAAAGATATTCCCTTACCTTTTACTGTTTTGGCAACGATAACTGTGAGTTTATCCATACATGAGAACGAGGAGAGCAGATAATTTATCTAAAGAATTGTAGTGCATTACCTAACAAGATACCGACTACACCAAAGTCAGCATCACTAAACGTTGTATTTGCAAAACCTAAATCTCCAAGTACCGGCATCAATAATACAGGTAGGAACGTAATCAATAACCCTTGTACAAAAGCACCACTGATTGCGCCTTTCAATCCACCGGTAGCGTTACCAAATACACCAGCCGTTGCCCCGCAGAAGAAATGTGGTACCACCCCCGGTAAAATAATTGGCAAACCTGGAATAGATCTATCAATCATAAGTAAAACTAACATTCCTACCACGCCACCAACGAAACTTGATAAGAAACCAATCAACACAGCATTAGGCGCATATGGATATACAACTGGGCAATCTATTGCAGGTTTAGCATCAGGAACTAAAGTAGTTGCAATCCCACTAAAAGCCGGAATAATTTCTGCCAAAACAAGTCTCACCCCTGCTAAAATGATATATACACCACCGGCGAATGTAATCGCTTGTAAAATTGAAAAAACGATAAAATGCTGCCCGCCACTTAACTCTTTTTCAACATAAGCCGGTCCTGAAGCGAATGCCACAATTAAATATAAGACAAGCATAACTAAAGAAACTGCTAAAGATGAATCGCGTAAAAAACTTAACCCTTGTGGGAAATTAATATCCTCTGTGGTTTTTTCTTTATTTCCAACAAGTGAACCAATCCAAGCAGATAACACATAACCTACCGTACTGAAATGACCAAATGCAACTTCGTCGCCTCCGGTTATTTTACGCATTGTCGGTTGTGCAATCGCCGGGAAAACTGCCATGATAAAACCTAATAATAGCGAACCAATAATTACAAGCAAAACTCCCTCTACTCCACCTACGACAAGAATAGATGCGATCATACAAGCCATATAAAGCGTATGATGCCCCGTTAAAAAGATATATTTTAGCGACGTAAATCTAGCAATTAAAATATTAACAACCATACCAAATGCCATAATAAGTGCAGTTTGCGTACCATATGTTTTTAATGCCATCGCTACAATTGCTTCATTATGAGGCACTACCCCATTTATATTAAACCCTTCTTGAAACATTGCCCCAAAACTTGATAAAGCATCAACAACAATTCCAGCACCACCACCAAGAATTAAAAATCCAAGAATTGTCTTGACTGTTCCTTTAATGATATCTGCTCCACTCTTTTTTAAAGCAATTAAACCTATCATGGAAATTAGACCAACTAAAATTGCCGGAACACTTAAAATATCCAAAATAAATTGCAACATATTCTTTCCCCCATCTCTTATTCTATTTCATGCTTTTCCTTTTCTTTTACTCGAATGCTTGGGCGATTTTTTCTTTTAATTCATTTTTATCGATCATGCTATTTAATGAAATTACTTTACCGCCCAGAGAAGTTAATTGTGATGCAATATCACGCGTTCCGACATAAATATCAGCCTTAATTCCTGCTGCTGACGATAAATCTGAATGCTCGACTGTAGCTTCCAAACCAAGTTCTTTTAATACCTTTTTGATATTCATTTCAATCATAAAACTACTTCCCAACCCACTGCCACAACACACTAAAATCTTCATTTCATATCCTCCTCACAAAGTAAAATTTGTTTTAACTTCATCTACCTTATCTATAGACTTAGTCGCGCTTAACTTCATTTATTCTTAGAATGCCTTAGTCCTTTGATAAGATAAATTCATTTGTATTTTTTTATTATGGACTCAACTTCACTAACGGTCTGCGCCTGCATGATGTTTTTTACATCAGCTTCATTAGATAATAGTTCCATTAGAGACTCTAAAAGTTTTAAATGTTCTTGACCGTTCGTTGTTGCCAATGTAATAATCAGTTTTACCGGATCATTCGTTTCATTGCCAAAAACAATTGCATTTTTTAAAGTAATTAGACTTAATGAGATTTCTTTTGCCCCATCTTCTGGTCTAGCATGCGCAAGCATAATTTGTGGAGCAACTACCATATAAGGACCAATTGTCATATGATTTTTTATAATGGCTTCTTCATAGCTTGATTCTATATATCCTTTTTTTAGAAGTAACTCGCATCCTGCTTTTACTGCTCCCTTCCAATCTTTACAATCTACATTCACTCTTATTGAATCAATTCCTAAAAATCCGGTCAACATAATTATTACCCCATTTTACTCTGATTTTCGTCTTCTCCTATAAATTTCATACAGGTCAAAATAGTCATGATAATAATATCAATTATTTCCATATTTATCTGTTTTAATTCATAAATAGAAACCGTTTTTGCAACTCTCTTCTATTAATCACAATTGAAACTCGCTCCTTTTATTCAAGACCTTTTTAGAGTTATACTTTTATTACTTTCCTTTTACTGAACAAGTTTTGTAATTGTCATATTATTCTTTCTATTTTTTCTCTTATAAAAGGAATAGAGCTACTGACTCTTAATCAGTAGCTCTATTCCTTATCAATTCAATCATTCTTTTCGTACTATACTGGACAACGACCATATACGTCACAATAAGTCCGATGCCTATATCTTCACTTATCGTGCAACCGTCTGGCAAATCGTATATAATGTTTCGTCAATAGACTTTTTCATCATGAGCCCTTCGTTTATGTTATAGTCCGTCAACGCATTACCTTTCATCGCTACGAGCCGATTTCCCCGTCCCGCGCGTAAAAGTTCAACTGCAAAATACCCCATCCGCGTTGCTACGACTCGATCCCTTACCGTCGGTGCTCCGCCGCGCTGGATGTGACCAAGGACCGTTACGCGCGTACTAATCCCCGTTTCTTTTTCTATTATTTCAGCAACATCCTGGACTTTATCTCTGCATCCTTCCGCCATGATAATGATATGATGTGTCCGCCCCTTTTTTTGTCCCTCTGTAATATTGCGGCAAATTTCGTTCTTTATATCGTATTCTTTTTCCGGCACCAATATCGCGCTCGCCCCGGCTGCAATTCCAACTTCAAGCGCCAAATGACCTGCCTTTCTCCCCATGACTTCAATCAAGCTGCATTTTTCATGGCTCTGCGCCGTATCACGCAGCCGATCAATCGCTTCCATTCCGATATTGCAGGCTGTGTCATAGCCAATCGTGTATTCCGTACATACGATATCATTATCAATTGTTCCCGGAATCCCAACGGTCGGCAATCCCATTGCACTAAGTTTTTCTGCCCCGCGGAAAGAGCCATCACCGCCGATAACGACTATTCCTTCAATTCCATGCTTCTTTGCCATTTCAAAGGCTTTCTTTTGACCTGCTTCTTCCATGAATTCCATGCAGCGAGCTGTATAAAGAAACGTTCCGCCACGCTGTATCATATCACCGACAGCACCTGCATCCAACGCAATAAAATCTCCATGAATCAGCCCGTTATAACCGCGTTTTATTCCTATGACTTCCATATCAAAACCAATTGCGGTACGAACCGCCGCACGAACCGCTGCATTCATCCCAGGAGCATCTCCGCCACTGGTCAGTATCCCAATCTTTCGAATCGTTTTTTTATCCATTTTCTCACCGCCATTTATCCGATGACTAACGGAGTCTACTAAAAGACTAGGCAATTCACACAAATTCTTCTGCTCACACTATGTTCGCAAGAATTTTGTTCATCGCTTATAATCCTCGCCTCTTCATACGGAAGTAAAGACCTCGTAAGCCCCTTGATTACGTGTCTGCTTTTAATGGAAGTTAAAACTCCTACCAAAACAGCCTTGTTTATAAGCTAAGTTCACTTTGCAAAATCATATTTGCTTTCTATTTTTATCATGTACCTTTTTCATAATTTTTACAACATTTTCTATCGTAAATCCATACTTTTTAAACAATATCTCTGGCGGAGCTGATGCACCGAACCCCTGCATCGTAACGTTTGCTCCATCAATTCCCGTGTATTTGCCCCATCCAAAATCAGTTCCGGTTTCAATTGCCACCCTGCTTCGAATTCCTCGGGGAAGGATTTTTTCTTTGTAAACTTCGTCCTGCTGTTCAAACAACTCCATACATGGCATACTCACAACGCGCACATCTATATTTTCCTTTTCCAATTCCGCTTTTGCCGCCATTGCCAACGACACTTCCGATCCGCTGGCGATTAATATTCCATCGGCCTGCTCTTTTTTTGCATCAGCTATAATATACGCACCTTTCAATGCTTCTTGACTACTGTCGGCAAGCTGTGGCAAATTCTGCCGGGTAAGTACCAATGCCGTCGGCGTTTTCTTACTCGTCACTGCCAAATACCACCCCACGGCTGTTTCTGTTGCATCTGCCGGTCGAAATACTTGGAAATTCGGCATAGCCCTCAGCATTGCCAGTTGTTCGATTGGTTCATGAGTTGCTCCATCTTCACCGACTCCAATGCTGTCATGCGTCAATACATAGACCACGGGAAGTTCCATCAATGCTGCCAGCCGAGCCATCGGTTTCATATAGTCGCTAAATACAAAAAAGGTCGCGATATACGTTTTGAGACCGCCATGCAATGCGATGCCGTTGCCGATTGCCGCCATAGCAAGTTCTCTTACGCCAAAATGTAGGTTACGCCCCCGATAGTTTTCTTTTCCAAAATCGCCTCCATCTTTCATATAACTTTTATTTGATGGGGCGAGGTCAGCACTGCCGCCAATCAGATTTTCCAACCGCTCTTTGAGGCGATTAATCATGATGCTCGATAGATTTCTTGTCGCCTGTTCCTTTTTTTCATACGCCCAAAATTCCTTGTCTTCGAGCAGTGCTTTTGCATCAACATCTCCATGATATTTTTTCCAGCGTACTTGTTCTGCTGGATATTGCTCACTATAGGCAGCAAACAGTTCGTTCCATACAGCTTCTTTTTGTTCACCGTTTTGCGCAAGGCACTGATACCGCGCATATACATCTTCCGGTATAGAAAAGGCTTCTTGACTTTTCCAGCCAAGCTTTTCTCTTAAGGCTTTGATATTTTCTTCGCCGAGCGGTTCGCCGTGAGCACTAGATTTTCCTTGTTTTGCCGGACAGCCATAACCAATCTGCGTTTTTACCGTGATAAAGGATGGATGCTTCGTATCTGCTTTTGCCGCTTCAATTGCCGCTCCGATCGCTTCGAGATCGTTGCCATCTTCAACGGTAATTGTCTGAAATCCAAAGGCTTCCATACGTTTTTGAACATTCTCTGTAAAAGCGATATCCGTACTGCCTTCGATTGAAATTCGATTACTGTCATAGAATACGATTAGCTTGTGGAGTCCTAAAGTTCCAGCAAGCGAAAATGCTTCTGATGAGATTCCTTCCATCATACAACCATCTCCGCCTAGCACAAAAGTATAGTGATCTACGATTGGAAAATCCGCTTTGTTAAACGTGGCAGCCAAATGTGCTTCCGCTATTGCCATACCAACGGCCATCCCCATTCCTGCACCGAGCGGCCCGGTCGTCGCTTCGACGCCAACCGTATGTCCATATTCCGGATGCCCTGGAGTAAGGGAACCATCCTGACGAAACTTCTTTAAATCTTCGATTTGCAGCCCATAGCCAAACAGGTGTAGCAATGAATACAAGAGCATCGAACCATGTCCGGCAGAAAGTACAAAACGATCTCGGTTCTCCCATTTTGGATTCTTCGGATTGTGTTTCATATGATACCCCCACAGCTCATATGCCATAGAAGCACTGCCAAGCACCATTCCCGGATGTCCCGATTTTGCTTTTTGCACGCTGTCAGCAGCCAGTATTCGAATAGCATTCACCGCTTTTATATCCTGTTCTTTATTTCTCTCTATTTGATAATCGAACATATAAACTCTCCCTTCAAAATGTACTGCCGATCGAATAAATGACCGGCAGCACATTTTTCACCCTGTTTATTTTCCCAGAGCATCGTATTCTTTTAATTGTTTGCAGATATCCCCTACACCATCGAAAATAAAATTTGCCTTAACTCCATATTTATCAAGATCCTCAACCGTCGATTCCCCAGACAAAACCAAAATAGAAGTAATTCCCGCATTTTCACCGGTCTTGATGTCCGTGTAAACTCTGTCGCCAACCATAGCAACTTCATCTCGATTATGCTGCTTCATTTTTCGAAATGCACTTTCAATGATTTCCTTATTCGGCTTGCCGATGACCTGCGGCATTTTCCCGGTAGAAGCCTTGATGAGCTCCATCATCGCTCCCGTATCGGGAATATAGCCATTTTCTACCGGACAGTTGAAATCCGGATGCGTCGCAATATAGGTGACCCCTTGACGGATGAAATTACAACCTTTAACAATCTTTTCATAAGTCAGCGTCATATCAAAACCCAAAATTACAAAATCCGGATTTTTATCAGTCAAAACAAAGCCATATTTTTGAAACTCCATTTCCAGCTCCGGAGTTCCCATAAGAAAGACTCTCGCCTTTGGCTTTAGGCTGTAAAGATAGCTGATGGTAGCATCCCCTGATGTCAATATATTTTCAACATCGCACTTAATTCCTAAATGACGCATTTTTTTCACATAATGCGCGCTGTCCTTAGAGGAATTATTCGTAAGAAACAGATATTCCCGACCACTCTCTTTTAAATAGTCGATGAACTCTTTTGCTCCAGGCAGCAAACTCTGTCCAAGATTGATCGTGCCATCCATATCCAATAAAAAAGCCTTAATTTCTCCAATACTCTTCATAAAGGCTCTACACCCCTTTTTCCGTTTTTTTAATACCACGCCAATTTGATCCTGCTCATTTATCGAAATAAGCGATTCACACAAAATCAAAGATTTGGGTTCGTGGCTTTACAGACTTCCAACTTCTATAAGTGGGAGTAACTCCAGAGCACAAGCAAGCAGCTAAGCGACTGGATAAGGTCGGCTAAGATTTAGGTGGAGTGAAAACTCCACCCAAATCAAGTCTACTTTATTTTAATTCCTTGCCAATTTTCTCAGAAAATTGATCAAGCATCCCTAAATCCGCCAACAGCCCCAGAATCGTATACCGATTCCGAACTTCTTTTGCCATACGAATGGCATCTACTGCCATCTTACAATCAATCCCAACATTCTGCGGATTGACTGGAGCATTGGCACTATACAAAATTTCCTTAATCTTTTCAGAGGACACAATATCAGTACATACTTCATGGATTTCTTGCCAATGCTTTTCAATCGTTTGTAGACGTTCCAACCGATTCGTCAATGAATTTCGCCCATCTTTTTCGCTCAATGCTAAAATTTCCGGACTGCATTGACGATAATATGTTTCGACATCCGCCTTCCACTTGGCTACATCAAACGCTTTAGCTTTTTGAGCTGCCTGCACAAAGTCTACATCCGCATCACGAAGCAGTTCATACAGCCGAGTCGTAATCGCCGTTCCAATACCGACCTTAGTTCCATGG